>SEAY01000028.1 GCA_004144865.1 Comamonadaceae bacterium
CATGAAGTCCCATTTGCCCGAAGAGGAGAGGGCTCCTCCCGCCCCTGCGCGCACGGAGGCGCCCCAGCGCCGCGCAAGCCACCATCACCGCCAGTTCGAGGTGATGGGCGCCCATCCCGACGAGCGGGGCGCCTGGTTCACCGTGTGGGCGCCGAACGCTCGCAGCGTGGGCGTGATCGGCGGCTTCAACGGCTGGCATTGCGAGCCGCTGCAACGCCTCGACGACGGCAGCGGCCTCTGGAGCGGCTTCATCGAGCGGGCCCAGCCGGGGCACTGCTACAAGTTCCGCATCCAGGACGCCCACGGCCACTGGATGGACAAGGCGGATCCGTACGCCTTCCGCATGGAGCACCCGCCGGGCACGGCATCGCAGATCTGGGACCTTTCCCACGCATGGGGCGACCAGCAGTGGATGCACACGCGCTGGCAGCGCCAGGGCCACCACTGCCCGATCTCCATCTACGAGGTCCACCTCGGCTCCTGGCAGCGCGAGGAGGACGGCCGCTTCCTCAATTACCGCGACATCGCGCAGCGCCTCGCGGTGCACTGCCACAACATGGGCTTCACGCACGTGGAGCTGATGCCCATCACCGAGCACCCGTTCTACGGCTCCTGGGGGTACCAGACCACGGGCTACTTCGCGCCCACCTCGCGCTACGGCACGCCGCAGGACCTGATGACGTTCGTCGACACGCTGCACCAGCAGGGCATCGGCGTGTTCCTGGACTGGGTGCCCTCGCACTTCCCGGCCGATCCGCACGCCCTCGCCCGCTTCGACGGTACCGCGCTGTACGAGCACGCCGATCCGCGCCAGGGTTTCCATCCCGAGTGGCAGAGCCTGATCTTCAACTACGGCCGCTACGAGGTGCGCGACTTCCTGATCAGCAATGCGCTGTTCTGGCTGGAGAAGTACCACTTCGACGGCCTGCGCGTCGATGCCGTGGCTTCCATGCTGTACCTGGACTACGGCCGCAAGCACGGCGAATGGATCCCCAACGACCGCGGCGGCAACCAGAACCACGACGCGGTGCGCTTCCTGCAGGACCTCAACACCTCGGTGTACGCGCAGTTCCCGGACGTGCACATGATCGCCGAGGAGTCCACCGCGTGGCCCGCCGTGTCGCGGCCCGTGCACGACGGCGGACTCGGCTTCGGCATGAAGTGGAACATGGGCTGGATGAACGACACGCTGCGCTACGTGTCGCGGCCGCACCTCTACCGCCACTGGCACGGCGACGACATCCGCTTCTCCGCGGTGTACGCCTTCCACGAGAACTTCATCCTGCCGCTGTCGCACGACGAGGTGGTCTACGGCAAGGGCAGCCTGCTGGCACGCCAGCCGGGCGACGAGTGGCAGCGCTTCGCCGGGCTGCGCAACCTGTTCGGCCTCATGTGGGCGCATCCGGGCAAGAAGCTGGTCTTCATGGGCGGCGAGTTCGGGCAGATGGAGGAGTGGCACCACGAGCGCACGCTCGACTGGCACCTCTGGGCCCGGCCCTACCACGCGGGCATCGCGCGCTGGGTGGCGGACCTCAATGCCGCCTACCGCAACCTGCCGGCGCTGCACGTCCACGATTTCGAGAGCCAGGGCTTCAGCTGGCTGCCCTGCGAACGGCACGAACCCACGGTCCTCACCTTCGTGCGCCGCGCGGGCCCCGGCGACGCGCAGGTCGTCGCCATCGTCAACCTGACACCGGAACCGCGCACCGGCCTGCGGGTCGCAATGCCCGAGACGGGCACCTGGTACGAGCTTCTGAACAGCGACGCTGCCATCTACGGCGGCAGCGGCGTGGGCAATCTCGGGCGCGTGCAGGCCACGCCCCATCCGGTAGGCGGCTGGCCGGCCAGCGCCTACGTCACCGTTCCCCCGCTGGGGACCGTGCTTCTCTGCAACCGCCCGATCGCACCGACCGATACCAACGAGGGAATCCTTCATGCCCGCCACTAGAAATGTCCTGGCCTTCGTGATGGCCGGGGGCGAAGGCTCGCGCCTGCATCCGCTGACGGCCGACCGCTGCAAGCCTGCCGTGCCCTTCAACGGCAAGCACCGCATCGTCGACTTCGTCCTGTCCAACCTGGTGAACTCGGAGATCTACTCCACGTACCTGCTGGTGCAGTACAAGTCGCAGTCGCTGATCGAGCACGTGCGCCAGACCTGGACGATGGCGCGCTTCATGCCGCAGCACTTCATCACGGTGGTGCCGCCGCAGATGCGCCACGGCCCCGCCTGGTTCCAGGGCACGGCCGACGCGGTGTTCCAGAACATCCACCTGATCGAGAGCATGCAGCCCGACATCGTGGCGGTGTTCGGCGCCGACCACATCTACCGCATGGACGTGCGGCAGATGATCGACTTCCACGTGAAGAGCAACGCGCATGCGAGCGTCGCCACCATCCCGGTGGAACTGCGCGAGTCCGACCAGTTCGGCATCGTGGAGATCGACGACAGCCACCGCATCACGGACTTCAAGGAGAAGCCGAAGTCCACCCGGCCGATGCCGGGCAGCCGCACCCACGCGCTGGCCTCCATGGGCAACTACATCTTCAACGCCGACGTGCTGCTGCGGCAGCTGAAGCGCATGCACGAGAGCGGCGAGACCGATTTCGGCAAGCACATCCTGCCCTCCATGGTGAAGTCCCACAAGCTCGTGGCCTATGACTTCGCCACCAACGAGATCCAGGGCACCGAGCCCTACGAGGAGCACGCGTACTGGCGTGACGTAGGCACCATCGACGCGTACTTCCAGGCGCACTTCGACACGCTGGGCGCGCAGCCGAAGTTCCGCATGACCAACCGGCACTGGCCGATCTACGCCAGCCCCGACCAGGCCGAATCCGCGCAGATCGAGAACGGCGTGATCAACCGCTCGGTCGTGGGCTCCGGCAGCATCGTGGACGGCGCGACGCTGGACCACGCCATGCTGCGCCGCTCCGTGCTGGTGGAGCGCGGCGCCCACCTGGAGCACTGCATCGTGATGGAGCGCTCGCGCATTGGCCGCGGCGCGCAGGTGAGGCGCGCCATCATCGACCAGGACAACGACATCCCGCCTGACGCGCGCATCGGCTTCGACCTCGAGCAGGACCGCCAGCGCTTCCACGTCACGCCCTCGGGCATCGTGGTGGTGCCCGCCGGCGCCTTCCCGGCCCGCAAGGCCGCGTCGCCCTTCCTCGCGGCGATGGACAAGGCGCCGCTGGGCGGGTCCGTGCCACGGATGGAGGTTCTTGCATGACGGCGGGAGCCGTCGAGAAGTCCCCAGCGCACCGCGCCAGCAGCCCCCCGGCAGAAGCCGGATCCCCGCCGTCCGCCTGCCCCCCGGGCCGGCCTTGGCCGCTGGGAGCCACCCTCCGCGACGGCGGGGTCAATTTTGCCGTCTTCGCCAGCACCGCCGAGCGGGTGGAGATCTGCCTCTTCGACGAGCAGAACGCGGAGCGCCGCGTGGTCCTGCCCGCCTGCACCGACGACGTCTGGCACGGCTTCGTGCCGGGCGTGGCGGCCGGCACGCGCTATGGGGTGCGCGTGCACGGCCCCTATGCGCCGCACCACGGCTGGCGCTGCAATCCCTACAAGCTGCTGCTCGATCCCTACGCGAAGGCGCTGGACCGCCGCCTGCACGGGGCGCCCTGGCAGTACGGCTACCCCCTCGGGCAGGACAAGCGCGACCTGCACATGGACACCCGCGACAACGCGGCCTACGCGGCCAAGTGCGTGGTGGTGGATCCCGCCTTCGACTGGGGCGACGACGCGCATCCGGGCATCCCCATGGAGGACAGCGTCTTCTACGAGGTGCACGTGCGCGGCTTCACCCGACAGATGCCCGAGATCCCCGAGGCCCTGCGCGGCACCTTCCTGGGCCTGGCCTCCGAGCCGGCCATCGCGCACCTGAAGAAGCTGGGCGTGACGGCGGTGGAACTGCTGCCGGTGCAGGCCTTCAACGACGAACGCCGCCTGATCGACCTGGGCCTGTCGAACTACTGGGGCTACAACACGATCGGCTTCTTCGCGCCGGAGCCGCGGTATCTCAGCCGCGGCGACCCGAACGAGTTCCGCGAGATGGTGAAGGCCCTGCATGCGGCCGGCCTGGAGGTGATCCTCGACGTGGTCTACAACCACAGCTGCGAGGGCAACCACCTGGGGCCCACGCTGTCGTTCAAGGGCATCGACAACCGCAGCTACTACCGCCTCACCGAGGACCACCGCCACTACCTCGATTTCACCGGCACCGGCAACACCCTCAACGCCAGCCATCCGGCGATGCTGCGGCTGGTCATGGACAGCCTGCGCTACTGGGTGGAGGAGATGCACGTCGACGGCTTCCGCTTCGACCTGGCGCCCGCGATCGCCCGCAACGCGAGCGGCGCCTACGAACACCGCAGCCCCTTCCTCTCGGCGGTGGCGCAGGATCCGGTGCTGCGGCGCGTGAAGCTGATCGCCGAACCCTGGGACCTGGGCGACCACGGCTACCAGGTGGGCGGGTTTCCCGCGGGGTGGAGCGAGTGGAACGGCCAGTACCGCGACCGCGTGCGCGACTACTGGCGCGGCGTGGAAGGCAGCCTGGGCGACTTCGCAGCGGCACTGTGCGGATCCTCGGACATCTACGGACCTTCGCGGCGCGGCCCCCGCGCCAGCGTGAACCTCGTGACCGTGCACGACGGCTTCACCCTCAACGACCTCGTGAGCTACAACGACAAGCACAACGCGGCGAACATGGAGGACAACCGGGACGGCGAGAGCCACAACCGCAGCTGGAACTGCGGCGCCGAAGGGCCGACCGACGATCCCGAGATCCTTGCGTTCCGCGAACGGCAGAAGCGCAACTTCCTCACCACCCTCTTCTCCTCGCGCGGCGTGCCGCTGCTGCTGGGCGGCGACGAGATGAGCCGCACGCAAGGCGGCAACAACAACGCCTACTGCCAGGACAACGCCGTCAGCTGGTTCGACTGGAGCGCGGCGCGCCGCGAGGATCCGCTGATCGCCTTCACGGCCGCGATGATCCGGCTGCGCCGCGAACTGCCCGCGCTGCGGCACAACGCCTGGCTGACCGGCCAGCGCGACGGCGACGGGCGCCGCGACATCGGCTGGTACAGCGTGTGGGGCCTGGAGATGACCGAGGAGGAGTGGACCAATCCGGCGGTGCGGTGCGTGGCTGCCGTGCTGGACGCGCGCTTCGCACCCATGCACCCCGAGACGCGCTCCAACCGGTCCGTGCTGCTGGTGTTCAACGCCACCGGCCACGATGCGATCTTCACGCTGCCGAAAGTGCCGGCGCACGAGGGCGAGTGGGCCCTGCGCATCGACACCGGCGAAGGCTACTTCGAGGAGCCAGACGCCCCCCGCTTCGCCCCCCAGGCGAAGCTGGAACTGCTTTCGCATTCGATGGCGCTGCTGACGCAGGCGCCCCAGGAGTCCTAGTTTCCATGCGATGCCAGCACGAAATGCCTTTCGGCGCCCGCCTGCAGCCCGGCGGCGGCGCCGTGTTCCGCCTCTGGGCGCCCGGGGCGCAGCAGGTGGAGCTCGCCATCGAAGCCGCCGGCACCGCGCCCGAACTGCATCCTGCGCAAGCCGACGCGAAGGGATGGTGGGAGTGCCGCGTGCCGCATGCCGGCGCGGGCACGCTGTACCGCTGGCGCATCGGCGGCGAGCTGCTCGTGCCCGACCCCGCCTCGCGCCACAACCCCGAAGGGCCGCACGGCCCCAGCTGCCTGGTGGATCCCGCCCGGTTCGAGTGGGACGGCGGCTGGAACGGCCGGCCCTGGCACGACACGGTGCTCTACGAACTGCACGTGGGCACCTTCACGCCGGAGGGCACCTTCGCCGCCGCCGGACGCCGCCTGCAGGAACTGGCGGACCTGGGCGTCACGGCCGTGGAGCTGATGCCCGTGGCCAGCTTCGCCGGCCGCTTCGGCTGGGGCTACGACGGGGTATTGCCCTATGCGCCGCATCCCGCCTATGGCACGCCCGACGACCTCAAGCGCTTCGTGCAGCAGGCGCACCGCCTCGGCCTGATGGTCTTCCTCGACGTGGTCTACAACCACTTCGGCCCGGACGGCAACTACCTGCATGCCTACGCCGAGCCCTTCTTCTCGCAGACCAAGGAGAGTCCGTGGGGCAAGGCGATCAACTTCGACGGGCCGGGCAGCGACACGGTGCGCGAGTTCTTCATCCACAACGCGCTGTACTGGGTGCAGGAGTTCCGCTTCGACGGGCTGCGCCTGGACGCCGTGCATGCGATCAGCGACGACAGCCCGCGGCACGTTCTGCACGACCTGTCGGACCGCGTGCGCACCGCGACGGCCGGCCGCCACGTGCACCTGGTGCTGGAGAACGAGGACAACGGGCACGAATTCCTGGCGCCCACGCCCATGCACGGCTTCTACGACGCGCAGTGGAACGACGACTTCCACCACGTGGTGCACGTGGCGCTCACGGGCGAGACGCAGCGCTACTACCATGACTACGGCGACGACACGCTGGACCTGCTGGCCCGCTGCTTCACGCACGGCATGATCTTCGAGGGCTCGCAGCGCAAGGTAGGCGGCGCCCGCAAGGTGGTGCAACCCGCGCCCGCGCAGCCCCTGTCGGCCCTCGTGAACTTCGCGCACAACCACGACCAGGTGGGCAACCGCGCGCGCGGCGAGCGCCTGTCCGAGCTGGTGCCCGCCGAAGCCTCGGGCCTGGCCACGCTGCTGGCGCTGTTGACGCCCGCCATCCCGATGCTGTTCTTCGGCGAGGAATGGGGTGCGCGCGAGCCTTTCCTGTACTTCGCTGACTGGGAAGGCGAACTGCGCGACGCGGTGCGGGCCGGCCGCAAGCGCGAGTTCGGCCACGAGCACGCGGAGGACCTGCCCGACCCCTGCAGCAGCGACACCTTCGACCGCAGCCGGCCCGATCCAGCGGGCGCGCGTTCCGGGACCGGACAGGCGCGCCTGCAGGAGGTGCGCTCCGCCCTCGCCGCGCGCCGCCAATGGATCACGCCGCGGCAGGCGCAGCTGCTGACCGGCAAGCACTCGGCGCAGCGCATCGGCGAGCGCGGGCTGAGCGTGCAGTGGCGCTATGAAGACGGCAGGATGCTGTGCCTGGACCTGAACCTGGGCGCCGAGCCGCTGCAGGTGGAAGCGCAGCACCTCGGCCCCGTGGAAGCGCAACTCGTGTTCGCGCACCGCTGGCCGGCCGGCACGCCGCGTGGCACCTGGCCGGCCTACGCCGCCCGATGGACGCTCGGCGAGGAGATCACGCTATGAATTCCGTAGCGGACGCGCTACCCGTCTCGCTGGCGGAACAGGCGCGGCGGCTCGGCGTCTCCGACCGCTACCACGGCTTCTGGGGCAAGGAGGAAATCGTCCCCGAGGCCGTGCTGCAACGTGCCGTGGCTGCGATGCACGGAGATGGACGCGAACTCGTCGCGCAGCGGTTCGGCCTGCCGCCCGTGCACGTGGCGCGCGAGGGAGAGGTCGCGCCCCTGCGCTGGACCAGCCATGACGACGGGGGCGCACGCTGGCGCCTCGTCACGGAAGACACCGGGCAGGACGTGGCGTCCGGCGAGCTGCAACGCAGCTTCCAGCAGGCAGCCGTTGCCCTGCCCGAGGGCATGGCGATCGGCTATTACCGCCTCACGCTCGAGGGCGCGCCGCGGGAAGAATACTGCCGCGTGGCCATCGTGCCGCGCCACTGCCACGTGGCGCCCGGCCTGCAGCAGGGCGAGCGCTGGTGGGGCTGCACGATCCAGCTGTATGCCCTGCGCTCCGCGCGCAACTGGGGCATCGGCGACTTCGGCGACCTGCGGCGCCTGTGCGACGCCGCCGCGCACCAGGGCGCATCGTTCATCGGCCTGAGCCCGCTGCACGCCCTCTTCCCGGACAACCCCGCGGCGGCCAGCCCCTACAGCCCCTCCAGCCGCAAGGCGCTCAACCCGATCTACCTCGACGTGCAGACGCTGGTGGACCTGGGTGGCTGCGAAGAGGCCGCCGAGCGCGTGCAGTCCGAGGGCTTCCAGGATCGCCTCCAGGCGCTGCGCGAAGCGGAGATGGTCGACTATGCGGGAGTGGCCGCGGCCAAGGAGGAAGTGTTGCGCATCCTCTGGCGCCACTTCGAGCAGCACGAGCTGGACAAGGACCGTTCGCGCGGCGCGCACTTCATGGCCTACATGCGCGACCGCGAGCCGACGCTCGGCCGGCATGCGCTCTTCGAGGCGCTGCAGGAACACCTGGCGCGCAAGGACGCGGCGGTGTGGGGCTGGCCGGCGTGGCCGCAGGAGTTCAAGGATCCCGACGGCGCCGCCGTGCAGGCGTTCCGCGAGCAGCACGCCTCCGACGTGCGCTACCGCTTCTGGCTGCAGTGGCTCGCCGAGGTGCAGCTGGAATCCTGCCAGCGCTACGCGCGCACCCGCGGCATGGGCATCGGCCTTTACTGCGACCTCGCGGTGGGCGTCAACGGCGGGGGCGCCGAAACCTGGATGGAACACGAGGTGTTCGCGCTGGGCATGCACGCCGGCGCGCCGCCCGACCCGCTGGCACCCCAGGGGCAGGATTGGGGCCTGCCGCCCTGGAGCCCGCAGCGCCTGCGCGCGGTGCGCTACCAGCCCTTCATCGACACGCTGCGCGCCAACATGCGCCACTGCGGCGCCCTGCGGCTCGACCACGTGATGGCGCTGATGCGCCTGTTCTGGACCGGCCCGGATGGCGGCACCTACGTCGAGTACCCGCTGGATGACCTCATGGGCCTGCTCGCCCTGGAGAGTCGGCGCCACGAGTGCATGGTGATCGGCGAGGACCTGGGCAACGTGGCGCCCAAGATGCGCGAGGCGATGCGCGAGGGCAGCCTGCTGTCGTACAAGCCGCTGCTGTTCGAGCGCGAGGACGACGGCGGATTCCGCCGCCCGGCACAGTGGCAGGCCAAGGCGCTGGCCGTGGTCAGCACGCACGACCTGCCGACGCTGCGCGGCTTCTGGCTGGGGGAGGACATCGAGCTGTCCGCGCGGCTCGGGCTCTATCCCGACCAGGCCGCGCGCGAGGAGCAGGTGCTGCAACGCGCGCAGGACCGCGCGCGGCTGCTGCTGGCGCTGCAGCGCGAAGACCTGCTGCCCGAAGGCGCATCGGCGCAGCCGACCTCGCTGCCCGACGCGACCCAGGCGTTCGTCGACGCCGTCTATGCCTACCTGGCACGCACCCCCTGCTGGCTGGTGGGCGTGCAGCTCGAGGACGTCACCGGCCAGCTGCTGCAGGTGAACGTGCCCGGCACCACGGAAGACCGCTTCCCCAACTGGAGGCGCAAGCTCCCCGTGACCGTGGAGGGGCTGGGCAGCGACGCACGCTGGTCGTCGCTCGCCGCCGTGCTGCGCGCCGAGCGCCATGGTCCGCAGCCGCTGCAGAACGCGCCGCTGGAGCTGCCCGGGCTGGAGACGGCGAGCGTGCCCTGTGGCACCTATCGCGTGCAGTTCCACAAGGGCTGCACCTTCGAAGACATCACGCGGGCCGTCCCCTACCTCAAGGCCCTGGGCGTCAGCCACCTCTACAGCTCGCCCTACCTGCGCGCGCGCCCCGGCAGCACGCATGGCTACGACATCGTGGACCATGGCGCGCTCAATCCGGAAGTGGGCGACGCCGCGGCCCACGGCCGCCTGTGCCACGCCCTGCGGCGCAGCGGCATGGGCCAGATCCTCGACATCGTGCCCAACCACATGGGCGTGCTGGAGGCGGACAACGCGTGGTGGCTCGACGTGCTGGAGCACGGACGCTCTTCGTCGCACGCCGAGACCTTCGACATCGAGTGGCATCCGGCGCAGCCGGAGATGGCCGGCCGCGTGCTGCTGCCGGTGCTGGGCGACCATTTCGGCAAGGTGCTGGAAGCCGGCGAGATCCAGCTGCACTTCGAGGCGGACGCGGGCGAATTCCGCCTGCGCTACTGGGACCACCGGTTCCCGATCGACCCGGGCAGCTATCCGGCGATCTTCGCGGCCCTGCCGGCGCCGCCCGCACGCGACGACAGCGAAGGCGACAGCCATGCCGTCATCGGGGCGCTGCTCGATGCGCTGGCGAAGCTGCCATCGCGCGACGACCCCGATCCGGAGGCGCGGCGCGTGCGCGTGCGCGACGCCGATGTCTTCAAGCGGCAACTCGCGCGGCTGGCATCGCGCCACGATTGGCTGGCGCGCTGGATCGAGTCCTGCGTCCAGAGGCTCAATGGCACGCCCGGCGAGCCCGGCAGCTTCGACGCGCTGGAGAAGCTGATCTCCACCCAGGCCTACCGGCTGGCGGACTGGCGGGTGGCCAGTGACGACGTCAACTACCGGCGCTTCTTCGACGTCAACACGCTGGCGGCCCTGCGCATGGAACGCCCGGAAGTGTTCGAGGCCACCCACCGCAAGGTGCTGCACTGGCTGCAGGAAGGCATGCTGACCGGGTTGCGCATCGACCACCCCGACGGCCTGAGCGATCCACGGGCCTACTTCGAGACGCTGCAGCAACGCTATGCCGCGCAGGCGGAAGTCGGCGGACACCAGCCGCGCGCGCTGTACCTCGTGGTGGAGAAGATCCAGGCGGAGCACGAGGCCCTGCCCGAGGAATGGCCGGTGCACGGCGACACCGGCTATCGCTTCGGCAGCCTGGTCAACGGCCTGTTCGTGGAGCCGCGCAACGAGAACGCGATGCTGGCGGCCTACCATGCTTTCACGGACGCGCCCACGGATTTCGAGGCCATCCTCTACGAGTGCAAGAAGCTCATCATCGAGACCTCGCTGTACTCGGAGCTGAACTGGCTGGCGCACACGCTTTACCGCCTCACGCGCGGCAACCGCCGGCGCTGCGACTTCACCCGCAACCGCCTGCGTGCCGCGCTGGCCGAGGTGGCCGCGGCCTTCCCGGTCTACCGCACCTACCTGCGCACGCAAGTCACCGCCACCGAGATGGACCGGCGCCACATCGACTGGGCGATCGCCGCCGCGGAACGGCGCCTCGGCAAGTCCGAGGCCACGGTGCTGCAGCACCTGCGCGAAGTCCTGCTCGGCGAGGGCGAGGCGGCCAACCTCCCGCAGGCCGGCCGCGAGCGCTTCCTGGCGCGCTGGCAGCAGTTCACCGCGCCGGTCACGGCCAAGGCGATGGAGGACACGGCGTTCTACCGCTACCTGCCGCTGGTGTCGCTCAACGAAGTGGGGGCCGATCCGCGCAGCTTCGGCGTGTCGCTGGCGGCTTTCCACTTCGAGAACGTGCGGCGGCAGCGCCATCGCCCGCATTGCCTGCTGGGAACCTCCACGCACGACAGCAAGCGCGGCGAGGACCTGCGCGCGCGCATCCACGTCCTGTCGGAAATGCCCGCGCAGTGGGAAGACTGCCTGCTGCGGCTCTCGGGCTGGGCGCAGCTGTACCTCACCCGCACGCCCAAGGAGAGCTGGCCGGCCAACAACGACATCTGGCTGCTGTTCCAGACGCTGGTGGGCCTGTGGCCGGCGCAGGCGCCGGACGACGCCCAGCGGGAAGACCTGCGCCAGCGCGTGCAGGCCTACATGCGCAAGGCGATCCGCGAAGCGAAGCTGCACACCAGCTGGGTCTGCCCGGATGGAGCCTACGAGGAAGCGGTCGAGCGCTACGTCGACGGCGTGCTGCGCGCGGGCCCGAGCCCCTTCGCCGACGAACTGCAGAAGTTCACCGCCCGCATCGCGCCGTTCGGCTTCCGCAACAGCCTGGCGCAGGTCGCGCTGAAGTTCACCGTGCCCGGCGTGCCGGATGTGTACCAGGGCTGCGAGCATTGGAACTTCAGCCTGGTCGATCCCGACAACCGCCGGCCGGTCGACTACGCCGCCCTCGCCAGCGGCCTGGAGGGCATAGCGGCGATGTATCGCAGGGGCGCGCCGTCGCAAGCCGACTGGGACGCCCTGCACCGCGATGCCGCCGACGGCCGCATCAAGCAGCTGGTGACCTGGCGGCTGCTGCGCCTGCGGCGGGAGCGCAGCGCGCTGTTCCGCCAGGCCGGCTACGTGCCGCTCACCGTGGAAGGACCGGCCGGCGAACACGCCCTTGCGTTCCTGCGCGTGCACGAGCGCGAGGCCGTGCTGGTGGTCGTGGCGCGGCTCACCTGGACCCTGTGCGAAGGCGACGATGCACGGTGGTCGCCCGCCCTGTGGGACGGCACCCGCATCGAGGGCCTCGACGCCGCCACGGCGCGGCGCTTCCGCCGCTGGCGCAACTGGTTCACGGGCGCCGACACCACCCTTTCGAACGACGAAGAACCCACCCTGGACCTGCAGGGCCTGTTCGCCGGCGCCGGCGGGCTGCCTTTCGCGGTGCTGGTCGCGGAGGCGGAGGCCGCGGCATGAAGATCCTCTTTGCGACGCCGGAGTGCGCGCCCTACGTGAAGACCGGCGGGCTGGGCGACGTCAGCGCGGCGCTGCCCGCCACGCTGGCGCGCCTCGGCCACGACGTGCACATCCTGCTGCCGGCGTACAAGGGCATGAAGGTCGCCGGCGAGATCGGCGACGGCGTGGAATTGCCGCCTTACGGTCCCTGGCCGGCGGCGCAACTCGTGCCGGTGAAGCTTCCCAGTGGCGTCACCCTGCTGCTGCTGGCGTGTCCCAGCCTGTACCAGCGCCCGGGCGGCCCGTACGTGGACAGCAGCGGGCGCGACTACCACGACAACGCCATGCGTTTCGGCATGCTGTCGCGCGTGGCGGCGCTGCTGGGCACCGTGCATTCGCCCCTGCGCGGGTGGATCGCCGACGTCGTGCACGCGAACGACTGGCCCTGCGCACTGGCGCCGCTGTACCTGGCGCAGCACCGCCTGATCAGTCCGGAGGACAAGACCGCGGGCAGCGTGCTCACCATCCACAACCTGGCTTTCCAGGGCGTGTTCCCCATGGGCAGCGCCGACCTGCTGGGCGTGCCGCTGCACTGGCGCGGCATGGACGGCGTGGAGTTCTGGGGCGACCTGTCGATGCTGAAGGCCGGCATCCAGTTCGCCGACGCGATCACCACCGTGAGCCCCAGCTATGCGCGCGAGATCCAGACGCCGGCGCACGGCGTGGGCTTCGACGGCATCCTGCGCGCGCGCGCCGCGCGGCTGCACGGCATCCTCAACGGCATCGACACGCAGCAATGGGACCCGGCCAGCGACCCGCTGCTGCCCGCGCACTTCAGCCGCGAAAACCTGCAGGGCAAGGCAGCCTGCAAGGCGGCCTTGCAGGCCCGCGTGGGATTGCCCGCCGACGCCAAGGCCATGGTGCTGGCGATGGTGAGCCGCCTCACGCCGCAAAAGGGCGTGGACCTCGTGCTCGGCGCCTTGCAGCGCATCGTCTCGGCGGGGGCGCAGCTGGTCGTCCTGGGCAGCGGCGAGCCGGCGCTGCAGCAGGCGCTGCGCGATGCAGCCAGGAAGCACCCGAAGCACATCGCGGTGACGCTCGGCTTCGACGAGGCGCTGGCGCACTTGATCGAAGCCGGCTCGGACGCCTTCCTGATGCCTTCCCGCTTCGAGCCCTGCGGCCTCAACCAGATGTACAGCCAGGCCTACGGCACGCTGCCCATCGTGGGACCGGTGGGCGGACTGCTCGACTCCGTCACCGATGCGAGCGCCGATCCGGCGCGCGGCACCGGCTTCATCATGACCGGGTGCGATGCCGCCGGCCTCGACGACGCACTGGCGCGCGCATTCCGTGCCTGGCGCGAGCCGCAGAAGTGGCGCCGCATCCAGGCCAACGGGATGGACCGGCACTTCGGCTGGGACGACAGCGCGATGCAGTACCTCGAGGTGTACCAGCGCGCCATGCTGGAGGCGGTGGACGCCGCCGCGGTCAGCGGTACTTCGCCGCGGTGATGAAGCGCGAGAAGGACTCGCACCACACCAGCACGGTGTCGTAGTCCTCCAGCGGCGTGCCGGGGGCGAGCGGCACGATGAAGTTCTCGAAGGTCCGGATGTCGCCCACCGGCAGCGACGCCGCCTTCACGCGGCGGAAAGCCTCTTCCGTCTCGACGACGCCGCGCACGAGGTACAGCCTGTAGGCCGGGCCCGGCGCCAGGCGGCCGTCGAAGACGATGGCATCGCGCGTGAGCGTGACCACGCCCTCGCCCCAGTGGAACAGGTCGCTGCCCGCGAGGTCGCGCCGGAAGCGCGCGGTGAACATGCGGTCCCGTGCCGCCGCCTGCACCTCCGCCGCGCTGGGCGCGGGCGGTGCCGAGAGGATGGGCAGCAGGTACACCCCGAGGCCGAACCCCAGGGTGAACACCACCAGGTACGACAGCGACAGCAGCAGGATCCTCATGCGGCCCCCACGATGCGTTCGCCCGCCACGTTGTCCCCGAGGAAATCGAGGAAGCGGCGGACCGCAGGGACCATACCACGGCGCGACGGAAACACCGCGAGGACCATCGCCACCGGCGGCGCCCACCCGCGCAGGACCGGCACCAGCTCCTGCCGCCGCAATTCCTCGGTGCACATGTAGTCCGGCAGCACGCACATGCCGGTGCCCTGCGCCACCGCGTATTTCAGCGACAGGAGGTCGTTGGCCGTGTACACCGGGTGGTGCTGCAGTTCGAACTCCGCGTCGCGCGGGCCCACCAGCCGCCAGCTCGCGCGCCCGTCGGCGGCGTTCATCGCCACCGTCGGAAGGTGGTGCAGCTCCTCGGGCGACGCGGGCTGGCCGAAGCGTTGCAGCAGTTGCGGGCTGGCGACCAGCACGCCGTGCGTGCGCCCGAGGTTCTTCATGACGAGGCTGCCGCCGTCGTCCAGGCTGGCGCGCACGCGCAGCGCCACGTCCACGCCTTCCTGCACCAGGTCGACGACGCGGTTGGTCACCTGCATGTCCACGCGCACCTGCGGGTGCGCGGCCAGGAAGCGCGGCAGGATGGGGCCGATGGTGGTCTGCGCCAGCGTGACCGGACAGGTGACGCGCACGGTGCCGCGCGGTTCGGTCTGCACCTGCGCCACGGCCTCGTCGGCGGCTTCGGCCTGCTCACGCATCGCGACGCAATGGCGGTGGTAGATCTCGCCGGCCTGCGTGAGGGACAGCTTGCGGGTGGTGCGCTGCAGGAGGCGCACGCCGAGCCGTGCTTCCAGGTCGGCCACGCGGCGCGACAGCTTGGACTTGGGGATGTGCAGTGCCCGCCCCGCCGCCGCGAAACCGCCGTGGTCGACGACCTCGGCAAAGAAGAGCATGTCGTTCAGGTCCTGCATGATCGTTCCATCGTTGGGACAATCTAGTGCAATTTTGCATTCTTATCAAACGATCGTTGCACCCTCATACTTGAAGCATGAAACTGCTGCACATCGACTCCAGCCCGCTGGCCGCGAACTCCGCCTCCCGCGAACTGACCCGCCGCGCCGCCGCCCAATGGCAGGCCGCCCACCCCAACGTCGAAGTCGAGTATCTCGACCTCGTGGCGGATGCGCCGTCGCACCTGGCGCACGACTCGCTGGGCTTTCGCCTGGGCATTGCCGCCGAAGGGCTGACCGACGCGCAGCAGGGCGAGAACGCGCTGTCCGAGAAGCTGGTGAGCCAGTTTCTCGCCGCCGACGTCGTGGTGCTGGGCGCTCCGATGTACAACTTCTCGGTCCCCTCCCAGCTGAAGGCGTGGATCGACCGCATCGCGCAGGCGGGCCGCACCTTCCGCTACACCGAGAAGGGACCGCAGGGCCTGGCCGGCGGCAAGACGGTCGTCATCGTGTCCACGCGCGGCGGTGCCTACGGGGACGCATCGGTGATGGACCACCAGGAGAGCTACCTGAAGGCCGTGCTGGGCTTCTTCGGCGTCACGGACATCCGCATCGTGCGCGCCGAGGGACTGGCGATGGGCGACGCGGGCAAGGCGCAGGGCATGGAAGCCGCGCAGCGCGCGATCCAGGCGCTGACGCCGGAAGCCGCGAACGAGGGCCAGGCAGCCCTGCGCGCCTGAGTCGCCCTATTTCTTCGTGTAGATCTGGTCGAACGACCCGCCGTCCGCGAAGTGGGCGCGGGTCGCCGGCTCCCAGCCACCGAAGGCCTGGGCTATCGTGAACAGCTCCAGCTTTGGGAACTGCTTCGCGTACCTGGCCTGCGCCTTCTGCGACACGGCCGGCCGGTAGAAGTGCTTGCCGGCGATGTCTTGGCCTTCCTCGGAGTACAGGTACTTCAGGTATTCCTCGGCCACGGCCCGCGTGCCCTTGCGGTCCACGACCTTGTCGACCACGGCCACGGCGGGTTCTGCCAGGATGCTGATGGAGGGCGCGACGACGTCGAACCTGGCGCCGAACTCCTTCTCCAGCAGCCAGGCCTCGTTCTCCCAGGCGATGAGCACGTCGCCCTGGTTGCGCTGGGCGAAAGTGATCGTCGATCCGCGCGCGCCCGTGTCCAGCACCGGCACGTTGCCGTACAGCCTCGCCACGAACTCCTTCGCCTTCTCGTCGCCGCCGTACTTGCGCTTCGCGTATTCCCAGGCCGCGAGGTAGTTCCAGCGCGCGCCGCCGGACGTCTTGGGATTCGGCGTGATCACGCTCACGCCGGGCTTCACGAGATCGTCCCAGTCCTTGATGCCCTTCGGGTTGCCGGCACGCACCACCAGCACGATGGTGGAGGTGTAGGGCGAGGAATTGTGCGGCAGGCGCTTCTGCCAGTCCGGCCTGATCCAGCCGCCGTTCTTCACCAGGGCGTCGGTGTCGCCGGCCAATGCGAGGGTCGCCACGTCGGCGTCGAGCCCGTCGATGATGGACCGCGCCTGCTTGCCGGACCCGCCGTGCGATTGCTTCACCTGGATGTCCTGCCCCGTCTTCGCCTTCCAGTACTTCGCGAACGCGGCGTTGAACTCCACGTACAACTCGCGCGTGGGGTCGTAGGAGACGTTGAGCAGCTGCAGCGGCTGCGCAATCGAAGGCAGGCCGGTGAGGCCAAGCCCGGCCGCCGCGGCGAGCGCCAGGGGAATCTTGATAAAGTCGCGTCGAAGGCTCATGGAGGCGTCCCGTCGTTGGTGGGCGCATTCTGGGAGCCGCGAAGCACGACTGGAACGACAGAGTTTTCAGTTCCATATCCCCATAAGCTAATCAGGAGCCGTGAATGGCACGCACCGTCCACTGCATCAAACTCGGCCGCGAGGCCGAAGGCCTCGACTTCCCCCCCTACCCCGGCGAACTGGGCAAACGCCTCTACGAGAGCGTGAGCAAGGAAGCCTGGGCCGGCTGGCTGAAGCACCAGACGATGCTGGTCAACGAGAACCGCCTGAACCTGGCGGACCAGCGCGCCCGCGAATACCTCAAGCGCCAGATGGAGAACCACTTCTTCGGCGCCGGCGCCGACCAGGCGGCCGGCTACGTGCCGCCCACGCCGTAAGGCCATGATGCAGCCCGCCGCCTGGGCGGGGCGCGGCCAGTGGCGCATCCTCGCGATGGGCTTCGGGCCGGGCCGCGACTTCCTGGCGGCCTGGGATGCGTGGCGCAAGGATCCGCAGCGCCCCGGCCTGCTGCACTTCGTCGCCATCGAGCCTCGCCCCGCGGACCCGGCGGACTTGTGCCGCCTCCCGGAGCTGGAGGCGCTCTGCGGGCCACTTCGCGCCCAGTGGCGAGGACTGGTCCCAGGCTTCCATCGGCTGGCCTTCGAAGGGGGCCGCGTGCTGCTCACGCTGTGCGTGGGCGAGGCGGCTGCCATGCTGCGGGAGCTCGACTTCCGGGCCGACGGCGTCTTCCTCGATGGCCTCCATCCCACGGACCTTGCGACGCTGAAGGCGATCACGCGGCTGTGCCGCCGGGACGCTAGCCTTTCCACGCCCGCGGCCGACGCTTCGCTGCGGCAGGACCTGCAGACCTGCGGCTGGCAACTCGAGAGCCCCGTGCCGGGGCGAGACGGGCTGTTCGCGCGCTACGCGCCCGCGTGGCAGGTGAAGGGCCTGCAGGACGCTACCGCCGTGGTCCCCGGCCATGCCGTGGTGATCGGCGCCGGCCTCGCCGGGGCCGCGGCAGCCGCCAGCCTCGCGCGGCGCGGCTGGAAGGTCCGAGTCCTCGACGCCGCGGCCGCGCCGGCGTCGGGTGCTTCCGCCCTGCCCGCGGGCCTGCTCGCGCCCCACCAGTCCCCGGACGACAACCTGCTGTCCCGCCTGAGCCGCGCGGGCGTGCGCCTCGCGCTGCAGGAAGCGCGGCAGCGGCTGGCGGAACGCCTCGAATGGGAAGCGACCGGCGTGCTCGAATGGCGCGGAGACGACGCCCGCCCGCTACCCGCGTTGGGGGATGCGCTGGGGGTGTGGAGCCGCGAAGCATCGGCGGCCCAGAAATCGGCGGCGGGCCTCGCGGCGGACACCCCGGCGTGGTGGCACGAGAACGCCGCGTGGATCGAACCCGCCGCGCTGGTGCGCTCCTGGCTGCGCGAGCCGGGCGTGCAATTCGTCGGCGGACGCCGCGTCGCCCGCATCACGCGCAACGGCCCGGACTGGCAGTTGCTCGATCTGCACGGGAATGCGATCGCCGAAGCGCCGCTGGTGGTCGTGGCCGCGGCGATCCAGAGCGCACCGCTGCTGGACGGACGCATCGCCCTGCACCCGGTGCGCGGCCAGGTGACGTGGGCGGCGCACGGCGACGATGCGGCAGCGCTGCCGCCCTTCCCGGTCAACGGGCACGGCCACTTCCTGCCGCGCGTGGGGTCGCGCGGGCTGACCTTCGCGGCCCTGTGCGGCGAGCTGTTGGCGGCCCGGCTGCACGGCGAACCGCTGCCGGTCGAGGCGCGCCTGGCGCAGGCGCTGGATGCCGCGCGCCAGCTCGGCTCCGGCTGAGCCCGCCATTCGGCCTTATCCGGCGACGTGAGCAAACCGCGCGGCAGCCCGCGCCGATCCTCGCGCATAAGCTTATCTCCATAAGGCCCGAACTAAAAAGTAGTTTGGCTCCATAAGACCCATCCCTACAGTCGTGGCTCCGCCCCTTTCGAGGGTGCTTCCGACGAGCCATGTACCAATACACAGAATTCGACCGGCAGTTCGTGCGCGCGCGCGCCGCCCAGTTCCGCGACCAGCTCGAACGCTGGCAGGCCGGCAAGCTGAGCGAAGAAGAACTGCGGCCCCTGCGTCTTCAGAACGGCTGGTACATCCAGCGCTATGCCCCGATGGCCCGCATCTCCGTGCCGTACGGCGAGCTTTCGAGCGCGCAGCTGCGTGCGCTCGGCAAGGTGGCGCGCGAGTACGACCGTCCCGATCCGGAACTGCTGAAGGACGCCCAGGACAAGCAGCTGGCGCTCGGCAGCGTGCCCGTCCCCGGCACCGACCGGCAGGTGGGCACGAAGCTGACGTACGGCTATGGCCACTTCACGACGCGGACCAACGTCCAGTTCAACTGGATCCCGATCACCCGGGCGGCCGACGTGATGGAGCTGCTCGCCGGCGTGAACATGCACGGCATCCAGACCAGCGGCAACGCGATCCGCAACATCACCACCGAGGAACTCGCCGGCATCGCCGCCGACGAGATCGCCGATCCGCGGCCGTTCGCGGAGATCATCCGCCAGTGGGCTGCGCTGCACCCGGAATTCGCGTTCCTGCCCCGCAAGTTCAAGATCGCGCTCAACGGCGCCAGGGAAGACCGCGCGGCGCTGGGCTGGTACGACATCAGCCTGCAGCTCGTGAAGAACCCGGCCGGGGCGCTGGGCTTCAAGGTGCTGGTCGGCGGCGGCATGGGCCGCACCCCGGTGATCGCGACGGCCGTGCGCGAGTTCGTGGAATGGCAGCACGTCCTGAGCTACCTCGAGGCCTGCATCCGCGTGTACAACCAGTACGGCCGCCGCGACAACGCCTGGAAGGCGCGCATCAAGATCCTCGTGAAGTCCGAGGGCCAGCGCTACATCGACAAGGTGGAAGAGGAATTCCGGCAGATCCTCGAGATCGACGGCGCCCCCCACACCATCACGCAGGCCGAGTACGACCGCGTGGCCGCCCAGTTCGTCGCGCCCGAGATCCGGCGCCCGCTGCGCGGCTCCGCCGACGCGCGCGTGCACGAGATCATCCGCGCCGACGCCGAGGCCGATCCGCTGTACGACCGCTGGCTGCAGCGCAACGTGCTGCCGCACCGCAACCCGGAACTGCGCGCCGTCCTGCTGTCGTTCAAGCGCCTGGGCCAGAACCCGGGCGATTGCACGGCGGACCAGTTCGATGCGTGCGCCGAGCTCGCGGACCGCTTCTCCGCCGGGGAGGCGCGCGTCACGCACGAACAGAACCTGCTGCTGCCGTGGGTGCACCAGGACGACCTGCCGGAGCTGTGGGCCGCCGCGCGCAAGCTGGGCCTGGCCCGGGCGAACATCGGCCTGATCACCGACATGATCGCCTGCCCGGGCGGTGACTTCTGCTCGCTGGCCAACGCGCGCTCGCTGCCGATCGCGGAAGCGATCACCGAGCGTTTCCAGGACCTCGACGAGGAACACGACATCGGCGAGATCGACCTGAACTTCTCGGGTTGCATCAACTCCTGCGGCCACCACCACGCCGGCCACATCGGCATCCTCGGCGTCGACAAGGACGGCAAGGAGTGGTACCAGATCACGCTGGGCGGCTCCAATGGCTCCAACCTGTCCGGCCCCGCCACGCCGGGCAAGATCGTCGGCCCCTCCTTCGCCAAGGAGGAGGTGCCGGGCGTCATCGAAGCGCTGATCGACGCCTACCGCCAGCTGCGCCAGCCGGCCGCCGACGGCCGCCTCGAAACCTTCATCGCCACGCTGCGCCGCGTGGGGCACGAGCCGTTCAAGGCCGCCGCCAACGCCGCCCGATTCGTGGAAAGGGAATTCGCGTGACCGACCGCCTGATCCAGATCCTGCAGGCCGACGACGTGCGGCCGGAGCCCGAACTCAAGGTGCTGGTCGTCGCCAACGACGCCGACGTGGCGGAACTCCCGCTCGAAGGCGTGGACCGCGTCGAACTGCACTTCCCGAAGTTCAGCGACGGCCGCGCCTTCAGCCAGGCCTACCTGCTGCGGCGCCGGCGCAAGTTCACGGGCGACATCCGCGCCACCGGCGACGTGCTGGTCGACCAGCTGGTGCAGATGCAGCGCACGGGGTTCTCCAGCGCGGTGCTGAAGGAGGGCAAGGACGCCGCGGATGCGCAGCGCCAGTTCGAGCGCTACGCCGCCTTCTACCAGGCCGACGTGGTCGTGCCGCGGCCCCTCTTCGCGCGGGGCTGACATGGGCGCCATCGACCTGCATGCCCGTCCGACCCGGGATTTCGACGCCAAGCTGGAGCAGACGCGCAAGCTGCTGCTGCGTGCGGCCTCGGAATTCGCTCCCCTCAAGCAGGCCTCCAGCCTGGGCGCCGAGGACGTGGTGATCACGCACCTGGTCAACGGGCTGGAGCTGGACATCCCGGTCTTCGTGCTCGAAACCGGCGCGCTGCACGCGGAAACCCTGCGCCTGCTCGAACGCACGCAGGCGACCTCGCGGGCGCCCGTCGAGGTGTACCGCCCCGTGCAGGAAGCCGTGGTGCAGTTCGTGCAGCGTGAAGGCAACGAAGCCATGTACCGCAGCATCGACCTGCGCAAGGCCTGCTGCGCGATCCGCAAGCTGGAGCCGCTGTCGCGCGCCCTGGCCGGCCAGCGCGCCTGGATCACCGGGCTGCGCCGCGAGCAGTCGGCGGCACGCTCCGACGTCGCGCTGATCGACACACCCGACGCCGAGGGCCGCATCAAGATCAACCCCCTGGCCGACTGGACCTGGGGCGACGTCTGGCACTACATCGCCACGCACGGCGTGGACTACAACCCGCTGCACGACCAGTTCTTCCCCAGCATCGGCTGCGCGCCCTGCACGCGGGCCATCAGCCTGGGCGAGGATTTCCGCTCGGGGCGGTGGTGGTGGGAAGAGGAGACCGCGAAGGAATGCGGCCTGCATGTTCATCAACAAGAAAAGGCCGCCGCATGAACGCGCGCACGGAACCCCGGTTGCTGTCACGCGTGAGCAACCGCCACCTCGACGCCCTCGAAGAGGAAGCCATCTTCGTGCTGCGCGAGGTGGCGGGCGCTTTCGAACGCCCGACGCTGCTCTTCTCCGGCGGCAAGGACTCGCTGGTGCTGCTGAAGTGCGCCGAGAAGGCCTTCGGTGCCGGCCGCATCCCCTACCCGCTGCTGATGATCGACACCGGGCACAACTTCCCGGAGGTCACGGCCTTCCGTGATTTCCGCGCCAAGGAGCTGGGCGCCGAGCTGGTCGTGCGCAGTGTGGAAGATTCGATGAAGCGCGGCACGGTGCGCCTGGCGCGGCCCGACGAGAGCCGCAACGCGCACCAGTCGGTGACGCTGCTGGAAGCGATCGAGGAATTCCGCTTCGACGCGCTGATCGGCGGCGCGCGCCGCGACGAGGAGAAGGCACGCGCGAAGGAGCGCATCTTCTCGCACCGCGACAGCTTCGGCCAGTGGCAGCCCAAGGCGCAGCGGCCCGAGCTGTGGACGCTGTTCAACACGCGCCTGCAGCCGGGCGAACACTTCCGCGTGTTTCCCATCTCCAACTGGACCGAACTGGACGTCTGGCAGTACATCGAGCGCGAGGAGATCGCGCTGCCCTCGCTGTACTACGCGCACCAGCGGCCGGTGGTGGAGCGCCGTGGCCTGCTGGTGCCGGTGACCGAACTCACCCCGCCCAGGGACGGCGAGGAAGTCGTCACCCGCACCGTGCGCTTCCGCACCGTGGGCGACATCACCTGCACCTGCCCGGTGGCGAGCGATGCGGCAGACGCCTCCGACGTCGTGACCGAAACGCTGGGCGCTGAAGTCAGCGAGCGGGGCGCCACGCGGATGGACGACAAGACCTCCGACGCCTCGATGGAAAAACGCAAGAAGGACGGGTATTTCTGATGACGACGACGCCTACCGGCCACGACGCGGCGCTGCGTTTCATCACCTGCGGCTCGGTCGACGACGGCAAGAGCACGCTGATCGGCCGACTGCTGGTGGACAGCCGCGCGGTGCTGCAGGACCAGCTCGCCTCCGTCTCCCGCTCCGGCGAGACCGACCTTGCGCTGCTGACCGACGGCCTGTCCGCCGAGCGCGAACAGGGCATCACCATCGACGTGGCCTACCGCTACTTCGCCACGCCGGCGCGCAAGTTCATCATCGGCGACGCGCCCGGCCACGAGCAGTACACGCGCAACATGGTGACGGCCGCCTCGAGCGCCGACGCCGCGGTGGTGCTGGTCGATGCGACCAAGCTGAAGTGGCAGAACCCCGGCCTCGACCTGCTGCCGCAGACCCGCCGCCACACGCTGCTGGCCAGGCTGCTGCGCGTGCCCGCCATCGTGTTCGCGGTGAACAAGCTCGATGCGGTGGAGGATCCCACCGTGGCCTTCACCAACATCCGCGGCGCGCTGGAGAACTTCACCGAATCCGCCGGCATCGAAGCCGAGGCGATCATCCCGATCTCCGCGCTGAAGGGGCACAACGTCGTCGAAGCCCGGCCGGGCTGGTGCGCCTACCAGGGCCCTTCCCTGCTGGCGCTGCTGGAAGCCCTGGACGTCACGCCGGCCGAGACCGAGGAAGCCTTCGCCTTCCCCGTGCAATGGGTGGAAAAGTTCTCCGCCTCCGCCGACACCTCGCAGGGCCGCCGCGTGTTCTGGGGCCGTGTCGCCACGGGCAGCGTGGCTCCCGGCCAGGAAGTCACGGTCCTGCCGGGTGGGCAGGTTGCGAAGGTGGCCCAGGTGCTGGACCACGTCCGGCAGCCGGGCACGGTGGCCGCGCACCACAGCGCGGGCATCGTCCTGGACCGCGAGGTGGACGTTTCCCGGGGCGACTGGCTGCTGGCGCGGGGCGCGCTGGCGCCATCGCGCGAGCTGTCGGCGACGATCGCCTGGCTGGACGACGAGCCGCTGGTGGCCGGGCGCGTGTACTGGGCGCTGCACGGGCACCGCTGGGTCAAGGCCCGCATCCAGCGCATCGTGCACAAGCTGGACGTGAACACCCTCGCCGAAGAGGCAGCGGACCACCTGGAGCCCAACGGCATCGGGCACGTGGAGCTGGCGCTGCAGGAGCCGCTGGCCACCTTGCCGCATGCCCGCTCGCGCGCACTGGGCGCGCTGGTCCTGGTGGACACCGCCACCCACAAGACGTCCGGGGCGGTCCTCGTTCGTTGACCTGAAGCAAACCCTCCCGGCCCCGCGGGCTCGCGAGGAGGGGCAAAATCGAAAACAAATAAAATCGAGGGTTTCCCCCCAAGCCCTCGGAACCACAATGACCCACGTCGTCACCGAACAATGTATCCGCTGCAAGTACACCGACTGCGTGGACGTCTGTCCCGTCGACTGCTTCCGTGAAGGCCCCAACATGCTCGTCATCGACCCTGACGAGTGCATCGACTGCGCGGTGTGCATCCCGGAGTGCCCGGTGAATGCGATCTACGCGGAAGAGGACGTGCCGGCGGACCAGGTGGCCTTCACCAAGCTCAACGCGGACCTGTCGCACGCGCCGGGCTGGAAGAGCATCACCAAGCGCAAGCCCGCCCTGCCGGACGCCGAGGAATGGAAGGACAAGCCGGGCAAGCTGTCCGAACTGGTCAAGTAGGGGGCGCACCCCGGCCCCTCCCCGCGGGAGGGGGTGAGAACGGAGCAAGCTAGTATTCGCATGGAACCACAACTGAACCAAGAAGTGATCAAGACCGCCGCCGCGCACGATGGCCCGATCGAGACCGACGCGGTGATCGTGGGCGCGGGCCCCGTGGGCCTGTTCCAGGTCTTCGAACTCGGCCTGCTGGAGATCAAGGCCCATGTCATCGACTCGCTCGCCTATCCCGGCGGCCAGCCGATCGAGCTGTATCCGGACAAGCCGATCTACGACATCCCCGCCATCCCGGTGTGCACCGGCAAGGAACTGACCGACGCGCTGCTCAAGCAGATCGAGCCTTTCGGCGCGACCTTCCACCTGGGCCAGACGGTCAGCGTGGTGCAGAAGCAGGACGACGGCCGCTTCTTCGTCGAGACCTCCAAGGGCACGCGCTTCCTCACCAAGACCATCTTCATCGCCGCCGGCGTGGGCGCGTTCGAGCCGCGCACGCTCAAGGTGGACGGCCTCGACAAGTTCGACGGCTCGCAGCTGTTCTACCGCGTGCGGAACCCGGCCGACTTCGCCGGCAAGAACCTGCTGGTGGTGGGCGGCGGCGACTCCGCGCTCGACTGGGCACTGAATTTCACCGCCGGCAACGACGACGGCAACCCGCACAAGGCCGAGAGCGTGATCCTCGTGCACCGACGCGACGGCTTCCGCGCGGCGCCCGCCTCCGTGGCCCGCATGCATGAACTGTGCGAACAGATGGAGATGCAGTTCGTGGTCGGCCAGGTGACCGGCTACGAGGAGAAGGACGGCAAGCTCACGGGCGCCAAGGTGACCGGCTCCGACGGCGTGACGCGCGTGGTGCCGCTCGACGTGCTGCTGGTGTTCTTCGGCCTCTCGCCCAAGCTCGGCCCGATCGCCGACTGGGGGCTGGACATCGAGCGCAAGCAGCTCAAGGTCGACACCGAGAAGTTCCAGACCAGCGTGCCGGGCATCTTCGCGGTGGGCGACATCAACACCTACCCGGGCAAGAAGAAGCTGATCCTCTCGGGCTTCCACGAATGTGCGCTGGCCGCCTTCGGCGCCGCGCCCATCATCTTCCCCGAGAAGGGCAAGATCCACCTGCAGTACACGACCACCAGCCCGAAGCTGCACAAGGTGCTGGGCGTCGAATCGCCGGTGTTCGACTGACGAAAAGCTGAAGCGTGGCCGAGCTGCCGGAAAGGCGCAAAAGCCACGCTATAATCGCAGGCTTGTTCCCCGATAGCTCAGTCGGTAGAGCGCCGGACTGTTAATCCGTAGGTCCCTGGTTCGAGCCCAGGTCGGGGAGCCAAAAAATCAAGCACCTAGCCCACAAGGCTAGGTGCTTTTCTTTCGGCCTCTGTTTCCTTCAGGTAAAGGTCGCAGGTAAAGCGCGTGCCATGCCGCTGCCGGACTCACACTAGTCCCCAGGCAACTTTCCTGGAGACAAGCGTGAGAGCACTCCTCCTCCCCCTCGCGGCATGCGCCGCGCTCGCAGGCTGTGCGTACCCCTACTACGGCGGTTACGGCTACCCGCAAACGTCGGTCGACGTCTACTCCGGTTACCCGGGCTACTCCGGCTACCCGGGCTACTACGGTCACCACCCGGCCCATCGCGTGGACGGCCGCCGCCATCGCGACCGGGACCGCGACGGCATCCCCAACCGGCTGGACCGGGATCGCGACAACGATGGCATCCCCAATCGGATCGACCGCGACCGGGACAACGACGGCGTGCCCAATCGACAGGACACGCGGCCCGGCAATCCGCGCCGCCACTGAACGGCGGATGGCGCCTTCCCGGCGCAACGGCTCAGTCCGCGTGACGGCGCAAGCGCGATGCCAGGGCCAGCGTCATCACGCCGAGCACGGCAAACGCCACGGCGACCAGCGCCCAGTCGGAGCCATGCAGCGGCCGGAGACTCAATAGCCTGCTCATCACCGGGAGCTGCACGAGCAATCCAACGGATGCCAGCGTGGCGACGACCAGCCAGCGGGCGGTCGCCTGGCGCAGCTTCGTGAGTCCCGCCGTGATGCCCGCGCTGGCGGCCAGCAGCACGGCCAGGGCCATCGCGCGCGCATGCTCGACGTCCTGGTCCGCTCCGAGCGCGTGGAGATAGCTCCAGACCACGGCAACGCTCGCGAGTCCGCCGATGAGGCCCATGCCCAGCCAGGCTTCGGTCGAGAAGAAGCGGGCACGCCGACGGCGCCGCACCGGCGCGAGCGGCCCCCCGGCCGGGAGATCCTGGAAGGCGAGCATCGCCGTGGGATGGATGACGAGTTCCAGCCACACGATGTGGATCGGCAGGAACAGCAGGGGCAGGCCCATCAGCGGGATGGCCGCGGCACCGATCACCAGGGGCAGGTGCACGAGCAGCAGGTAGGCAAAGGCCAACCGCAGGTTCTGGAAGAGCTGGCGGCCTTCGGCCACGGCATCGACGATGGTCCTGAAGTTGTCGTCGAGGAGGACCACGGGCGCGACCTCGCGCGCGCTGCGCGTACCGCGCTCGCCCATGGCCACGCCGACGTCGGCCAGGCGCAGGGCCGGCACGTCGTTGACGCCGTCGCCCGTGACGGCCACGAGTTCTCCCTCGGATTGCAGCGCCTGCACCAGGGCAAGCTTTTGCGCGGGCGTGGCGCGCGCCACGACGTGCACTTCGCCCGCGGCGCCCAACACGGCGCGCACATCGTCGCCGGGTGCAAGGACGACGACCTTCCCATCCCCGCCCAATCCGATCTCATGGGCGATCGAGGCCGCCGTGGCCGGATGGTCTCCCGTGACCATGACCACGCGCATGCCGGCGGCCATGCAGTCGGCGATGGCCTCGCGCACGCCGTCGCGGACGGGATCCTCGAAGGCCAGCAAGCCGGCGAACCGGAACCCTCCCCCGGGTTCGGCGTCGAGCGCCGCGCCTGCGGGCATGTCACGCCGGGCGCATGCGATGACCTTGTGCCCGGACCGCGCGTACACCTCCACGCGCGCCAGCCAGTCGGCCCGCTCGGGCTCGGCCATCTCGCAGGTGGCCAACACGGTCTCCGGCGCGCCCTTGGTGAAGGCCGTCGGCTCGCCAGGCGCCAGGCGCCAGATGACCGTCTCGCGCCGCCGGGCTTCGGTGAACGGGAAGTCGGACAGCCTCGTCGCTTGCGGCAGCGGCCCTGCCGCGGCGTGCAGCGCCTGGTCGAGCGGGTCGCCGCTGTCAGGCCGCGCGGCGAACGTCGCCACCTGCAGGACCGAGGCTTCGTCCAGGCCCTCGGCCGGACTCCGGTGGGCCAGCACCAGCGAGCCGGCGGTGATCGTCCCCGTCTTGTCCGACACGATGCAGGTGATGCGGCCGATGTTCTCCACGGCCACCGCGCGCCGCACCAGGGCCTTCTTGCGCGCCAGCCGGAAGACGCCGGCGCCGAGGAAGAACGTGTAGACCACCGGAAACTCCTCGGGCAGCGCGGCCACGGCCAGCGTCAGCGCGCTCAGGAGCGCATCGATCCACCCATGGCCGTGCCACAGCCTGACGGCCGCAAGGACGATGCACATGGCGACGGCCACACCGAGCAGCACCACGACGAGTTCGCCGATCGCCTTCTGCAGCGGGGTCGCGGCGTGGCTGCCCTCCGTGGCGGAACGAACGATCTCGCCATACCGCGTCTCGCCGCCGATGCAGGCGATGCGCACCCGGGCCGTGCCGGTGAGCAGGAGGGTGCCGGCCATGCACCAGTGCTCCTCGGATGCGCTGGCGGGCAGCGGCACCGTGGACTCGAGGCATCGCTTTGCCACCGGCAGCGACTCGCCGGTCAAGGTGGATTCGTCCACCTGGATGCCGTGGCCGGACACCAGCAGGCCATCGGCCGGAAAGTACCCGCCGGGTGTCACTTCGGCCAAGTCGCCTGGAACCAGTTCCCGCGACGGGATGTCGCGCCACGCCCCGTCGCGCAGGACCCGTGCCGAACTGGCCAGCCGGCTCGCCAGCCCCGCGGAGGACGCGGTGGTGCGCCTGTGCAGGTAGGCGTCCATGCCTAGCAGCGGCGCCATGGCGACGAGCAGGGTCAGGGCCTCGGCGACTTGCCCCAGCAGGCCGAACAAGCCCGCCGTCAGCGCCAGGAACCACAGCATCGGGTCGCGCGCCGTGTCGCGCGCGACGACGCGCCAGCCGCTGGCGGCCGGCGCCACGATGTCGTTGAAGCCGTAAGCACGTTGCTCTTCGACCTGCGCGGCACGCAGGCCCGCGGTACCGGTGGCAGGCAGTCTTTCGAGAGGGACGAGGCGCTGGCTCATGCCCCTGAAGCCCCAAACACGTTACCGGACCAGCAGCACCGGTGTCTGGCAGAGCGCCAGGACCTTGGTCGCCACGGAGCCCATCACCAGTCCGGCAGCCGCGCCGTGGCCGTGCGATCCCATGAGGAGCAGGTCGAAGCGGCCACGCTCCGCCAGCTTGGCGATGGTCGCTGCCGGCGGGCCGATGCGCAGCACGAACTTTGCCTTGATGCCATGCATGGCGAAGAAGGCGCGGATCGGCTTGAAGACCATTTCCGCGTCGTCCTCGTAGTAGGTCCTGGCCTGGTCGCGGTCCAGGAACGCCGCGGCGCGGTGCGGGATCGCGGGCACGGCATGGACCACTGTGTAGGCGTGTTGCGCCCCCAGCCATTCGTCATGTGCCGCCAGGTAGGCCAGCACGCGCTTGGTGTAGGGGCTGCCGTCCGCCGCGATGAGGATCTTCATCACCCGGCACTGTAGCCGGGCCCGCCGCTCACTGCTGCTTTTCCGCCTCCTTGCGGCGGATGATGGTCGCGCGGCGCTCGTCTTCCTTGTAGTAGTAGCCGCGCTCGCCGTTGCGCCACGTGCCCAGCCACAGCATGTTGGCGGAAATGGCATCGTGGTCGTTCGGCGTGAAGGCGCGCTCGTACGTGGTGACCACGCCGCGGTAGGTGGCCGAAGGATTTTCGAGCGCCCGCTTCAGCGAGGCGGAGCCCAGGTCTCCCTTGGAGTCGAACATCGCCCGCAGCAGCAGGTGCACGGCGTCGTAGGTCTGCGCGGCCGACATCATCGAGCCGATGGGCGCTTCCTTGCTCACCTTGGCATAGTTGCGCAGGAAGGTGCTGTTGCGCTCCAGGAAGATGTTCGGCAGCACCGTCTGCACCATCTGCGCACCTTCCACCTTGCCCTTGGACACCTCGAACGCGGACCTGTGGGACAGGCCCCAGGGCCCGAATTGCGGAACGTTCCAGCCGGTGGCCGCGCGCGCGGCGGAGATCACGCCCTCTTCGGGCCCGACCGTCCACCCGATCAGGGCGTCGGCGCCTGAGGCCTTCAGCTGCTTCATCTCGTCGTCGAGGTTCTGGACGCCCACCTTGAAGCGCACGACCGCCGCGGGTTTCAGGTTGGCCCGGCCCAGCGCGCCTTCGAGGTCCTTCAGTCCCGCGTCGCCGTAGCCGGAGGTGTCCACCAGCAGCGCCACCTTGGTCAGGCCGCGCTTGACGATCTCGTCGACGAGGAACTGCGTCTGCAGCTGGTCGCGCGCGGAGGTGCGGAAGATGTAGCTGTCCTTCGCGGGGTATTTGGCGGTGACGGCGGTCCCCGTGGCGCAGGTCACCATCAGGATGTGCCTGTTGGACTGGAACACGTCGAGCGCCTTCATCGCGACCCCGGTGTTGCAGAAGCCGATGGTGGCCGTCACCTTCTCCTTCAGCACCAGTTCCTCGGCATGCTTCAGGCCGGTGTCGTTGTCGGCCTTGTCGTCCCGGATCACCAGTTCCAGCGGGCGCCCCAGGTAGCCGCCCACCTGGTTGATTTCATCGACCGCGACTTGTGCCCCCGTGCGCGCGCTATGCCCCATGTCGGCGGAACCGCCGGTGAGGGGGAAGATGAGGCCGATGCGGATCGGCTGGGTCTGCGCGAGTGCGGGGCCCCCGAGCGTGGCCGCGAGGAATGCGGCAGCGGCAGCGCGTTTGAACATGTAAGCTCCTGCTGGATCTGTGACACAGCAAGTTACGTGTAGCCGCGAACCTCTACAAGAGAGGTTGCCCGCGCGTACGTGGCTTACGCCACGGAATCGCAGAGTTTTGCTTAGGGAAGAAGCTTAATTGCTCTGGCGCAAGGCGCGCAGCGCCTGCTCCATGTGCGGAAAAACGGGGTTGCGAATGGACTTCGCGACCTCGGCGTCGTCCGCCAGGCGCGCTTCGAGCGCCTTGGTCAGGTAGGGCACCACGCTGTGCGCGCCAAAACCCCAACGCCGGCCTTCGGGCAGCAGGCGCGATCGGGAGTCGTGGAAGGGGGATGCGTGCATGGCGGGACTCGACACCGCGAGTGTGTCACAGCCGCGCCGCGCTTCGCCGGATTTTTACCGCTCAGCCGGTGAGCCAGAGCACGGCGCCAGTCCACACCAGGAGGCCAGCGCCCCCTGCCGCCCACATCAGAACGCCATCGAGCACGGAGCCTTCCGGGCCATCGCTGGACGACCCGCCCCAGGCGAGCAGCACGGGTGCGCCCTGCGAGAGTCCATCGCGCGTTTCGTTGGGCATGGCGGCTCCTTGAACACGAGCGGCCCATGCTAGGAAAGCACCCGGACCGCCCTTGTCGGAAAAGGCCTTCGCGGCGCGTAGTCGCTGCGCCTTCGCGTGGCACGCCTGCACAGGCCTACACGCCCGCGGGCACGCGGACTACACGGGACGCCGGAGCCAAAGCTAAGGTGCGGACACCACAGCAGGAGGAAGCATGGCCGCCACGGGTCCCACCATTCCGGTCGTGATCGGCAAGCCGGCGGACCGGCGCGGCGCCGAGCGATTCGGCGCGGCGATGCCCGTGCGCGTGGATGGCCGTCCCGGAACCACCGAGGACCTCAGCACCAGCGGACTGTCCTTCCTCGCGGATCACGAGTACGCGCCCGGCGCGCGCATCGACGTCGTCATCGAGTACCTGCTCGACGGCCACAACTATCCGCTGCGCTGCGAAGCCGAAGTCGTGCGCGTGGAACGCGCGGGCACCGGCTATCGCGTCGGCGCGCGTCTCATGCCGCATTCGCGGCTACAGGAGATCTCTGCCGGCGAACAAGGTGGCGGCGACGCCGGGCCGCGCCTGCGAAGCGTCTAGGTTTCGCTGGAGGTCCGGTCCTCGTCGAAGAACGGGGCCACCAGCCGTGCCGCGACACCGACGCGGTCACCGCGCGGCTCCACCCGCACGACCTTGCCTTCGCACAGCAGCCGGTGCTTGTGGCCGTAGAGGGTGAACTCCACGGTGAAATTGACCAGCGAGCCCAATTCCTGCCGCGAGTCGGTCTCGAAGTAGATGCCCTGGGCGCTGACGTTGTGCGTCTGCCCGGAAGCTCCTTCGATGGACACCGGCAGGCCGGTGTCGAAGCGGTCGGCGCGGCGCTGCTCGCGCGCCGCCTGCAGGGTGTCGTTGGAGGCCATGTCGGCTGCCAGATGGGAGGGAGCCCCACGCTAAGGCCGGGCGGACTCCCGGCCTGTAGGCAGCGCGGCGAATCACGATGTCGGACGCCGCCCACCCGCCGCTTCGCGCCGCTTGCGGCAGGCACAATGGGATTCGCTCCCCGCCTGCCCCTGTCCGTCCGATGCACCTGCCCTGGCTCCAACCCGGCGACCCCTTCCCCGACCCGTCCCGCGCGTGGGACGAGGGACAGCCGGCCCCGGGGCTGCTGGCCGCCGGCGGCGCGCTCGACATCGACAGCCTGCAGCGGGCGTACGCACGGGGCATCTTTCCGTGGTTCAGCGAAGGCCAGCCCATCCTGTGGTGGAGCACGGACCCCCGCATGGTGCTCTACACGAGCGAGTTCCGCCTGCACCGCTCGCTGCGCAAGACCATCGTGCGGTTCGCCGCGGACCCGCGCTGCGAGATCCGCTTCGACAGCGCCTTCGACGAGGTGATCCAGGCGTGCGCCACCAGCTCGCGGCCGGGGCAATCCGGCACCTGGATCCTGCCGGCCATGGTGGAGGCGTACCGGGCCTTCCACCGCGCCGGCTTTGCCCACAGCGTGGAGACCTGGATCGACGGCCAGCTGGCCGGCGGCCTCTACTGCGTCGTGCTCGGGCGCGCCGTGTTCGGCGAATCGATGTTCACGCGCGTGCCGGACGCCTCCAAGATCGCGCTGGCCGCCCTCGTGGCGTGGTGCCGCCGCATGGACGTGGGCATGGTCGACTGCCAGCAGAACACGCGCCACCTCGCATCGCTGGGCGCCCGCGAGATCCCGCGCGTGGAATTTGTGCGTCACGTCGCGGGCGAATCGCGGCGACCCCCTGCTGCATGGCAATTCGAGCCCGTATACTGGAACGGACTCCTGCCGCATCCTCCCGACGCGTGACGCACCTCAAGGATCTTCCGCTCCAGACGCTGCAGTTCTACGCAACGGCGCCCTACCCGTGCAGCTACCTGCCGGGGCGCCAGGCGCGCTCGCAGGTGGCGACGCCCAGCCACCTGATCCACAACGACGCCTACTCGGACCTCGTCACCAGCGGCTTTCGCCGCAGCGGCATGTTCACGTACCGGCCGTACTGCGACGGCTGCCGCGCCTGCGTGCCCCTGCGCGTCGTGGTCGACGAGTTCCGGGCCAGCCGCAGCCAGCGCCGCGCCGCCAGGCAGCACGCTGGGCTGCAGGCGCGCGTGCTCAAGCTGTGCTTCGTGCCGGAGCACTACCACCTCTACCTGCGCTACCAGACCGGTCGCCATGCCGGCGGGGGCATGGACCACGACAGCATCGACCAGTACACGCAGTTCCTGCTGCAAAGCCGCGTGAATTCGCGGCTGGTGGAGTTCCGCGAGACGCGTGCGGACGGCAGCGCCGGCGCGCTGCGCATGGTGTCCATCCTGGACGTGCTGAACGACGGCATCTCGGCGGTCTACACCTTCTACGAGCCCGACGCCGAAGCGAGCTACGGCACCTACAGCGTGCTGTGGCAGATCGACCAGGCGCGCCGCCTCAAGCTGCCCCACGTGTACCTCGGCTACTGGATCGCCGAGAGCCCGAAGATGAACTACAAGGCCCGCTTCGAGCCCCACGAGGTCCTCGAGGACGGGGAGTGGAAACGGGCCGGCTGACCGCTTTCCTTTTCACAAGATAAAATGGCGGCCGAGGACCTCCGCCATGCGCAAAACCGACTCCCAGGCTCCGGCCACGCCCACCATCCAGGTGATCGAGCGCATGTTCGCTCTGATCGACGTGCTGGCGTCGCGCGAGGAAGCGATCTCGCTCAAGGAGATCAGCGAGAAGACCGGCCTGCACCCGTCCACCACGCACCGCATCCTGAACGACCTCGCCACGGGCCGCTTCGTCGATCGTCCCGAGGCCGGCAGCTACCGGCTGGGCATGCGCCTGCTGGAGCTGGGCAACCTGGTCAAGGCGCGCCTCAACGTGCGCGACGCGGCGCTGCTACCCATGCGCGAGCTGCACAAGCAGATCCAGCAGCCGGTGAACCTCAGCTTGCGGCAGGGCGACGAGATCGTTTATGTCGAGCGAGCGTACAGCGAGCGCTCCGGCATGCAGGTGGTGCGCGCCATCGGCGGCCGCGCGCCACTGCACCTCACCTCCACCGGCAAGCTGTTCCTTGCCGCGGACGACGCCCAGCGCGTGCGCGCTTACGCCACGCGCACCGGCCTCGCCGGCCACACCCGCAACAGCATCACGCAGCTTCCGATCCTGGAGCGCGAGCTCGCGAAGGCGCGCCAGTACGGCATCGCGCGCGACAACGAGGAGCTGGAGCTGGGCGTGCGCTGCATGGCGGCGGGCATCTACGACGACCAGTCCAGGCTGGTGGCCGGCCTCTCGATCTCCGCGCCCGCCGACCGGCTCGACGAGAGCTGGCTCGGCAAGCTGCAGGCAACCGCGGACGAGATTTCGGCGGCGCTCGGGTACAAGCCGCCGACGCAGAGAATGGCTGCCTGACCGCGGAATGAAGAAAGCGGCCCGCGGGCCGCTTTTTCCTGGAAGCTCTGGATTCCCGCCTGCGCGGGAATGACGCGAGGCTCAACCGCTCACGTGGCGGATCAGCGTGTTGCCGTCCTGCACCGCAGGCAGCTGGCCCGGTGCATGCGTCTCCACCCAGCGCCGCACGCGCTCGGCATCGCCGATGCGGCTCAGTTTGCCGGCGGAATCGAGGAACACCATGATCAGCTTGCGGCCCGCCACCTTGGCCTGCATCACGAGGCACTGGCCGGCTTCGGAGATGTAGCCGGTCTTCTGCAGGCCGATGTCCCAGGCCGGGTTCTTCACCAGGCGGTTCGTGTTGTTGAATTGAAGCGTGCGGCGCCCGACGGCCACCTGGTGCCCGTGCGACGTGGACAGCTCGCTGATCATCGAGTCATTCGAGGCCACTGCCACCAGGCGCGCCAGGTCCTTGGCGCTCGACTGGTTGCGGCTCGACAGGCCAGTCGGTTCGACATAGCTCGTGTCGGCCATCCCCAGCAGCTTGGCGCGGGCGTTCATGGCTTCCACGAAGGCGCTCATGCCCCCCGGATAGGTACGGCCCAGGGCGTGCGCTGCACGGTTCTCGCTGGACATCAGCGACAGGTGCATGAGCTCGCCGCGGGTGAGCGTGGTGCCCACGCGCAGGCGCGAGGAACTGCCCTTCTCGGTATCCACGTCGTCCTGGGTGATGGTGATCGTCTCGTCCATCGGGAGCTTGGCCTCGCTGATGATCAGCCCGGTCATCAGCTTGGTGATGGACGCGATCGGCAGCACGGCCGAATCGTTCTTGGACAGCAGGACCTGCTGGGTCTCCTGGTCGATGACCAGGGCCACGCTGGACCTCAGGTCCAGTTCGTCTTCCGTGGCATGCAGGCCGGCGAGTTGCCCGAAGGACGGGCGCGCAGGTGCGAGACGAATGACGGAGCGGCGGGACTGCTTGGCGACATAGCCGCGTCGGCCCTGCGCGAAGCTCTTCGTGACGCGGGCACGCTTCACGACCGTCGTGCCCGGCTTCTTCACCACGCGCTTGTTGCCGGCTTCGGCGACCACGGGCGCGGTCAAGGCCAGGGCCAGAACACTCAGCGCAATCGCATGAACGAATCGGATCAAGTTCGGTACTCCTGGCAGCGACGTCACGGGATGTAGGAGACTGCTTACATCCTTGGCGGCGAGTGTACTTCGGCTGTGTACCTGCTGTGGGTAAAGTTACAAATAATCAATCACTTAGGACGGTAACTTCACGGCTCGGGTACGGAATCCGCAGTAACCCTAAGGTCGTTGCCAGGCTGCATCTACACGTTGCCGCCCCCCTGCGCGGCGACCCGCTCCACCTTGCTGTGAAGCTTGTTCAGGGCGCTGAGGTAGGCCTTGGCGGAGGCGACGACGATGTCGGGGTCCGCCCCCACACCGTTGACCACCCGCCCGGAGTTCTGCAGGCGCACGGTGACCTCGCCCTGGCTCTCGGTGGAGCCGCTGATCGCGTTGACCGAATACAGCACCATCTCGGCCCCGCTTTTCACGTGCGCCTCGATGGCTTTGAGCGACGCGTCGACCGGGCCGTTGCCGTCGGACTGCCCGCGGACCTCCTTGCCGTCGGCGGTGAACACCACCTCGGCCTGCGGCCGCTCGCCCGTTTCGCTGTGTTGCCGCAATGAGACAAGCCGGTAGGTCTCCTGTTCCTGCGTGACGGCTTCGTCGCCCACCAGCGCCAGGATGTCCTCGTCGAAGATCTCGCTCTTGCGGTCGGCCAGCTCCTTGAACTTGGCAAAGGCCGCGTTGCTCTCGGCCTCGCTCTCCAGCTGCACGCCCAGTTCCAGCAGGCGCTGCTTGAAGGCGTTGCGGCCCGACAGCTTGCCCAGCACCATCTTGTTGGAGCTCCAGCCCACGTCCTCGGCGCGCATGATCTCGTAGGTGTCGCGCGCCTTGAGCACGCCGTCCTGGTGGATGCCGCTGGCGTGCGCGAAGGCGTTGGCCCCGACCACCGCCTTGTTCGGCTGCACCACGAAGCCCGTCGTCTGGCTCACCATGCGGCTGGCCGGCACGATGTGCTTGGTGTCGATGTTCACCTCCAGGCCGAAGTAGTCCTTGCGGGTCTTCACGGCCATGACGATCTCTTCCAGCGAGCAGTTGCCGGCGCGCTCGCCCAGGCCGTTGATCGTGCACTCGACCTGGCGGGCGCCGCCGATCTTCACGCCGGCCAGCGAGTTGGCCACCGCCATGCCGAGGTCGTTGTGGCAATGCACGGACCAGACCGCCTTGTCGGAATTGGGCACGCGCTCGCGCAGGGTCTTGATGAAGTTGCCGTACAGCTCCGGCACGGCATAGCCCACCGTATCCGGCACGTTGATGGTGGTCGCGCCTTCCTTGATCACCGTTTCCAGCACGCGGCAAAGGAAGTCCACCTCGCTGCGGTAGCCGTCCTCGGGCGAGAACTCGATGTCCCCGCAGAGGTTGCGCGCGAAGCGCACCGACTGCTTCGCCTGCTCCAGCACCTGCTCGGGCGTCATCCGCAGCTTCTTCTCCATGTGCAGCGGCGACGTGGCGATGAAGGTGTGGATGCGCGCGCGCGCCGCGCCCTTCAGCGCCTCGGCCGCGCGCGAGATGTCGCGGTCGTTGGCGCGTGACAGCGAACACACCGTCGAGTCCTTGATGGCGTGGGCGATGGCGGACACCGCCTCGAAGTCGCCGTTGGAGCTGGCCGCGAAGCCGGCCTCGATGACGTCCACCCGCAGGCGCTCGAGCTGGCGCGCGATGCGCAGCTTCTCGTCCTTGGTCATCGAGGCGCCCGGCGATTGCTCGCCATCGCGCAGCGTCGTGTCGAAAATGATCAGTTGGTCTGCCATGCCTGTTCCTCCTGTTCCGTGCCCAGCCCGGCGCGCTGCAGCCCGGAGACGATCGCCTTCAGCGAGGCCGAGACGATGTTCGAATCCATGCCCACGCCGAACAGCGTGCGGTCCCCCACCCGGAGCTCCAGGTAGGCAACCGCGCGTGCGTCGGCGCCCGATGCGATGGCGTGCTCATGGTAGTCGAGCACCCGGATGGTTTGGCCGGTGGCCTGGCCCAGGCCTTCGACGAAGGCAGCGATCGGGCCGTTGCCCGCGCCCCGGACCTGGATGGCACGGCCGCCGAGCTGCACTTCGGCCGACAGCGTCACGGTGTCGCCGCCGGCGCCCTGCCCCGATTCCAGCACCTGGTGCACGACGCCGGCTTGCCCGACGCGGAACTCGCGCCCGAACAGCTCCCACAGGTCCTGCGCGGAGAGCTCCTTGCCGCTCGCGTCCATCACGGCCTGCACCACCTGGCTGAACTCGATCTGCAGGCGGCGCGGCAGCTCGAGGCCGTACTCGGTTTCGAGCAGGTACGAGATGCCGCCCTTGCCCGACTGGCTGTTGACGCGGATCACCGCCTCGTAGCTGCGCCCCAGGTCCTTGGGATCGATCGGCAGGTAGGGCATGTCCCAGGGGTCGCCCTCCCTGCGCGCGGCGAAGGCCTTGCGGATGGCATCCTGGTGCGAGCCGGAGAAGGAGGTGTAGACCAGGTCGCCCACATAGGGGTGGCGCGGGTGCACCGGCAGCTGGTTGCAGTGCTCCACCGTGCGGCGGATCTCGTCGATGTCGGAGAAGTCCAGGCCGGGGTCCACGCCCTGGCTGTACATGTTGAGCGCCACGTTCACCAGGTCGAGGTTGCCGGTGCGCTCGCCGTTGCCGAACAGGCAGCCTTCGAGACGGTCGGCGCCCGCCATGATGGCGAACTCACCGGCCGCGGTGCCGGTGCCGCGGTCGTTGTGCGGATGGACCGAGAGCACGATGGAGTCCCGGCGCGCGAGGTGGCGGTGCATCCACTCGATCATGTCCGCGAAGATGTTCGGGGTGGAGTGCTCCACGGTGGATGGCAGGTTGACGATGCACTTGCGCTGCGGCGTGGGCTGCCAGACCTCCGTGACCGCGTCCACGACGCGCTTGGCGAAGGGCAGCTCGGTGCCCGAGAACATCTCGGGCGAGTACTGGAACACCCACTCGGTGTCCGGCTGCTGCGCGGCGAGCTCCTGGAACAGGCGCGCCTGCGAGGTGGCGAGCGCCACGATGCCATCCTCGTCCAGCCCCAGCACCACCTTGCGCATCACGGGCGCCGTGGCGTTGTACAGGTGGACGATGGCGCGGCGCGCGCCCTTCAGCGCCTCGAAGGTGCGCCGGATCAGCGGTTCGCGGGCCTGCGTGAGCACCTGGATGGTCACGTCCGCCGGAATGCGGTCCTCGTCGATCAGCCTGCGCAGGAAGTCGAACTCCACCTGCGAGGCCGAGGGGAAGCCCACCTCGATCTCCTTGAAGCCGATCGCCACCAGCGCCTCGAACATGCGCAGCTTGCGCGGGATGTCCATCGGCCGTGATCCGGGAATTTCCTGCGCGCGCGCGCTACCGTCTCCGCCCGTGGGGGGATAGCAGTAGCGCCAGGGCAATGCGGTTCATGGGGTCAATGTAGCACAGAACTTCCCCGTCATTCCCGCGGAGGCGGGAATCCAGGGCGTTCAGCGATGCAGGCCACTTTCCTCGGGTTCTTCCGTGGACGTGCTGATCACGCTGGCGCGCTCGCCGCGCGCCTTGCGCCAGAAGTACAGCACGTAGCCGGAGAGGCCATACACCACGAAGATCGCGAACAGCACGATGGGCGGGTGGATGTTGATGACGGCGATGCCCAGCGCGATCAGCACGATCACGGCGAAGGGCACGCTCTTCTTCATCTGGATGTCCTTGAAGCTGTAGAACGGCACGTTGGTCACCATCGTGAGGCCCGCGTACAGCGCCACCGCGAACATGACCCAGGGCACGTCGTACGGCTTGATGCCGGCCTCCGTCATGATCCAGATGAAACCCGTCACGAGCGCCGCGGCCGCCGGCGACGGCAGGCCCTGGAAGTAGCGCTTGTCGACGACCTGCGTATTCACGTTGAAGCGCGCCAGGCGCAGCGCGGCACAGGCGCAATAGACGAACGCCGCGATCCAGCCCCAGCGGCCCAGGCCCTTCAGGGCCCACTCGTAGGCGATCAGCGCGGGCGCCGCGCCGAAGGAGACCATGTCGGAGAGCGAGTCCATCTGCTCGCCGAAGGCACTCTGCGTGTTGGTCATGCGAGCCACGCGGCCGTCGAGGCTGTCGAGGACCATGGCGCTGAACACGCCCGCGGCAGCCAGGTCGAAGCGGCCGTTCATGGCCATCACCACCGCATAGAAGCCGCCGAACAGCGCGGCCAGGGTGAACAGGTTGGGCAGGATGTAGATGCCCTTGCGGCGCTTGCGCACCACCACTCCCTCGTCAGGCATCTCGTCGTCGTGTCCGTCGTGCATGGGGCAAGTGTAAGGGGGACGGGTGGCGAAAAGAACACACCGCCATCACGCCCGCGGTGCCCCACCGTCATCCCCGCGCAGGCGGGGATCCAGGGCGCCCAAAGAAAAAGCCCGCAGTGCGGGCTTTCTCCAACGCTCTGGGTTCCCGCCTGCGCGGGAACGACGCAGTTCAGTTCCGGGTCTGGTCCACCAGCTTGTTCTTCTTGATCCACGGCATCATCGCGCGCAGCTGCTCGCCCACCACCTCGATGGAGTGCTCGGCGTTCAGGCGGCGGCGCGACTGCAGGGTCGGGGCGCCGGCGCGGTTTTCCAGGATGAAGCTCTTGGCGTACTCGCCCGTCTGGATGTCCTTGAGCACCTGCTTCATCACCTTCTTGGTCTCGTCGGTGATGACGCGCGGGCCCGTGACGTACTCGCCGTACTCCGCGTTGTTGGAGATCGAGTAGTTCATGTTCGCGATGCCGCCTTCGTAGATCAGGTCCACGATCAGCTTCAGCTCGTGCAGGCACTCGAAGTAGGCCATCTCGGGCGCGTAGCCCGCTTCCACCAGCGTCTCGTAGCCGGCCTTGATCAGTTCCACGGTGCCGCCGCACAGCACGGCCTGCTCGCCGAACAGGTCGGTCTCGGTCTCCTCGCGGAAGTTGGTCTCGATGATGCCGGCCTTGCCGCCGCCGTTGGCCATCGCGTACGACAGCGCCAGGTCACGCGCCTTGCCGCTCTTGTCGGCATGCACGGCCACCAGGTGCGGCACGCCGCCGCCCTGGGTGTAGGTGTTGCGCACGGTGTGGCCCGGGGCCTTGGGGGCGACCATCCACACGTCGAGGTCGGCGCGCGGCACGACCTGGCCGTAGTGCACGTTGAAGCCGTGCGCGAACGCCAGGGACGCGCCCTGCTTGATGTTCGGCTCCACGTCGTTCTTGTACACGGTGGCGATCTGCTCGTCGGGCAGCAGGATCATCACGACGTCGGCAGCCTTCACGGCGTCGCCCACTTCGGCGACCTTCAGGCCGGCCTTCTCCACCTTCGGCCAGCTTGCGCCGCCCTTGCGCAGGCCGACGATGACCTTGACGCCGCTGTCGTTCAGGTTCTGCGCGTGCGCGTGGCCTTGCGAGCCGTAGCCGATGATGGCGACCGTCTTGCCCTTGATCAGGCTCAGGTCACAGTCCTTGTCGTAAAAAACCTTCATTGCTTCTCTCCGGGATGAAAACGTTTCAGGGGGTGGGTGTTCAGACGCGCAAGATCCGCTCGCCGCGGCCGATGCCGCTGGCGCCGGTGCGCACCGTTTCGAGGATGGCGCCGCGGTCGATGGCCTGCAGGAACGCGTCGTTCTTGGCCTGGTCGCCCGTGAGTTCGATGGTGTAGCTCTTGTCGGTGACGTCGATCACGCGGCCGCGGAAGATGTCGGCCATGCGCTTCATCTCCTCGCGTTCCTTGCCGACGGCGCGCACCTTCACCATCATGAGCTCGCGCTCGGTGTAGCTGCCTTCGGTGAGGTCGACGACCTTGACCACCTCGATCAGCCGGTTCAGGTGCTTGGTGATCTGCTCGATCACGTCCTCCGAACCCGCGGTCTGGATCGTCATGCGCGACAGCGACGGGTCTTCCGTCGGCGCCACGGTGAGCGACTCGATGTTGTAGCCGCGGGCCGAGAACAGGCCCACCACGCGGGAAAGTGCGCCGGGCTCGTTCTCGAGCAGCACGGCAATGATGTGCTTCATGTGCGATTCCTCTTTTCGCCGCCCTCCCCTGCAGCCGGTAAGCGGCAGGCTTGGCGGGCAATAGATTCGTCTCTGGGTCGTCGTCCCCGCGGAGGCGGGGACCCAGGGCGCCCAACGCTGCGCGCTCGCGCGCAGTTTCAATGCTCTGGGTTCCCGCCTGCGCGGGAATGACGGGCTTGCGTTAGAGGTCCTCCGAACCGAGCAGCATCTCCGTGATGCCCTGCCCGGCCTTCACCATCGGCCAGACGTTTTCCGTCGGGTCGGTGCGGAAGTCCATGAATACCGTGCGGTCCTTCAGCTTGCGCGCCTCGCGCAGCGCCGGCTCGACGTCCGCCGGGCGCTCGATCAGCATGCCGACGTGGCCATAGGCCTCGGCGAGCTTCACGAAGTTGGGCAGCGCGTCCATGTAGCTGTGGCTGTAGCGGCCCTCGTAATCGAGCTGCTGCCACTGGCGCACCATGCCCAGGTAGCGGTTGTTCAGCGAGACCACCATGATCGGCGTGTTGTACTGCAGGCAGGTCGAGAGTTCCTGGATGCACATCTGCACCGAGCCCTCGCCCGTGATGCAGTAGACCTCGGAATCGGGCTTGGCCATCTTGATGCCCATGGCATAGGGGATGCCCACGCCCATGGTGCCCAGGCCGCCGGAATTGATCCAGCGCCGCGGCTCCTGGAACTTGTAGAACTGCGCGGCCCACATCTGGTGCTGGCCGACGTCGGACGTGATGTAGGTGTCGACGTCCTTCGTCATGTTCCACAGCGTCTCGATCACGTGCTGCGGCTTGATCACGTCGCGGTTGTTGCGGTCGTAGCGCAGGCAGTCCTTCCTTCGCCAGCCCTCGATGGTGTCCCACCAGCCGCCCAGCGCGCCGGCATCGGGCTTCTGCCCGGATTCCTTCAGTTGCGCGATCAGCTCCGCCAGCACGTCCTTCACGTCGCCCACGATCGGGATGTCGACCTTCACGCGCTTGGAGATGCTGGACGGGTCCACGTCGATGTGGATGATCTTGCGGTCGCTCGAGCCGAAGTGCTTGGGGTTGCCGATCACGCGGTCGTCGAAGCGCGCGCCCACGGCCAGCAGCACGTCGCAGTTCTGCATCGCGTTGTTGGCCTCGAAGGTGCCGTGCATGCCCAGCATGCCCAGGAACTTCGGGTCGGTGCCGGAGATGGCGCCCAGTCCCATCAGCGTATTCGTGCAGGGGTAGCCGAGCAGGTTGGCCAGCGTGCGCAGTTCCTCGGTGGCGTTGCCGAGGACCACGCCGCCGCCCGAGTAGATGTACGGACGCTTGGCGGCCAGCAGCAGCTGCAGCGCCTTGCGGATCTGCCCGCTGTGGCCCTTGCGCACCGGGTTGTACGAGCGCATCTCCACCTTGTCCGGGTAGCCGGTCCAGGCGGTCTTGTTGAAGGAGACGTCCTTGGGGATGTCCACCACCACGGGGCCCGGGCGGCCGCTGCGGGCGATGTGGAAGGCCTTCTTCATCACGTCGGCCAGGTCGCGCACGTCCTTCACCAGGAAGTTGTGCTTGACGATGGGGCGCGTGATGCCGACCGTGTCGCACTCCTGGAAGGCGTCCAGGCCGATCGCGGCCGTGGGCACCTGCCCGGTGACGATCACCATCGGGATCGAATCCATGTACGCGGTGGCAATGCCGGTGACGGCGTTCGTCACGCCGGGGCCGGAGGTCACCAGGGCCACGCCGACATCGCCGGTGGCGCGCGCATAGCCGTCGGCCGCGTGCACCGCCGCCTGCTCGTGGCGCACCAGCACGTGCTGGATGGTGTCCTGCTTGTAGAACGCGTCGTAGATGTGCAGCACCGCGCCGCCCGGGTAGCCCCAGACGTACTTCACGCCTTCGGCCTGGAGGGCCTTGACGAGGATTTCGGCGCCGCGGAGGTCCTGGGTGTGGCCGGCAGTGGCTGCGGCCGCGGAGCTGAGCTCCGTGCGGGAGATTTCCATGATCAACCTTTCGGGTTTCGAACTCGAACCTTGGGGTGCCCCTTCGCCCACCCTCGTGAGGCGACGTCGGGACTTAGAACACCGGGCCATGGGCGCGCCAATCGCTGCGCCGGATCCGGGCTCGTTTGCCTTTTGACTAGCAGGCGGCATTATCGCACTGCAACAGGACAGTGCCCAGCCCCCTGCGGCAGCGATGCCATAATTTCCGGCTGCCCGCGTCGCGATGCGCCCGCGGGCCACACAGAACACCAGCTTCCCGGGACTCCTTGGCCACCGAACGCGAACTCTCCGACTTCCTGCAGAGCGTGGAGAAACGGGCGTTCAAGCGCACCGTCTACCACGTGCGCGACGCGGAGGCGGCCCTGGACATCGTGCAGGACAGCATGATGAAGCTGGCGGAGCACTACGGCGACAAGCCGCCCGGCGAGCTGCCCATGCTGTTCCAGCGGATCCTGTCGAACTCCACGCTCGACTTCTTCCGCCGCCAGAAGACGCGCAACGCCCTCTTCTCGAACCTGAGCGACTTTGAGTCCGCCGGCGAGGACGGGGATTTCGACCTGCTGGAGAATCTCGACTCGTCCAGCCAGTCCCAGCAGGTGGAAAGCGCCGAGGACGCCACGCGGCGGGCCCAGGTCTTGCGTGAGATCGAGGCCGAGATCATGGAACTGCCCGCCCGTCAACGGGAAGCATTTCTCATGCGTTACTGGGAGGACATGGACGTGGCCGAAACGGCAGCGGCCATGGGCTGCTCCGAAGGCAGTGTCAAGACACACTGCTCCCGGGCAGTCGCCGCCCTCAGCAAGGCACTGAAGGCAAAGGGAATTCAACTATGACCACCACGGACCCCACGCGCGCCCAGCAACAGGCCGATCGCTTCGGCCGTGCGGTGGCCGCGCGCCTCTCCGCCAGCGCGGACGACATGCCGTACGAGGCCGGCGAACGCCTGCGCGCCGCCCGCGTGCGCGCGCTGCAAGCCCGCAAGAAGCCCGCCGTTGCCCCCGCGATGGTCGCAAATGGCGGCGGAACGGCCGCGCTCGGCTTTGGCGAGGGCCCCTCCCTGTTCACCCGCATCGCGTCGGTGCTGCCCCTGCTGGTGCTGGTGGCCGGCATCGTGCTCATCCATGACCTGCAGTCCGAACGCCGCGCCTCCGAGCTCGCGGAGGTCGACGCAGCCCTGCTCCTCGACGACCTGCCGCCCTCGGCCTATGCCGACCCCGGCTTCGTCCAGTTCCTGAAGCAGCAAACCCAGCCCTTGAACGGCGGCCGATGACCCCCAGCCGCAGTTTCCTGGCCGTGGCCTGCCTCGGCGGCCTGCTCGCTGCCTCCGCACTTGCGCAGGGCGTGCCCCCTTCTCCCTCGGAGCGCCCGGCCTCGCCATCGCGGCCCGTCGTGCGCAGCGCGCCGGCGCCGCGCGCCGAGGCGCTGCCTGCCTGGGCCGAGCTCAATGCACAGCAGCAGCTCTCGCTGGCGCCGCTGGCCGGCACCTGGAGCACGCTCAGCGCGGCGCACAAGCGCAAGTGGATCGCCCTGTCCGCGAACTACGCCACCCAGCCCCCGGCGGACCAGGCGCTGATGCACAGCCGCATGGCCGAATGGGCGGCGCTGTCGCCGCAGCAGCGCACGACGGCCCGCCTGAACTTCGCCGAGAGCAAGACCGTCCCGCGCACCGACCGCAAGGCCCAGTGGGAGGCCTACCAGGCACTCCCGGCCGAAGAAAAGCGCAAGCTCGCCGCAGGCGCCGCCGCGGCCAAGCCGCCGCCGCCGCCGACCGCCCCCGCGCTGAAGCCGGTGCCCCAGCAGAAGCTCGCCAAGGTGCCCAGGGCGAAGAAGGGCGAAGCCGCCAAGGTCGGCGCCGGCCGGCCGGTGGACCCCAACACCCTGCTGCCGCAGTACCCGCAAAACCCTTGACGGAGCCCGCTTCCCTGCTCGCGCCCGGCCTGCGGCGGCGCATGGCCTGCTGGCTCTACGAGGCCCTGCTGCTCTTCGCCATCGCCCTGGTCGCGACACTGCTGTTCTCGGTCACGGTGCAGATGCGCCACGGCCTCGACCCGCGGCAGTGGCTGCTGCAGGTGTTGCTGGTCGCGGTCTTCGGCGCCTACTTCGCCTTCTTCTGGTCAAGGGGCCGCCAGACGCTGCCCATGAAGACCTGGCGCATCGCCGTCGTCGACCGCGCGGGACGCCCCATCGGCCGCGGCCGGGCGCTGCTGCGTTACGCCTTTTGCGCGATCTGGGTGGTCCCGCCGCTCGCGGCGTTGGCCTCGCGCCACTTCACCCTGCCCGAGCTGGGCGTGATCTTCGCGGGTTGGATAGCCTTCTGGGCGCTCCTGAGCCGCCTGCACCCGCAGCGCCAGTTCTGGCACGACGCATGGGCGGGCACGCGCCTGGTGGATGCGCCGCGGGACGGTCATCGCGCTGCGCCACAATGACGGGATGTCGACTCCCCAGGAAGCACTGCGCGAGCCGGTGAACGCGCAGAAGGCGCGCACCGGATTCAGCCGGGTCTGGCACGCCACCGGCTACTCGCTCTCGGGCCTGCGCGCCGGCTGGAGCGAGGCCGCCTTCCGGCTCGAGGCGTGCCTGTCCTTCGTGCTGCTGCCGCTCGCGTTCTTCCTCGGGCGCAGCTGGGTGGAGGTGGCGCTGCTGGCCGGCTCGGTGCTGCTGGTCATGATCGTCGAACTGCTGAATACGGCCGTGGAGGCCGCCATCGACCGCATCGGCCCCGAATGGCACGACCTGTCCAAGCGCGCCAAGGACATGGGCAGTGCCGCGGTCTTCCTCTCCCTCCTCATCGCGGGCGGCATCTGGCTCGCTGCGCTCAACCAATACTTCTTCGGATGACGCCTGCCTTCTCTCTCTGTGTGTATTGCGGCTCCCGTCCGGGCGCCGAGCCGCGCTTCGGCGAGGCCGCCGTGCAGGTCGGCCGCTGGATCGGCGAGCACGGCGGCCAGCTGGTCTACGGCGGCGGCAACAACGGCCTCATGGGCGTGCTCGCCGACGCCACGCTCGCCGCCGGGGGGCGCGTGGTCGGCGTGATCCCGCGTTCGATGGTGGAACGCGAATGGGCCAAGCGCGACTGCACCGAGCTGCACATCGTGGACAACATGCACCAACGCAAGAGCCTGATGGCCGAGCGCGCGGACGCTTTCCTGGCGCTGCCCGGAGGCATCGGCACCTTCGAGGAGTTCTTCGAGGCGTGGACGTGGCGGGTGCTGTCCTTCCACGAAAAGCCGGTGGGCCTGCTGGACCTCGACGGCTACTACGCGCCGCTGCTCACGTTCCTTCGCCAGAGCGTGCGCAACGGCTTCATGAACGACTGGCAGATGGACATGCTGACGGTGGACAGCGACGCCGCCACCCTGTTGCAGCAGCTCGTTCAGTCCGCGGCCTTCACCACCCGGATGGACACCTCGCAGATCTGAAGAACCCGTCCTTCCCGCGAAGGCGGGAATCCAGGGCGTCCGCCTTCCTGGAGGCCCTGGGTCCCCGCCTCCGCGGGGACGACGGACTCAGACCGCCGATTCGTCCAGCTCGCCCGTGCGGATACGCACCACGCGCTCCACGGCGGTGACGAAGATCTTGCCGTCGCCGATCTTGCCCGTGCGCGCGGCCTTGATGATGGCGTCGATGCAGCGGTCCACGTCGTCGTCCTTGACCACCACTTCCACCTTCACCTTGGGCAGGAAGTCCACCACGTACTCGGCGCCGCGATAGAGCTCGGTGTGGCCCTTCTGGCGGCCGAAGCCCTTGACCTCCGTGACGGTCAGGCCCGTCACCCCGCATTCGGCCAGCCCCTCGCGGACCTCTTCCAGCTTGAAGGGCTTGACGATGGCGGTGATCTGTTTCATGGGCTCTCTCGCGTCCTAGGCTTTGAACTTACCGGTAATAGGATACCGCCAATCCTTGCCGAAGCTCCGGTGCGTGACGCGGATCCCCACCGGCGCCTGGCGGCGCTTGTATTCGCTGATGCGGATCAGGCGGGCGACGCGCTCCACCACCGCACGGTCGAACCCCTCGGCCACGATGTCCTCGATGCCATGGTCGTTCTCCATGTAGCGCGAGAGGATGCCGTCGAGGATCTCGTAGGGCGGCAGGCTGTCCTGGTCGACCTGGTCGGCGCGCAGTTCCGCGCTGGGCGGCCGCGTGATGATGCGCTCCGGGATCGGGTTCTCGCCGGTGCCGTAGGGATCGTTGGCGTTGCGCCAGCGGGCCAGCTTGAACACCACGGTCTTGAGCACGTCCTTGATCACCGCGAAGCCGCCCGCCATGTCGCCGTACAGCGTGGCGTAGCCGGTGGCCATCTCGCTCTTGTTGCCCGTGGTCAGCACGATGCTGCCGAACTTGTTGGACAGCGCCATGAGCAGCACGCCGCGGATGCGCGCCTGGATGTTCTCCTCGGTCGTGTCCTCCGGCAGGCCAGCGAACTCCTTCGAGAGCGACTGCAGGAAGGCCTCGAACATCGGCTTGATGGAGATCTCGTCGTAGCGCACCTTCAGGCGCCGCGCCATCTCCGCCGCATCGATCCAGGAGATGTCCGCCGTGTACGGCGAGGGCATCATCACGGCGCGCACCTTGTCGGCGCCGAGCGCATCGACCGCGATGGCGAGCACCAGCGCGGAATCGATGCCGCCGGAGAGCCCGAGCAGCACGCCGGGGAAGCCGTTCTTGCCGATGTAGTCGCGCACGCCCATCACCAGGGCGTGCCACAGTTCCGCCTCGCCATCGGGCTGGTTCGCCTTGGGCCCGGAGAGCGTGACGGTCTCGCCCGTGGCCTGTGCCTGCACGTAGAACAGGTTCTCCTCGAAGGCAGGCGCGAGCGCCGCGAGGCTGCCGTCCGCATTCACCGCGAAGGAGGCACCGTCGAACACCACTTCGTCCTGGCCGCCCACGAGGTGCGAATACACGAGCGGCAGTTCGACGTCCTGCGCGCGATCCATCATGCGTGCGAGCCGCTCGCCGCTCTTGCCGGCGTGGAACGGCGAGGCGTTGGGCACCACGAGCAGCTGCGCGCCGGAGGCGCGCGCGAGGCGGGCCGGTTCCGCGAACCAGGCGTCCTCGCAGATCAGCAGGCCGACGTTGATGCCTTCCACCTGGAACACGGCGGTGCCCTGCCCGCGCGTGAAGTAGCGGTATTCGTCGAACACCTGGTAGTTCGGCAGCTCGCGCTTGGCATAGGTTTCCAGCACGCGGCCCTCGCACAGCACGCTGGCCGCGTTGTAGCGCTGCTGGACTTCGACCGAGCGGCCGCGGATGGCGCCGCCATGCGGGTGGCCCACCACCACGTGCAGGCCCTTCAACCCCGCCAGCTCGCGGGCCACCGTTTTCACGGCATCATCGCAGGCAGCGATGAAGGCGGGCCGCAGCAACAGGTCTTCGGCGGGATAGCCGCAGATCGAAAGCTCGGGGGTGACCACCAGGCGCGCGCCCTGCTCATAGGCGGTGCGCGCGGCGGCGATGATCTTCTTCGCGTTGCCCTCGGTGTCACCGACGGTGACGTTGAGCTGGGCCGTACAGATTGTGAGTGTCATTTCAGCCGTGCCGGACATCTCGAACGATTATGTCACCCGGGTGCTGCACGCGCCGTCGGAGGCGGACGCATCCGCGTGGGACGGCCTGCTGGCCCTGTGCGGCGGCTCGCCGTTCATGCGCCACGCCTACCTCGCGGCGCTGCACGCAAGCGGCAGCGCCACGCCGGACAGCGGCTGGCTGCCGCAGTTCATCACCTTGTGGCAGGGCGACGAACTGCACGCCGCCTGCCCGCTGTACCTCAAGAGCCATTCGTACGGCGAGTACGTCTTCGACTGGGCCTGGGCGAATGCGTATGAGCAGCACGGGCTGCGCTACTACCCCAAGGCGCTGACGGCGGTACCCTTCACGCCGGTGCCGGGGCCGCGCCTGCTTGCACGCGACGCGAAGTCGCGCGCGGCGCTGGTGCAGTCGGTGCTGGCCTGGTGCCGCAAGAAGAAGACTTCTTCCTGGCACCTGCTCTTCGGCGACGACGACGACGTGCAAGCCTGCGCCGAGGCCGGGCTGATGCTGCGGCACACCGTGCAGTTCCACTGGACGAACGCCCATTACGCGGACTTCGACGCCTTCCTCGCGAGCCTCGCGCAGGAGAAACGCAAGAAGATCCGGCAGGAGCGGCGCAAGGTCGCGGAAGCCGGCGTCGTGTTCCGCCATGCGCGCGGGGCGGAGATCCGTGCGGAGGACTGGGACTTCTTCTACCGCTGCTACGAGCGCACCTACCTGGAGCACGGCAACCCGCCCTACCTCACCCGCGATTTCTTCGACCGCATGGCCTCGGACATGCCGGAGAACTGGCTGCTGTTCGTCGCCGAACGTCGTGGCAAGCCGATCGCCTGCAGCCTGATCGGCCTGGGCGGCAAGGTGGCCTACGGGCGTTACTGGGGCGCGCTGGAACGCGTGGACTGCCTGCACTTCGAGGCCTGCTACTACCAGCCGCTGGAATGGTGCATCGCCAACGGCTTCGATCGCTTCGAAGGCGGCGCGCAGGGCGAGCACAAGATGGCCCGCGCCCTGATGCCGGTGAAGACCACCAGCGCGCACTGGCTGGCGCATCCGGCGTTCGCGGATGCGGTGGAGAAGTTCCTGGAGCGGGAGGGGCGGGGAATCGAGGGCTACATGGAGCACCTGGAGGAGCGCTCGCCGTTCCGCCGCGGCGGGGGATGACCCCCCGCCTTGTCATTGCGGGCTTGACCCCGGATCAAGTCCGGGGCAGGCTCCGCAATCCATGGATCCCGGGTCAAGCCCGGGATGACAGCCATGGCGTCATTCCCGCGCGGGCGGGAACGACGGACTAGCCCTGCGGGTGCGCCTTCTTGTACGCCTCGATCCCGTCCAGCACTTCCTTCTTCGCCGACTCCGGGCCTTCCCAGCCCAGCACCTTCACCCACTTGCCGGGCTCGAGGTCCTTGTAGTGCTCGAAGAAGTGCGCGATGGTCTTCAGGCGCAGCGGGTTCAGGTCTTCCGGCTTCTGCCACTGCGTGTAGATGGCCAGGATCTTGTCGGTGGGCACCGCCAGCACCTTGGCGTCGTCGCCGGCCTCGTCCTCCATCTTCAGGATGCCGATCGGGCGGCAGGGCACCACCACGCCGGGGATCAGGGGCACGGGAGTGATCACCAGCACGTCCACCGGGTCGCCGTCGCCGCTGATGGTCTTGGGCACGTAGCCGTAGTTGGTCGGGTAGTGCATCGAGGTGGACATGAAACGGTCCACGAAGATGGCGCCGGTTTCCTTGTCGACCTCGTACTTCACGGGATCCGCATTCATCGGGATCTCGATGATCACGTTGAAGGCGTCGGGAACGTTCTTGCCGGGGGTGACTGCGTCGAGGGACATGTTGGGTTGTACAGGTAGGGAAACGGCCGATCGGGGGAAACCCTGATTTTAGTTGGTGCCGCCACGCTTTCCACCGGCGGTCATATCTGTGTAAAGACATCGCCTGTATATTCCGCCCGTTGGCCAATCGTCTCCTTCGACGGGAGTCACGAGGAAGCAACGCAGCGGGGGCACCGCGGCGTTGGCGCCCTCGCAAAGACTCACAAGCGAAACGACAGGAGAAACTTAGATGACTGGCAACTCGGCGCTGATCCTGGCGCTCGTCTGCGGCCTCGCGGCCGTGGCCTACGGTTTCTGGGCCCGAAGCTGGATCCTTTCGAAGGATCCCGGCAATCCCCGCATGCAGGAGATCGCGGCGGCCATCCAGGCCGGCGCCGCCGCCTACCTGGCGCGGCAGTACCGCACCATCGCCATCGTCGGCGTGGTCCTGGCGATCCTCATCGCGATCTTCCTCGACGGCCGCACGGCCGTGGGCTTCATCATCGGCGCCATCCTGTCGGGAGCCTGCGGCTTCATCGGCATGAACGTCTCGGTGCGCGCCAACGTGCGCACCGCGCAGGCGGCCACGCACGGCATCGGCCCCGCGCTGGACGTCGCCTTCCGCGGCGGCGCCATCACCGGCATGCTGGTGGTGGGCCTGGGCCTGCTGGGCGTGACGGCCTTCTACTGGTTCCTGGTGGGCAACGGCAACCTCACGCCCGACCGCAACCTGGCCGCCCTGCTCAACCCGCTGATCGGCTTCGCCTTCGGCTCCTCGCTGATCTCCATCTTCGCGCGCCTGGGCGGCGGCATCTTCACCAAGGGCGCCGACGTCGGCGCCGACCTGGTGGGCAAGGTCGAAGCCGGCATCCCCGAGGATGACCCGCGCAACCCGGCCGTGATCGCCGACAACGTGGGCGACAACGTCGGTGACTGCGCCGGCATGGCCGCCGACCTGTTCGAAACCTACGCCGTGACGCTGATCGCCACCATGGTGCTGGGCGCCCTGCTGGTGACCGCGGCGCCCGTCAACGCGGTGCTCTACCCGCTGGCGCTGGGCGGCGTCTCGATCATCGCCTCCATCATCGGCTGCTTCTTCGTCAAGGCCTCGCCGGGCATGAAGAACGTGATGCCGGCGCTCTACAAGGGCCTCATCGTGGCCGGCGTGCTGTCGCTGATCGCCTTCGCGGCCGTCACCTGGTGGCTGATCCCCGACAACGCGATCACCGCCGAGGGCAGCCGCGCGCGCCTGTTCGGCTCGTGCATCGTGGGCCTGGTGCTCACCGGCGTGCTGGTCTGGGTCACCGAGTACTACACCGGCACGCAGTACGCCCCGGTGAAGCACGTGGCGCAAGCCTCCACCACCGGCCACGGCACCAACATCATCGCCGGCCTCGGCGTGTCGATGCGCTCCACCGCCTGGCCGGTGCTGTTCGTCTGCGCGGCCATCTTCGCCTCCTACTGGCTGGCCGGCCTGTACGGCATCGCCATCGCCGCGACGGCCATGCTGTCGATGGCGGGCATCGTGGTCGCGCTGGACGCCTACGGCCCCATCACCGACAACGCCGGCGGCATCGCCGAAATGGCGGAGATGCCCGCCTCGGTGCGCGACATCACCGACCCGCTGGACGCCGTGGGCAACACGACCAAGGCCGTGACCAAGGGCTATGCGATCGGTTCCGCCGGCCTGGCCGCGCTGGTGCTGTTCGCCGACTACACGCACAAGCTGGAAAGCTACGGCCGCCAGATCAGCTTCGACCTGTCGGACCCGCTGGTGATCATCGGCCTCTTCATCGGCGGCCTGATCCCCTACCTGTTCGGCGCGATGGCGATGGAGGCCGTGGGCCGCGCAGCGGGCGCCGTGGTGGTGGAAGTGCGCCGCCAGTTCCGCGAGATCCGCGGGATCATGGAAGGCACGGCCAAGCCGGAATACGGCGTGGCGGTCGACATGCTGACCAAGGCGGCGATCAAGGAAATGATGATCCCGTCGCTGCTGCCGGTGGTGGTGCCCATCCTGGTGGGCCTGATCCTCGGCCCCAAGGCCCTCGGCGGCCTGCTGATGGGCACGATCGTGACGGGCCTGTTCGTCGCCATCTCCATGTGCACGGGCGGCGGCGCCTGGGACAACGCCAAGAAGTACATCGAAGACGGCCACCACGGCGGCAAGGGCTCGGAGGCGCACAAGGCCGCCGTGACCGGCGACACCGTGGGCGACCCCTACAAGGACACGGCCGGCCCGGCGGTGAACCCGCTGATCAAGATCATCAACATCGTGGCGCTGCTGATCGTGCCGCTGGTGGTGAAGTTCCACAGCTAGTCCGTCGTTCCCGCGCAGGCGGGAACCCAGGGCATCCAGCGAAGCGGCCTTCGGGCCGCTTTTCCTTTTGGAAGCCCTGGATCCCCGCCTGCGCGGGGATGACGATCCCGTAGGCCGGCGGTGAGCGCGAAGCCGAACCCCGGTGATCGGCCCTCGCTACCCCCGGTGCGCCACCGCCTTCACCAACGCCGTCGCCGTGCTCGTGAGCCGCGGCAATTCATCCACCTTGCCGTCCTCGATCGCCTGCAACACCAGTTCGTGGATGCCGCCCACCACCGCCATGGCGAGATCCGGCGTCACGTCGCGCACCACCGCCACCATGTAGTCGGCGATCTCCTGGTTCACGCGCCTGCGCGCGGCCAGGCCCTCCGGGCCCAGGTGCAGGATCTCGATGAACAGGGTGCGCATCAGCGCCGGATTGGAGGCCATGGCGCCCAGGTAGGCGTGCAGCGCGTGTTCGAGCTGCTCCTCCCAGTTGCGCGCGGGATCGATCTCCTGCCGCAGCACCTTCAGCGCGTTGTGGCTTGCCGCCTCGTAGAGCGCCACCAGGCAATCGGCCTTGGTCGGGAAATGCTCGTAGAAAGTGCGGCGCGACACGCTCGCCTCGCGCACGACGTCGGCGATGGTGGTGTCGCCGTAGCCCTTCTGCGCCATGGCCACGGCCATGCCTTCCAGCAACCGGCTGCGATGCTGGTGGGCACTGGTATCCGGCTCGAGCGTGGCGAAATCCGAGTTCATGCGGGCCCCAGGTACTTGACAGTACCAACTCCTGGCGTCACGATGGTACGACTTCGTACCGCCGTTGAGCCACGGCCCTATCTTATGACCGATCTCGTCGTCCGCCGCCTCCTCGTCGACATGGAGCAGCCGATCGCCCGGCACTGGTGCGCGGGCGACGCTTTCCGCACCGCGCTGTTCAACGCGCTGTCGATGAGCTTCCCGTTCGGCGAGCAGTTCTTCATCGATTCGGTGCGCAACGGCTTCAAGGAATTGCCGCCGGAAAAGCAGGAGCGGTTCCGCGCCGAGGTGCAGGGCTTCGTCGGCCAGGAAGCGACGCACCGGCGGCTGCACGCCCTCTACAACGCACACCTGGAGAAACAGGGGCTGGTGAACTCCTGGGAAGCGCGCGCCCGCGAGCGCCTGCAGCTGCTGCAAGGCCAGGACGTGCGCCACTGGCTGGGCATCACCGCGGCCAACGAGCACTTCACCGCGATCTTCGCGGACTTCATGCTGCACAACGCCGATCTCCTGGGCGACCAGGACGAGCGCCTGAAGACGCTGTGGCTGTGGCATAGCGCCGAGGAGTCGGAGCACAAGTGCACCGCCTTCGACCTGTACCAAGCCCTGGGCGGCAGCCACGAATGGCGCGTGCGCTGGATGCGGCGCGTCACGATGTTCTTCCTCACCGACGCCCTGCGCCAGACCGTGAGCAACCTGCGGCGCGACGGCACGCTGTGGAAGTGGAGCACCTGGAGGAGCGGCGCCAGCTATTTGTTCGGCAAGCGCGGGCTGGTCACGCTCACGTACAAGCCCTGGAAGGAATACTTCCGGCGCGACTTCCATCCGATGCAGCAGGATTCGAGCGCGTCGGTGCGCTGGCTGGAAACGCACGGCGACAAGTTCGTTCCGGTGGGGCAATCCGTCGTTCCCGCGTAGGCGGGAACCCAGGGCGTTCGGCGCAGCGCAACGCGCCGCTTCTCGGGAAGCCCTGGATTCCCGCCTTCGCGGGAATGACGGGAGATTCCCGCCTTCGCGGGAATGACGGGGCACTTGGCGCAAAATCGCGCCATGCAGCACCATTTCATCGCCAACGCCCCGGTGCGCTCGACCTCCGAGCGCACGCTGCCCGTCATCGATCCGTCCGACGGCCAGCCCTACGACACCATCCAGCGCGGCACCGCGGAGGACATCGACGCCGCGGTGCAGGCCGCTCGCAAGTGCTTCGAAGGCCCCTGGAGCCGCCTGAGCGCCGCCGAGCGCGGCCGGCTGCTGATGCGCCTGTCGATGAAAGTCTCCGAGCACGCGGACGAACTCGCCGCCATCGAGCAGCGCGATTGCGGCAAGCCCACCAAGCAGGCGAAGGCCGACGCCGTGGCCCTCGCCCGCTACTTCGAGTTCTACGCCGGCGCCTGCGACAAGCTGCACGGCGAGACGTTGCCCTACCAGGACGGCTACACGGTGCTCACCTGGCGCGAGCCGCACGGCGTGACCGGCCACGTGATTCCCTGGAACTACCCGATGCAGATCTTCGGGCGCAGCGTCGGCGGCGCGCTGGCCGCCGGCAACGTGTCGGTGGTGAAGCCTTCCGAGGATGCGTGCCTGTCGCTGATCCGCGTGGCGCAGCTGGCCGCCGAAGTCGGCTTCCCCGCCGGCGCCATCAACATCGTGACGGGCTACGGCCATGAAGTGGGCGACGCGCTCGCGCGCCATCCCGGCATCGACCACATCAGCTTCACCGGCAGCCCGCGCGTGGGCACGCTGATCCAGCAGGTGGCGGCCGAGCGGCACTGCCCCGTCACGCTGGAGTTGGGCGGCAAGAGCCCGCAGATCGTCTTTGCCGATGCGGACATCGACCAGGTGCTGCCCGTGGTGATCAATGCCATCGTGCAGAACGCCGGCCAGACCTGCTCCGCCGGCTCGCGCCTGCTGGTGGAACAGAGCCTCTACGAGCCGCTGCTGGAGCGCCTGGGCGAGGCTTTCACGCGCCTGCGCGTCGGCCCGGCGCAGATGGACCTGGACGTCGGCCCCCTGATCCGCCAGAGCCAGCAGCAGCGCGTGTGGGACTTCCTCTCCGACGCGCAGCATGCCGGCATCTCCATGGTGGCGCAGGGCACGATCGTCGAGGAGGCGCCGGAGTCCGGCTTCTACCAGGCCCCCACCCTGCTGCGCGACGTGCCCATCGCGCACCGGCTGGCGCAGGAGGAAGTGTTCGGCCCGGTGCTGGCGGCCATGAGCTTCCGGGACGAGGACCATGCCGTGGAACTCGCCAACGCCACGCACTTCGGCCTGGTGGCCGGCGTGTGGACGCGCGACGGCGGCCGCCAGCTGCGCATGGCGCGCCGCGTGAAGAGCGGCCAGGTCTTCATCAACAACTACGGCGCCGGCGGCGGCGTGGAACTGCCTTTCGGCGGGGTGAAGTCCTCGGGCTATGGGCGCGAGAAGGGCTTCGAGGCCTTGTATGGGTTCACGACGCTGAAGACGGTGGCGATCAAGCACGGGTGAGACCGTCATTCCCGCGGAGGCGGGAATCCAGGAAAGCGAAAGCGGCCGAATGGCCGCTTTCTTCATGAACGCCCTGGGTCCCCGCCTCCGCGGGGACGACGCAGCTATCCCTTCACCCGCGCCGTCTTCACCACCTCCTCCGCCATCGGCAGCAGCCGCGGGAAGAACGACAGCCTCGGCGCGACGAAGGTCGCGGCGTACAGCTCCTCGCCGTACACCGGGTCCGGCCGCACCGCGACCCAGCCCACGCCCTGCATGCCCAGGTCGTCGCGGCGGCGCGCCAGCGTGAACTCGAAGCGCACGCCCTTCTGACCCGCGAACACGGCCGGATCCATCTTCGTGATGGTCACGGTACCCGCGGTGGCGTACAGCTCCTCGAACAGGTTCACCAGCTTCTCGGGCGTGAGGCCTTGCCGGAAGGTGGGCACGCGCGGCTCCTTCGCGTCCGGCTGGCGCGAGAACATCGCCGGCTTGATCATCAGCGGCTGCCCGGGACGCACGCCGCCCCAGAAGCGCAGGTGGTCCAGCGGCAGGCCTTCCTGCGTCCACGTCTCGTAAGGGTCCTGCACGAACCGGTCGGTCACCTTGTTCCAGGCCCGCGGCACGTCCACGGCCAGGCGCTCGTTGACGACCTGTTCGCCCTGCATGCTCGACATGCTGGCGCAGGCGGCCAGCAGCAGCACGGGCAGCAGCGCGGCAAGACGCTTGATCACTTCAGCTCCTCGAGATAGCTGCGCACCATGCCCGCATCGGGCGCTTGCGGTGCCTGCGCGAGATACGTCTCGAAGGCCTGCACGGCGCCGGCGCGGTCGTTGCGCTGCTTGTGCACGAGGCCCAGCGCACGGAAGGTGTCGGCGGGCGCCTTCGCCAGCCGGCTTGCACGGTCCAGGTCGGCCAGCGCCTTGCCCACGTCGCCCGCCTCGTCGCGCCGGCGGTACACCTCGCCGCGCGCGTAGAGCACTTCCACGTCCTGCGGGTCCTTCTTCAGCATGCGCTCGAAAAGGACCAGGCTCTCCTCGTACTGGCCGCGCTTCACTTCGTCCTGCAGCCAGCCCAGGCGCAGCGGCGCGATCACCTTGCGGAAGCGGTCCGCGCCCAGTTCGCCGCCCACGTCGCCCGCGAGCTGCAGCAATTCGTCGCGCCGGCCGGCCGTGGCCGGGTGGGTCTCGAACAGGTCGCCGCGCTTGCCGGCCTCCTTGCCCCCGGTGACCTGCAGCTCGGCGAGCAGGTTGTCCCAGACGACCGCGGCCTCGCGCCCGTCGTAGCCGGCGTGGCGCATCAGGCGCATGCCCATGCGGTCGGCGCGCGCCTCGTGCTCGCGCGAGAAGGCGAACATGTTGGCCATGAGGCCCATCTGGCCGAGGAAGCCGCCCACGCCGCCGACCATGCCCACCATCGTGGAGAGCACCGCTTGGTTCTTCGCGGCGCGCAGCTGCTCCACCTGATGGCGCTCCAGGTAGTGGCCGAGCTCGTGGCCGAGGATGGCGACGAGCTGCGCCTCGTTCTCCACGCGCAGCAGCAGGCCGCTCCACACCAGCATCATGCCGTTGGGCGCCATCATGGCGTTGAAGTGCGGCGTGCGCACCGCGTGCACGCGGATGTCGGGACAGTGGCCATCGCTCAGGCGGCACACCAGCTCGGTGAGGTATTCCTTGAGCGCCTGGTCCTGGATGGTGAGCGGGCTGCGCTTGAGGCGGACCTCCTCGCGGTCCATCAGGCCCCACAGGCCGCCTTCGTCGGTGTTGGAGGCCGGGCGGCTGAAGCGCGGCGGCACCTTGATGGCCGACAGGTCCTGCGCGATCGCCATCGGCGTCGCGAGCGGGCTCGCCAGCGTGGCGAAGCACAGGCCAAACACCGACGCGGCGCGCAGCGTCCGGCGGAATCCGGGGCGGGACTTGTTCATGGCGTTCTCACTTCAGGGCCGGAAAGCCCTTGAGCAGGGCCTCCACCGTCTCGACGGCGGGAGCGGGCTCGCGCAGGTCACCCGACATGCGCGAGAGCTGGTTGAACCATACGATGCGGCCCGTGTTGAGGTCCACGAGCGAGGCGTAGCCGGTCTGCTCGCCGCCCAGGCTGATGGCGCCGAGGGCGGCCAGCGCCACCATGGCCAGCTTGCGTTCGCTGCTGGCGTAGCTGTCGCGCACCCAGGTGAACAGCGCGTAGTCGGCGCCGGTGCGTTCCTTCAGCGGCCGCACGGCGTCGCCGAGCGACCAGTCGAGCGCGCGGTTCTTGGTGGGCAGTTCCATCCAGCCGCCACGGTGGTGCAGCTGGATGGCGTCGGCGACCGCGCGATGCAGGGCAGTGACTTCGGCGAATTCGTCGGCCTGCAGCGCATTCAGCTCGGTCACCTGGGTGCCCAGGCGGGCGCGCTGGGAAGCGAGCCCGGCGGCGAAGTTCTTCTGCGCCGCCTCCGTCCAGTCGTTGCGCGGCTCGACCACGCCGCCGGCGCTGATGGAGAACAGCTCCATGTCGGCGGGCAGCACCAGCAGGCGCGAATCGGCCGCGCGGGTGGTGAAGCCGGGGGCGAGGTGCCGCGAGGGCGCCTCGCGCGAAGCAGCGGTGGACGCGGCGGCACTGGCGACCTGTGCATCCTGGGCGTGGGCCGCCGCTGCGGCGAACAGCGCGGCCAGCAGCAGCGGTCGGGTGAGGTGCGATGCAAGGGTGGGCATGTGGTACTCCTGCCTCTGGGTGGCCGCGGGAACCCGAGAAATCCCGCGGTGGAAATCAGCAACAATGCGCACTGTATGCAGAGCCACGCAGGGGTCCAGAGCCTGCGTGCCTCGGCGGGTAAATCTCCCCGGCGCCGCCCAGTTTTCACGCAGGCGTGCGCTTTAACCAACAGCAGCAGAAGGAGCAGTCATGCGGGTCAAGGACAAGTCGATCATCGTCACGGGCGCAGGCGGCGGCATCGGCGAAGGCATAGCCCATCGGCTGGCCGAGGAAGGCGCGCAGGTCATCGTCAACGACATCGATGCGGCCAAGGGCGAGAAGGTGGCCGCGGCCATCGCCGCCAAGGGCGGCAAGGCCAGCTTCTTCCGCGCCGACGTCACGAAGTCCGCCGACGTCAAGGCGCTGGTGGAAGCCGCCGTGCAGCGCCACGGCAAGCTCGACGTGATGGTCAACAACGCCGGCTGGACCCACCGCAACCGCCCGGCCCTGGAGGTGAGCGAGGAAGACTTCGACAAGGTCTATGCCATCAACATGAAGAGCATCTACCTCGCCACCATCCACGCGGTGCCGGCCTTCCGCGCCAACAAGGGCGGCGCCTTCATCAACATCGCCTCCACCGCCGGCCTGCGCCCGCGCCCGGGCCTCACCTGGTACAACGGCTCCAAGGGCGCGGTGATCACCACCAGCAAGTCGCTGGCGGCCGAGTTCGGGCCCGACAACATCCGGGTGAACTGCATCAACCCGGTCTTCAACCCGGATACGGGCCTGTCCGCCGAGTTCGCCGGCGGCCCCGTGGACGAAGCCCGCCGTGCGAAATTCCTCGCCACCATCCCGCTGGGGCGCTTCTCCACCGCCCTGGACGTGGCGAACGCCGCGCTGTACCTGGCCAGCGACGAAGCCGCCTTCATCTCCGGCGTGTGCATCGAGGTGGACGGCGCCCGCTGCGTCTGAGGCTGGTTCGGGTTGGCTTGATCCCCCGCAATTGGCAGGGAAAGGGTTCCGCCCGACAATGCGGCCATGGCTGAACGCGTGATCCCGCTGGTCGACCAGCGCCTGACGGCGCTGCGCGCGGCCGTGCCCGACCGGCCCGTGGCTGCCACGGGCCTGCTGGCCGACACGCTCGGCCGGCCGCTGCGCGACCTGCGCATCAGCGTCACCGACCGCTGCAACTTCCGCTGCAGCTACTGCATGCCCAAGGAGGTGTTCGACAAGGACTACCGCTACCTGCCGCATGCCTCGCTGCTGAGCTTCGAGGAGATCACGCGCCTGGCGCGCCAGTTCCTTGCCCATGGCGTGCGCAAGATCCGCCTGACCGGCGGCGAGCCGTTGCTGCGCAAGAACATCGAGATCCTCGTCGCCCAGCTGCGCGAGCTGCGCACGGTGGAAGGCACGCCGCCCGAGCTGACGCTCACCACCAACGGCTCGCTCCTGGCCCGCAAGGCCAAGGCCTTGAAGGAAGCCGGCCTGCAGCGCGTGACGGTCAGCCTGGACGGGCTGGACGACGCCGTCTTCCGCCGCATGAACGACGTGGACTTCCCCGTCGCCGAAGTGCTGGAAGGTATCGCCGCCGCGCGCGAGGCGGGCCTGGGCCCCGTCAAGGTGAACATGGTCGTGAAGCGCGGCACCAACGACCACGAGATCCTGCCGATGGCGCGCCATTTCCGCGGCAGCGGCATCGTTCTGCGCTTCATCGAATACATGGATGTCGGCGCCACCAACGGCTGGCGCATGGACGAAGTGATGCCCTCTTCCGAGGTGCGCGAACGCATCGCCTCGGAGTTTCCGCTGGTGCAGCTCGATCCCTCCGCGCCGGGCGAAACCGCCGAACGATGGGGCTATGCGGACGGCGAGGGCGAAGTCGGCTTCATCAGCAGCGTGACGCAGGCCTTCTGCGGCGACTGCAACCGCGCGCGCCTGTCCACCGAGGGCAAGCTGTACCTGTGCCTGTTCGCCAGCAACGGCTACGACCTGCGCGAACTGCTGCGTGGGAACGCCAGCGACGAGGAGCTCGCCTCCGCCATCGGGCACATCTGGCAGGGACGGGGCGACCGCTACTCGGAATTGCGTGGTTCGCTTCCGGCTGATGCAAGCACCGGCCGCCGCCGCGTCGAGATGAGCTACATCGGCGGATAATCCGCCGATGATCGACAAGGACGACATCACCGGCCTCATCCTCGCCGGCGGCCGCGGCTCACGCATGGGCGGAGTCGACAAGGGCCTCCAGAACTTCCGCGGCATGCCGCTCGCGTTACACACGCTGATGCGGCTCGGACCGCAGGTGGGGACCGTGATGGTCAACGCCAACCGCAACCTGTCCGCCTATGAGTCGTTCGGCGCCGAGGTGTGGCCGGACGTGATCTCCGACTACGCCGGCCCGCTGGCCGGCTTCCTCACCGGGCTGGAGCGCTGCGAGACCGAGTACCTGGTGACGGTGCCGTGCGACACACCGCTCTTCCCGCCGGACCTGGTGGCGCGCCTGGCCGAGGCGCTGGAGCGCGAAGGCGCCGAGATCGCGATGGCCGCGGCGCGCGAGGAAGACCCCGGATCGGAGTCCGGGGCAGGCTCCCAGGTGCGCACGCAGCCGGTGTTCTCGCTGATGAAGCGCGACGTGATGGAAAGCCTGGTGAAGTTTACGCAGAGCGGCGGCCGCAAAATCGACGCCTGGACGGGCGAGCACAAGACCGTGGTCGTACCCTTCGATCGCGAAGGCGACGAGCGCTCGGCTTTCTTCAACGCCAATACGCTCGAGGAGCTGCACCGCCTCGAGCAGGCGCCATGAGCACCATCGCGGAGATCGCCGCGCAGCTGCAGGGCTATGACCCGCAGGCGCTCTCGGCCGAGGATGTGGGCGAGTTCCTGGCGCGCCTGGTGGCGCCTGTCGACGAGACGGAGAGCGTGGGCGTGTTCGATGCGCTCGGCCGCGTGCTCGCCGAAGACCTGGTCTCGCCGATCAGCGTGCCGCCGCACGACAACTCCGCCATGGACGGCTTCGCCTTGGCCGGCGCGCAGCTCGTGCGAGGTGCGCTGCAGCTGGAAGTGGTGGGCACCGCGCTCGCGGGCAAGGCCTGGCAGGGCGAGGTGCGCAGCGGCCAGTGCGTGAAGATCATGACCGGGGCCATCATGCCGGCCGGACTCGATACGGTGGTCCCGCAGGAATTCACCAAGACGCTGGCCGACGGACGCGTCGAAGTGCCCGCGGGCCTGCTGCAGCCCGGCGACAACCGCCGCCACAAGGGCGAGGACCTGATGGAAGGCCGCCCTGCCCTGCACGCCGGCGAACGGCTGGGCCCTGCGGCGTGCGGGCTCATTGCCAGCCTGGGCATCGCGCAGGTGCCGGTGCGCCGGCGGCTGCGTGTGGCTTACTTCTCCACCGGCGACGAGATCCTGTCGCTCGGCGAGCCACCGCGCGAAGGCGCGGTGTACGACAGCAACCGCTACACGGTACACGGCCTGCTGACGCGCCTGGGCTGCGAGGTGATCGATCTCGGCGTGGTGCGCGACGAGCCCGCGAAGCTGGAACAGGCGTTCCGCGACGCCGCCGCGCGCGCCGATGCCATCATCACCAGCGGTGGCGTGAGCGTCGGCGAAGCGGACTTCACCAAGGCCATGATGAAGAAGCTGGGCGACGTGGCGTTCTGGAGGATCGCGATGCGGCCGGGGCGGCCCATGGCCGTGGGCAAGATCGGCGAGTCCGTGCTGTTCGGCCTGCCGGGGAATCCGGTGGCGGTGATGGTGACCTTCCTGGCCTTCGTGCGCCCTGCGCTGCTGCGCATGATGGGCGCGCGCGTGACGGCGCCGGTGTACCTGAAGGCGAAGAGCGTAGAAGCGATGCGCAAGAAGCCCGGGCGCACGGAGTACCAGCGCGGCACGGTCGTCCGCACCGAAGACGGTGCGCTGGAAGTGCGCACCACCGGCAACCAGGGATCCGGCGTGCTCAGTTCGATGGTGCAGGCGAATGGATTGATCGTGCTGCATCACGACCAGGGCAACGTTGCGCCGGGGGAACTGGTGGACGTGATGATGTTCGACGGTGCGGTCTGAGGGCTCGGCGTGGATGGCGCCTCGCATCTCTCGCGTTGCCGAACGTTAGACCTCACATGAAGTCCTTCGCGCGCCCTTGCCTCCTCTGCCTGGCCCTTGCCGCGCCGAGCGGCTATGCGGTTGCCCCAGACCCCTCGCTCGTTGGCTGTTGGCGCGCGGTCAAGATCGTCTTGTACGCCCAGGACGGTTCGAGAACCGAGGACACCTCCGGGCGTTGCACCCTCCAATTCAAGGACGATCAATTCGAATCCACATGCGGGACGACCACTGGGACGATGACAACCACCTACCAGTATCGGGTCGTACGACCGAATGTCTATTCGGCCACCATGGCGGGCAGCACCTACAGGACGAGCCTGCTTGGGACCACGCGTGAGTACGAATACCGCGTTGACGGTGATCGCCTTGTCACCGTGACCAGTACGCAAGCCGGTTCGCCTGCGTCTCCAACGGTGGCGCCGCGGGTGGAGTCGGAAGCAACGAGGATGCCGTGCCCCTGAGGCCTGACAGGTCGGCCGACACGACGTACCATCGGCCGGCTTCGCCCATCTCCTGTCCGCCGGTCATTTCCAACCTTGGACGTCACGATATGGCCCCAGTCCGTCCTACGCAGCATGAACGCGTGGAGTCGGCGTGGGCCGCCCACGTGTCGCTGCATCGGGAGCTCGTGGGTGCCACACTCGTGCGGAAGCAAGACGAAGACTCTGGTGATGCACCTCTGCAGACGCATCGAATCTATCGGTCGACCGAGGGAGCCTACTACCTCTTCATTTGCACGGCCGGTCAGCCGGGGTACCTCACACAGCTCACCACCGAGCGAGTCAAGAATGCCTTGCGCTCCACTCCCGAGATCTTCGCGAAGGAGTTCGGCTGTGATTGATGGAGGCTCGGTGACGTCTGACAGAACGGTCCGGACCCAAGCCGGATCACCTTGACGGTAGACCGCACAACCAGTCCCCTCCCTGCCGTGAAGTACGTTGCGAACTTCCTTTTCTACTGTGTTGTGGCGATCTTCACGACAGTCGGATTTGGGTTCGCGCTGCTCGAGCACTCAGAGAAGGTGCTGTACGCGGAGTTGCGGGTGAGGGAGGTTCGCGATGCGATTGCCGAAGTGACTCGACTCGGGCTGGCGGCGGAAACGCAGTACAGGACTACGCGGACGGTGCCGTCCGAGATGGAACCCAATTGCTTCGAGTGGCAGCAGTCTCGGAGGCCCTGTACCGGGGGCTACTTCGTGACCAGGACTGTCCGCGTCGATGAGTCAGGTATTGTCTATGCCACGTTTCGCAGTCTGGGCGTTCCCTTCACGCCCACCACGTCGTTGACCGCTGAATGGAACAGCAGCAATCGATCCACGAACTTGGATCATCGCGTGGAGACCTGGCAATGGCATCTACTCTTCCTCGGATCGCTGGGCATCGCGGTGCTGCTGGTTGCGTTTCCCTGGCTCTTGAGATGGGGCTGGCGGTCGCTCGGCCATCGTGATGCCCGACGACGTGCAACGGCGGCGCGTTCCAGCGGGCAACGCGAGGAGGCAGAGCGCGGTGCGGTCTAACGGGTCACCTCTCCATTCACTACGCCAAGGGCACCAAGCATGGGATTCGTCCGGCTTCTGATCTTTCTCGGGCTCATAGGATTCATCATCCACTGGTGGGGTGGGCGCCAGGCGGCTCCCGCTGCGACGGCAGGTATGTCGGCGGAAGAGTCGAGTCCGGGCGGCTTCATCCCCGCCGCCATGCCTGACGGTGCACCACCGAACACCGTCGTCATCCTGGCGCCGCTCCATTGCTCCTCCGAGGAAGCGCAGCGCGCCGAGAGTCTCGCGGGAGAGCTCGAAAGGCTGCGAATTCCAGTTCTGCGGAGTTCCCAGTACTCTGCGACCAGCGACGGCTCCGATTCCACACGGCAGGCCAACGTCAAGCGGGCAGTGACCGTATTGAACGGTGAAGTTCCCGCGGTCTTCGTCAACGGCAGGGCCAAGGCCAATCCCTCGGCCGACGAGGTCATCGCTGAATATCAAAGGGCGAGGTAGGGCAGGATGACGCCGCAAAACGCCGCCCTCATGGCGGAATACAACCGCTGGATGAACGACCGGATGTACGAGGCCGCCGGCAAGCTTGACGGGGCGGAACTTTCCGCCGACAAGGGAGCCTTCTTCGGCTCCATCCTCGGCACGTTGAACCACATCGTGGTCGCGGACCTCATCTGGCTGCGCCGCTTCGCGCAGCAACCGGCTTCGTCGCAGACGCTGAATGCTCTCTCCGCGTTTCCGCGTCCCGCATCGCTTCGCGAGATCCTCGCTGCCGATCTCACCAGTCTGCGCGCCCTGCGGCAGCGGCTGGACGAACTCATCGTCCAGTGGGCTGGCGAACTGACGCCGGAGCTTCTTTCCTCCCATCTCTCCTACACCAGCACGGCAGGTGTCGCGTCGCGCCGGAACTTCGGCGCCTTGGTCCAGCACTTCTTCAACCACCAGACGCACCACCGCGGGCAGGCCTCGACGCTGTTGTTCCAGTCGGGCGTGGACATGGGGGTCACGGACCTGGTCGCCATCATTCCAAGCAGCGATGCTTGAGCGGGGAAGGTCGACCAGAACCCCGTCGCGCCGGAAAGGGACCTCCAGTGATCTTCGCCGAGCTGCAGTACCCCGGACACTATTCGGACGTCCACGACGACCTGCGGTGGCGCAGAACTTCTCGCGCGTGGACTCCGGCCACCAGGGGGACTCCTGGATCTGGATCCTCGATGGCGGCGAGAAGGTGGCCGTCGACACCTTCACCTCCATGCAGCACCAGGTCAAATCGGCAGCGCCGGGGCCGCACGTGCAGAAAGTGATCGACGCCCTGCGTCTCAAGTACCCGATGCACGTGTACGATCCGCCCGAGCTCGAAGGACATGAGGATGCCCAGCCCTGACGCGTTCCCCGTCGCGACGGCACCTCACGCGGGAGCCAGGTTGAACCGGCTCATGCGCTTTCCCTCGGCGCAGCTGCGCGATCCCGCCATCGATGCCTGGATGCGCGCGCACGGCGAGCTCGGCGCCATCGCGCAGCGCTGGTTCGACACGATGCGCGCCTGCGGCGCGGACGTTCGCGAGTTGCTGCACGACGGGCACCCGACGGCGTGCGTGGGCGATGCGGCCTTCGGCTATGTCAATGCCTTCCGGGCTCACGTGAACGTGGGCTTCTTCCGCGGAGCGGAGATCGCCGATCCCGCCGGGCTGCTGGAAGGAACCGGCAAGTTCATGCGGCACGTCAAGCTCCGGCCCGGCCAGGACGCCGACGCTCAGGCGCTCAGGGCCTTGATCAGGACGGCCTACGCGGACATGCGGGCTACCATGGAAGTCATCGAAACGAAAGCGTCATTGCCATGACCGAGGAATCATTCATCTGCGAAACGTGTGGCGAGTCGCACGAGGGACTGCCCACGGACTACGGATTCCGCCTGCCGGACGAGGTGCACGCCCTCTCCTACCTCGATCGCTATCGGAGAAGCCGGAACAATTCAGACCTCTGCACCCTCGACGAAAAGCGGTACTTCCTGCGCGGAGTGCTTCGCGTTCCGATGCCGGAGACGAAAGAGGAGTTTGGGTGGGGCGTCTGGGTTGGAGTCTCCGCGAAGGACCACGACTTCTACCTGCGGAATTTCAACGAAGCCGAGGAGAATGCACCCCCCTTTCCGGGCACCATCGCGAATGCGCTGCCCGGGTACGAACAGGTGCTCGGCCAGTTGGTGGAGGTGCATCTGGGAGGTGCAGATCAGCGGCCCTTCCTGTACTTTCCTGCGGCAAGTACCCATGCGCTGGCGATCGAGCAGCGCGAGGGGATCTCGCGCAAGAGGCATCACACGATCCTCGAGTCGACGGGATTCTTCGACCGGAAGGGGGACGCCGCTTGACGTCAGCCGCCTCTGTCGCATCGTCGCTTCCCATCTCGAACAACCACAGGACGCATTCATGCCGACGACAAGACAAGATGAAGCCGCCAGGCGCGAGAAGGCCGCTCTTGGCGCCATCAGGAATGCCTTCGGGACCGACGCCGACGAATTCGGCGCCACCCTGTTCGTTTCCCACCACCTGGAGGAAATCGAAGCAGGCTACTGGCAGGAGCACCTTGGATCGGCCACGCCGGAGCCGGTTCGCGTGCTCGACCTTCTCGTGTTGCGTTCCCACTGGGGCGACGAGGAGGAAGATGGCATGGATGTCTTTGATTTCACGTTGCCGGGTGAAGCCACCGACTACGTGATCAGCGTTCGCTTCGATGACGCCGGACAAGTCGAAGAGATTTCCATGGAAAGCTAGGGAGCAGCGAAATGCCTGCCGCAGCGGAGAAGCCCACCGTCACCCCGGCCACGGACAGCATCCGCTTCTTCGACGCGCAGTTCCAGCGCCAGGTGCTCGCGTCCGACCTGAAGCTCAACCCCTTCGAGGAACAGGCGCTCCCCTACCTGCACGGCCGCGTGCTCGACTACGGCTGCGGCCTCGGCAATCTCGCCATCGCGGCCGCCCGCCAGGGCTGCAGCGTCGTGGCGCTGGACGCAAGCCGCACGGCCATCGAACACCTGCGCCAGGCCGCGCAGGCGGAAGCGCTCCCCATCCAGGCCAGCGAGGCCGATCTGCGCACGCATGCCGTGCACGAGGATTTCGACGCGGTCGTGTGCATCGGGCTGCTGATGTTCTTCGATTGCCCCACGGCCTTCGCGCAGTTGCGGAACCTCCAGGCACATGTGCGCCCCGGCGGCGTGGCGGTCATCAACGTGCTGGTCGACGGAACCACCTACATGGACATGTTCGATCCCTCGGCGCACTGCCTGTTCGCCCGCGACGAGTTGCCCAAGCGCTTTGGCGGCTGGGAGATCCTGCGCTGCGACTTCCAGGACTTCCCGGCGCCCGGCGAGAAGGTCAAGGCGTTCGTCACCATCGTCGCGCGCAATCCTGGAGAGCGCGGCGCCGCCTGAAGCTGCACGCGCTACGCGAACCGCACCACCGCGATCGGCGGCAGGTCCCGCGAGATGCACTCCCAGCTCTCGCCGCCGTCCTCGCTGACCCATAGCCCGCCGGTGGTGGAACCCATCGCCAGGGTCTGCCCGTCGGCCGCGCACGCGAGTCCGTGCCGGTACACCAGGTGGTAGGCGTCGCGGGCCGGCAATCCCTTGCCATGCGAGCGGAAAGTCGCCGCCCCGTCGCGCGTCTCGTTCACCACCATCCGCCCATCCGCCGGCATGCGCTGCGCGTCCGAATGCGCCGGCGCGAACCACGCGCGTTGCGGATCCTCGGGATGCGCCGCCACGCCGAACCCGAAGCCGCTGGGCGCCGGATCGGGAATGGGCGCCCAGTGCATCCCGCCGTCCACCGAGCGGTAGATGCCCACATGGTTCTGCGCCCAAAGCACGTCGGGCTCCGCGGCGCAGGCGGCGATGCGGTGCACGTCCTGGATGTTGCCGTCGAAGCGCCGCTCCGGCGGCATGTAGGCTCCCGCGTCCATGCCTTCGGAGGTGTTGGCCCACGTCATGCCATGGTCGCGCGTCTGCCAGATCCCGGCGCAGGAGATGGCGATCGTCACGTGCGCGGGGTCGCGCGGATCCACGAGGATGGAATGGATGCCGGCGTAGTCGTAGCCGCCGCCGAACCACTCCTTGCGCTCGGGACGGTCCCACAGGCTGGTCACGAGCTGCCAGCTCGCGCCGCGGTCGTCGGAGACGAACAGGCCCGCCGGCAGGGCGCCGGCCCAGAGGCGGCCGGGGGCGGCTTCGAGGGCCCACACCATGTCCACCGACCAAGGCGTGGGGTCGTCCTTCCAGGGGCCTTCCTGCGGCTTGGGCGGGAAGGCGGGCGACGCCACCTCCTCCCAGGTGGCGCCGCGGTCGGCGCTGCGCTTGATCTTCACGCCGAAGTGCCCCAGGCGCAGCGCCGCATACCAGTCGCCCGTGCGTGCATCGGCCACCACCTGTGAGACAGGCTCGCCGGGAAAGGCCGGCGTGCCGAGCTGCCAGCCTTCGCGCGTGCGCTGGACGAGGAACAGGCCCTTGCGGGTGCCGACCTGGATCTGCTGCATCTCAACCTCCCGTGAGGGCCTGGATCACCATCACCCGGTCGGACGGCGCAAGGGCCTGGCCGAGCTCGGTGCGGCTCGCGATCATGTCGCCGTTGACGAACACCGCCACGTGCTTGCGCACGTCACCCTGCTCGTCCAGCACGTAGCCGCGCATCGCGGGTGCGGCGCGGAAGGACGCATCGAGGGCGGCACGCAAGGTGGACGCATCCACGTCCTGCGGCGGGCACGGAACGTGGCGCGTGAGGGCGGGGGCGAAGGTGACGCGGGGCATGGAAGGCGCATTCCACACCGGTGCGGCAGCGGCGTCAACGCCAGCAGGCCGTCATTTCGCGACGAGGTCGCCGTGGTGACCAGCCAGCGGTTCTTCCTTGGCCACGGCCTTGTTCGCGCCCGGCACTTCCTTGCGCGCGAACAGCATGTACATCGTCGGCACCACGAAGATCGTGAGCGCCGTGCCCAGGCTCATGCCGCCCACGATCACCCAGCCGATCTGCGTGCGGCTCTCCGCGCCCGCGCCGGTGGCGATGGCCAGCGGCAGCGCGCCCAGCACCATGGCGCCCGTGGTCATCAGGATCGGGCGCAGGCGCTGCGACGCCGCCTTGATGACCGCCTCCACCATCTCCAGCCCCTGCTCGCGCAGCTGGTTGGCGAACTCCACGATCAGGATGCCGTGCTTGGTGATCAGGCCCACCAGCGTGATCAGGCCGATCTGCGAATACACGTTGAGCGAGCCGCCGGACCATTTCAGCGCGAGCAGCGCGCCGATCATCGAGAGCGGCACCGACAGCAGGATCACGAACGGGTCGACGAAGCTTTCGAACTGCGCCGCCAGCACCAGGAAGATGAAGAACAGCGCCAGCACGAACACGATCGCCAGCGCGCCCTGCGAGTTGCGGAACTCGCGCGAGGTGCCGTTCAGTTCGGTGGTGTAGCCGGTCTTCAGCACCTTGGCCGCCGTCTGGTCCATGAACTGCAGCGCCTGGCCCAGTGAGTAGTCAGGCGACAGGCTTGCGGTGATCGAGGCGGAGCGGCGCTGGCCGAAGTGGTTCAGCTCGCGCGGGCTCACGCTCTCGCGCACCTTCACCAGCGCCGACAGCGGGATCATCGTGTCGTTGCGGCCGCGCACGTTGATGTCCTCGATGTCATCCGGCGTGGTTCGCCCGCGCGCCTCGGTCTGCACGATCACGTCGTACTGCTCGGCGTCGCGCTTGTAGCGGGTGACGGTGCGCCCGCCCAGCATGGTCTCCAGCGCCTTGGCCACCACTTCCACGCTCACGCCCAGGTCGGCGGCCTTCTCCCGGTCGACCTCGATGCGCAGCTCCGGCTTGTTCAGGCGCAGGTCCGCGTCGGGGGAGACGATGCCGGGGTTCTTCGCCATCTCGTCCAGGAACTGCCGCACCACCACATTGAGGTTCTCGTAGGTGTCGGAGGTCTGGATCACGAAGTTCACCGGCCGCTCGCGGAAGCCCTGCCCCAGCGATGGCGGGGTGATGATGAAGGCGTTGACGCCCGGCAGCGAGTTGGTCTTGGGCCCCAGCTCGCGCGCCATCTCCAGCGTCGTGCGCTCGCGGTCCTCCCAGTCCACCGTGCGATACACCACGCTGGCCTGCGACACCGTCGGGTTGCCCACGTTGGCGAAGATGCGGTCGAACTCCTTGTACGGCTGCCCCAGCTTCTCCAGCGCCTCGGCATACCGGTCGGTGTAGTCCAGCGTGGAGCCGTCCGGCGCGTTCACGCTCGCCAGGATGGTGCCGCGGTCTTCCAGCGGCGACAGTTCGGCCTTCATCGTCGGCCAGATCGCCGCGATGGCGAGCGCGCTCGCCAGCATGACTCCGATCACGAGCCAGCGCGCCTGCAGCAGCGTGCCCATGAAGCGGTGCGCCCCCGGCTTCGGGTGCCAGCGCGTCACCAGCACCCAGCGCAGCGCGCGTGCGTAGCCGTTGGACAGCGCCGTGAGCCAGCGCTCCATGTGGCTGTCGAACCAGGTCGGGTTCGGGTTGTGCTTCAGAAGCTTGGAGCACATCATCGGCGTGAGCGTCAGTGCCACGAAGCCCGACACCACCACCGCCCCGGCCAGCGCCAGGGCGAACTCCACGAACAGCCGGCCCGTGCGCCCCGGCGTGAACGCCAGCGGCGCGTACACCGCCACCAGCGTCAGGGTCATGGTGATCACCGCGAAGCCGATCTCGCGCGCGCCCTTGATGGCCGCCGAGAACGGGTCCAGCCCCTCCTCGATGTGCCGGAAGATGTTCTCCAGCATCACGATGGCGTCGTCCACCACCAGGCCGATGGCCAGCACCAGCGCCAGCAGCGTCAGCGTGTTGATGGTGAAGCCGGCCAGCGCCATCATCGCGAAGGTGCCGACCAGGCTGACCGGGATGGTAACGATCGGGATGATGGAGGCGCGGAAGGTGCGCAGGAAGACGAAGATCACCAGCGCCACCAGGATGATGGCCTCGGCGATGGTCGTGTAGACGTTCTTCACCGAGCGGTCGATGAAGAGCGAGTTGTCGTTCGCGATATCGATGCTGATGTCGGACGGCAGGTCGGCCTTCAGCTTGGGGATCATGTCCCGCACGCCCTCCGACAGCTCCAGCGGGTTGGCCGTCGCCTGGCGGATCACGCCGGCGGAGATGGCCGTCTTGCCGTTCAGCCGCACGCGGCTGCGGTCGTTGGCCGCGGCCTCCTCGACGCGCGCGACGTCGCGGATCCGCACCGGGAAACCGTTGACGCTGCGGACGACGACCTGCTCGAACTGGGCCGGCGTCACGAGGTCGGTCTGGGAGGTGACGCTGAACTCGCGCTGCTGCGACTCGATGCGACCGGCCGGCAGCTCCAGGTTGCTGCGGCGGATCGCGTCCTCCACGTCCTGCGTGGTCAGGCGGTAGCCGGCCAGCTTGTCGGGGTCGAGCCACACGCGCATCGCGTACTTGCGCTCGCCGTAGATGCGCACGTCGGCCACGCCGGTCACGGTCTGCAGGCGCGGCTTGACGATGCGGTTGACCAGGTCGTTGATCTGCAGCGGGTTGAGCGAATCGCTGGAGAACGCCAGCCAGATCACCGGGAAGGCGTCCGCCTCAACCTTGGCGATCACGGGCTCGTCGATCTCGTCCGGAAGCTTGCCGCGCACGCGCGAGGTGCGGTCGCGCACCTCGGCCGCCGCGGCGTCGGGGTCCTTCTCCAGCCGGAAGCGCACCTGGATCTGGCTCTGCTCGGCGCGGCTGATCGACGTGAGCACGTCCACGGCGTCGATGCCGGCGATGGAGTCCTCCAGCGGCTTGGTCACCTGCGACTCGATCACCTCCGCGGAGGCGCCGGGATAGCGGGTGGTGACGGTCACCATCGGCTCGTCGATCTTGGGGTACTCGCGCACGGCCAGGCGCGTGAAGCTGACGAGGCCGATCAGGATGACCAGCAGCGACAGCACGGTGGCGAACACCGGCCGGCGGATCGCGATCTCGGGCAGTTGCATGGAAAGGCTCCTTGGGGGCGGCGCTCAGCCGCCCAAGGTCGGCCGCGCGGACTTGGGAGCGGGTGCGCCGCCCGGCTTGCCACTCGCGACGGCGCAGGGATTGCCGGAGCGTGCGGCCGGAACGTCCAGCGTGACCGGACCGCCCGCAGGGCCTGCGCCGCTTGCGGCCGCGGCCGAACCGTTGCCGCCCTTCAGGTCGACCACGCGTACCGGACTGCCGTCCTTCTGGATGCGCTGCTGGCCCGCCGTGACCACGACGTCGCCGGCCTGCAGCCCTTCGGTGATCTCCACCTTGCCCGGAATGCGCATGCCTACGCGCACTTCCACGCGCTGCGCGATGCGCGTGTCTTGGTCCGGCCCCACCGCGAGGCGGTAGACGTACTGCTTGCCGCTCTGCGGCACGATGGCCTCTTCGGGGATGACGCGCGCGTTCTCGCGCACGCCGAACACTGATGTGACACGCGCGAACATGCCCGGGCGCAGTTGCAGGTAGCGGTTGTCGATGCAGCCGCGCAGCGAGATGGAACGGCCGTTGGCGTCGACCGCCGGGTCGATGGCCTGGATCACCGCGTTGTAGCGGCGGCCCGGCAGCGCGTCCACTTCCACCAGCGCGGCCTGGCCGGGACGCACCTTGGTCTGGAAGCGCTCGGGCAGGCGGAAGTCGACGTACAGGGCGTCGAGATCCTCGATGTTCACGATGTCGGCGCCGTCCTTGAGGTAGTCGCCCACGTTGATGCTGCGGATGCCGGCGATGCCGTCGAACGGCGCCAAGATCTTCAGCCGCGCCAGCGTGGCACGGGCCAGGGCCAGCTTGGCCTCGGCCACCTGGACATTGGCGGCGCTCTCGTCCACGGCGCGCTGGGCGATGAACTTCTCCTCCACCAGCTCGCGGTTGCGCCGGTGGTTGGCGCGCGCGATGGAAACCTCGGCCTCGGCCTGCTTCACCTGCGCCATGGGCAGCTGGTCGTCCAGTTGCACCAGCAGCTGGCCGCGCCGCACGCGGTCGGCGTCACGGAAGTTGATCTGGGTCAC
>SEAY01000206.1 GCA_004144865.1 Comamonadaceae bacterium
GTGCGGGTGCACGAGACGGTGCCCGACACCGTGCTCGACGAGGCCGACGAGGTGGTGCTGGTCGACGTCACGCCCGACGAACTCACCGCGCGGCTGGCGGCCGGCAAGGTCTACCTGCCGCAACAGGCCGAACGCGCCGCACAGAACTTCTTTCGCAAGGGCAACCTCATCGCGCTGCGCGAGATTGCACTGCGCCGCACGGCCGAGCACGTGGAGGACGACATGCGCGGCTGGCGTGTGGAGCAGTCCGGCGCAGCCACGCTGCAGGCCTGGAACACCTCGGGTGCGATCCTCGCCTGCGTCGGCCCGCACGAGGGCGCGGCCCACACCGTGCGCACCGCGGCGCGGCTCGCGGGCCAGCTCAACGTGCGCTGGCATGCGGCGTATGTCGAAACGCCGCGGCTGCAGCGCCTGGCCGCCGCCGAGCGCGATCGCATCCTGGCGACGCTCAAGCTGGCCGAGGAACTGGGCGCCGACACGGCGGTGCTGACCGGCGCCGACATCGCACAGCAACTCGCCGCGCAGGCGCAGCGGCTCAACTGCGCGACGCTGGTGATCGGGCGGCCCGACGAACCGCGCGGCTGGCGCGCCGCGTGGCCCCGGCCCGCACTCGCACGTGCGCTCGCCCGGCATGCGCCGGCGCTCGACATCGTCGAGGTCGGCCGCGCCGACAGTTCGCGCCGCCTGCCGCGCGCAGCGCTCGGCGGGCGCGGCAGCGACACGGCCGACGATGCCGAGGGTTCCCGGCCACGCTGGTCCGGCTATGCGTGGGCGGCGGCGAGCAGCGTGGCCGTGACCCTGCTCGCCACGCCGCTGGCCGGCGTGCTGGAGCTGGTCAACATCGTGATGCTGTTCCTGCTCGGCGTGGTCGGCGTCGCAATGCGCTTCGGTCGCGGGCCGGCGGCGTTCGCCGCCGCGCTCAACGTGGCCGCCTTCGACTATTTCTTCGTGCAGCCGCGCTTTTCGTTCGCAGTCAGCGACGTGCAGTACCTTGTCACCTTCGCCGTCATGCTCGGCGTCGGCCTGCTGGTGGGCCAGCTCACGGCGGGGCTGCGGTTTGCAGTGGGTGTGTCGACCAGCCGCGAGCGGCGCGCGCAGTCGCTGTTCGAGCTCACGCGCGAGCTGTCGGCCGCGCTGGAAAGCACCCGCGTCGTCGAGCTTGGCGCGGCTGCGGTGCAAGGGCATTTCGGCGGGCGTGCGCTGGTGCTGGTCACCAACGCATCGGATCAACTGGTGCCGCCCGCAGCGGCACCGCCGGGCTTCGACATGAGCGTGGCCGATTGGGCTTTCCGGCAGGGCCGGCCGGCCGGCCTGGCCACGGCCACGCTGGCCGCCCAATCGTGGCACTACATTCCCCTGCAGGCGCCGATGCGGGTGCGCGGCGTGCTCGCAGTCGCGCCTGCACAGCCGCGCTGGCTGCTGATTCCCGAGCAGGCGCAGCAGCTGGAAACGCTGGCGCGCCAGATCGCCATCGCGCTGGAGCGTGTGCACTACGTCGAAGTGGCGCAGTCCGCGGTGGTCGAGATGGAATCCGAGCGCCTGCGCAACGCGCTGCTCGGCGCCATCTCGCACGACGTGCGCACACCGCTGACCGCGCTGATCGCGCTGGCCGAGTCGCTGCAGACGCTGCCGCCTGCCGCGCATGCCGATGCCGCGCGCGCCATTGTGGCGCAGGCGCGGCAACTGCATGCACTGGTCAACAACCTGCTCGACATGGCCCGGCTGGAGAGCGGCGGCGGCACGGTCAACCTGCGGCGCGACTGGCAGTCGGTGGAAGAGGTGGTGGGCTCGGCCATCCGCGCCGCACGGCCGGTGCTGGGCGACGTGCCGGTGCGCA
>SEAY01000207.1 GCA_004144865.1 Comamonadaceae bacterium
TCCGAGCGATCTCGAGGCCGTGCTGCGCGCCCACGCGGCGGTGGCCGACGTGGCCGTGGTCGGGGTGCCCTCCGCGCAGTGGGGCGAGACGCCGGTGGCCTTCGTGGTGCGCCGGCCCGACGATGCGACGACGCCCGAGGTGCTGCTGCAGTGGGCCAATGCGCAGCTCGGCAAGACACAGCGCCTGTCCGCCCTGCGCCTGATCGACGAACTGCCGCGCAGCGCGATCGGCAAGGTGCTCAAGCGCGAGCTGCGCGAACTGCATGGCAGCGACTGAGCCAGCGGCTTCCGAGGCACCCGGAGAAGCCGGCGGCAACGGCCTGTTGTGGGTGCTGCTGGCGGTGGCAGCAGCATTCGCGCTGCTGCGCCCGCGCGCGCCGATGGACTATCTGCGATTGGTGGACTGGCAGACGGTGGGCGCGCTGGCCGGGTTGCTGGCCATCACGCAGGGGGTCGAGAAGAGCGGCATGCTGCAGGCCACGGCCCAGCGCCTGCTGGCGCGCACCACGCATCTGCGCGGCCTCGCGCTCTTGCTGGTCGCGGCGGCCGCATTGCTGTCGGCACTGGTGACCAACGACGTGAGCCTGTTCCTGCTGGTGCCGTTGACACGCGTGCTGGCGACGCAGGCTCATCTTCCGCTGGCCCGGCTGGTGGTGCTGGAAGCGCTCGCGGTCAACGCCGGCTCGGCCCTCACGCCGATCGGCAACCCGCAGAACCTCTACCTCTGGCATCGATCGGGCGAGAGCTTCATCGGCTTCATGGGCATGATGGCGCCGACCGTCGCAATCATGCTGTTCTGGCTGTTCGTCGCCGTCTGGCTGCTGGTGCCGCGCACGCCGATCGCGCTCAAGCCGGCACCCGACGCTGCCCCGGTTCAACCGCGCCTGCTGTGGCTGGCCGGCGCGTTGTTCATCGCGTTCGTGGTCGCGCTCGACCGGCATTGGCTGCTGGCCGGGCTGGGTCTCGTGTTCGGTGCGTTCCTGCTGTTCTACCCGCGCGTGCTGCGCGGCGTCGACTGGGCGCTGCTGGCCATCATCGCGCTGATGTTCGTGGACCTGCGCCAGCTAGCCGAGCTGCCCGCCATCGCCGCGCTGCTGAAACAGTGGCCGATCGCCGAAGGCTGGCGCGCCTACCTCGCCGCCATTGCCACCTCGCAGGTGATCAGCAACGTGCCGGCCGCGATCCTGCTCGATGGCCCGGTGCGCGACCTGCCCGCGCTGGCGGCCGGCGTCAGCGTCGGCGGCTTTGGCTGCGTGCTGGGGTCGCTGGCCAACCTGATCGCGCTGCGGCTCGCCAGGCTGCCCAACGGCTTGCGGGAATTCCACAAGCTCAGCATTCCGTTCCTGCTCGTGTGCGCTGCTTCGGCGCTGCTGCTGCGCCTCGGCTGAGCGGGCCGGCCGGCCCGCCCACGCGCACCGATTACCAGCGAACCTTCACGCCGAGGCTCGCATTGACCGAGCTCTTCACGCGCGTGTTCCCACCCGACGCCCACAGCTTGCCGATTTCGCCATAGAGGCTGGTCATCGGTCCGAGCGCCAGGGTGGCGCCGGCCGCGAGTTCGCTGCTGGTGCCGCCGGTTCGCGTGAGGATGTCGGCGTACGCCGCAGGGCCGGTGAAGCGAGCCACATCGGTGCCCTTGCGGCTGCTGTAGACATTGAAGCGGCCATAGGGCTGCAGCAGGCCGAGTCCGGTCGCGACCTCGCCCTTCACGCGCACGCCGGCGCGCAACAGCCAGCCACCCTCGGTGTCCTGGCGAACCTGAGCGCCGGACAGCGCCACGTCATCCAGGTCGATGCGCTGATGCACGAGCTGCAGCTGCGGCTCGAT
>SEAY01000029.1 GCA_004144865.1 Comamonadaceae bacterium
CTGTTCGAGCGCGACTGCTCGGTGCAGCGCCGCCACCAGAAGGTGCTGGAGGAAGCGCCCGCGCCCGGCATGACGGACGCATTGCGCCGCCGGATGGGCGAGGCCGCCGTGGCCGCCGCCCGGGCGGTGAAGTACGTCGGCGCCGGCACGGTGGAGTTCATCGTGGAGCAGCGGCACGGCGAGATGAACTTCTTCTTCATGGAGATGAACACGCGCCTGCAGGTGGAGCACCCGGTGACGGAAGCGATCACCGGGCTCGACCTGGTCGAGTGGCAACTGCGCGTGGCGGCCGGAGAGCCCTTGCCGCTGGCGCAGGACGAGTTGCGCATCCGCGGCCATGCGATCGAGGCGCGCATCTGCGCCGAGAATCCGGACAACAACTTCCTGCCGGCCACCGGCACGCTGCACGTCTACCGCAAGCCGCAGGCCACTGCCTTCGAGCGCGGCGCGGTGCGCGTGGACGACGGCGTGCGCGAGGGCGACCTCATCTCGCCCTTCTACGATTCCATGATCGCCAAGCTGATCGTGCACGGCGCGACGCGCGAGGAAGCGCTGGCGCGGCTGGACGAGGCGCTGGCCGCCACGCACATCGTGGGACTCAGCACCAACGTGCAGTTCCTGCGCCACGTGGCGAAGAGCCGTTCCTTCGCGCAGGCGGACCTCGACACCGCGTTGATCCAGCGCGAGGCCGCGGTCCTGTTCCACCAGGAGCCGGTGGGGCTGGAGCTTGCCGCGGCGGCCGCGGCCGCGAAGACGCTGCTGGTCGAACGCGCGCAGGAGGGCGCAGACCCCTTCAGCCGGCGCGATGGCTGGCGTTCGCACGGCGTCGCCACGCGGCGGATGGAGTTCGACTTCAACGGGCAGCACGCCAAGGCGGAACTGCTCACGCTGCACGACGGCGCGCTGCTGCTGTCCATAGCCGGACAGGCCGCTCCGCTGTCGTTCCGCGCGATCGACGAGGCGATCGACCTGCACTACGGCGAGCAGCGCACGCGCGCGGTGGTCTACACGCACGGCGAAGCCGACCACGTGTTCACCTCGCGGGGTGCGACGCAGATCGTCTCGCTGGACCTGCTCGCGCATGCGGGCGAGGGCGCATCGGAGGGCGGCCGCCTCACGGCGCCAATGCCGGGCAAGGTGGTGTCCTTCGCCGTCAAGGCGGGCGACAAGGTGCAGAAGGGCCAGGCGCTTGCCGTGATGGAGGCGATGAAGATGGAGCACACCATCGCCGCGCCCGTGGACGGAACGGTGGCCGAGCTTCTGTACGGGCCGGGCGACCAGGTGGCGGAGGGGGCGGAGCTGCTGAAGTTGACGGCATGAGGCGACCCCGAACGCTGTCATTGCGGGCTTGACCCGCAATCCATGCTCGGCCCGGACCATCGCCGCGTGGATCCCGGGTCGAGCCCGGGATGACAGCCCCAGGCGGCAAAATGCAAACCATGCGCATCACCGTCTGCTGCACCGACACCAAGATCGCCCCCTGGCTCGCGGGCCTGCGCGAAGCGCTGCCCGAGGCGGAGATAGCCGACTGGCAGCCCGGTGCGGCCCAGGCCGACTTCGCCGTGGTCTGGGCGCCGCCCCAGCAGTTCCTCGACGAGCAGCCGGCGCTCAAGGGCATCTTCAACATCGGGGCGGGCGTCGATGCGTTGCTGAAGCTGCGACTGCCGCCGCATGCCGCCGTCGTGCGCCTGGAAGACGCCGGCATGTCGGTTCAGATGGCCGAGTTCGTCTGCCACGCCCTCATTCGCCACTTCCGCGAACTCGATGCGTACGACCGCGACGCCGCGCAGCAGAAATGGGGCTTCCGCAAGCCGCGCCTGCGCGCGGACTACCCCGTGGGCGTGATGGGCCTGGGCGTGTTGGGTGAGCGCGTCGCGCAAGCCGTGGCCGCCTTCGAGTTCCCGGTGCGCGGATGGAGTCGCAGCGCGAAGGAAGTGCCGGGCGTGCAGTGCTTCGCGGGCGCGCCGCAATTCGACGCCTTCCTCGCCGGAACGCGCGTCCTGGTGAACCTGCTGCCACTCACGCCCGAGACGGACAACATCCTCGATCGGCGCACGCTGGGCAAGCTGCTGCCCGGCGGCTACCTCATCAACGTGGCCCGCGGCGCGCACCTGGTGGAAGCGGACCTGCTGGCGTTGCTCGACGAGGGCCACCTGGCCGGGGCCGCGCTCGACGTGTTCCGCACCGAGCCGCTGCCGCCGGACCATCCGTTCTGGCGCCACCCGAAAATCACGGTGACGCCGCACACCTCGGCGCGCACCCTGCGCGAGGAAAGCATCGCTCAGATCGCCCGCAAGATCATTGCGTTGTCGCGCGGAGAGCCCATCGCCGGCGTGGTTGACCGGAAGAAAGGATACTGAAGCCATGAAATACCCCAGCAAGGTCAAGCTCGTCGACGTGGGCCCGCGCGACGGCCTGCAGAACGAGAAGGAGCCGGTTCCCGCGGCTGTGAAGATCGAGCTGGTGCACCGCCTGCAGGACGCCGGCCTGACCGAGATCGAGGTCACCAGCTTCGTGTCGCCCAAGTGGGTGCCGCAGATGGCGGACAACGCGGACGTGATGGCGGGCATCCGGCGCAAGCCCGGCGTGCGCTACTCCGTCCTCGTGCCGAACATGAAGGGCTTCGAAGCCGCCGTCCCGACGCGGCCCGACGAGATCGTCGTGTTCGCCGCGGCCAGCGAGGCCTTCAGCCAGCGCAACATCAACTGCTCCATCGCCGAGAGCATCGAGCGCTTCGCGCCGGTGGTCGAGGCCGCGCGCGCGAAAGGCATCCACGTGCGCGGCGCGATCTCGGTGGCGGTGGGCTGCCCCTACCAGGGCGAGGTGAGCCCCGACGGCGTGGAACTGGTCGCGCGGCTGATGAAGCAGATCGGCGTGCAGCACTGCGGCGTGGCCGACACCATAGGCGTGGGCACGCCGCGCAAGGTGCAGGCCGCGATGGAAGCGGCGCTGAAGCACTACGCGCTCGACGACCTCTCCGGCCACTTCCACGACACCTACGGCCAGGCGTTGCCCAATACCCTGGCTTGCCTCGAAATGGGAATCTGGCAATTCGATTCCTCCGTCGCGGGGCTCGGCGGCTGTCCCTATGCGAAGGGCGCCACGGGCAATGTCGCGACGGAAGACGTGGTGTTCATGCTGCACGGCATGGGCATAGACACCGGCATCGACCTCGACAAGCTGGTGGACGCCGGCAATTACATCAGCGACTTCCTGGGCCGCAAGCCGAATTCGCGTGCGGCGACCGCGATCCTGAACAAGCGGACGGCGTAAACGTCGTCCCCGCGCAGGCGGGGACCCAGGGCATTGAAGCAAAATGCGGGAGCACTGGGTTCCCGCCTTCGCGGGAACGACGAGACTTTATGTGCGGAGCTGAACTCACATCCCTCCCCGAAGGCGTGCAGCGCGTCGCGCGCGCGCTGCAGGACGCAGGCCACCCCCACGTTCCCGTGATGCTGGACGACGCCGCGCGCACCGCGCAGCAGGCCGCCGATGCCCTGGGGATCGAGGTGGGGCAGATTGCCAAGAGCATCATCTTTCGCCGCAAGCAGGACGATTCCGCCGTGCTGGTGATCACCTCCGGCGACCGCCGCGTGGACGAGAAGAAGGTGGACGCGATCGTCGGCAAGACGGGCCGCGCGGATGCGGAATTCGTGAAGGCGAAGACGGGCTTCTCCATCGGCGGCGTGTCGCCCGTCGCGCACGCGCAGCCGCCGGTCACGCTCATCGATCGCGAGCTGTTCCGCTTCGGGGAGATCTGGGCCGCCGCGGGCCATCCCCACGGCGTGTTCAAGCTGCGGCCGCAGGACCTGGGACGCCTGACCGGCGCGCCCGTGGCCGACGTGGTGCAGGCGCCGGCCGCATGAATTCCGCGGCGCAGCTGCTGCTGGAGAAGGCGGAAGTGCTGGACGCGGAGGGCCCCGTGCCGTCTCCCTGCATTTCGATCTGCCGCATGGATCCCGACACCGAGCTCTGCGTCGGGTGCTTCCGTACGCTCGACGAGATCGCCGCGTGGGGGATGGCTGGCGAGGATGACAGGCGCGCGCTGTGGAAGATCCTCGCGGAAAGGGCGCGGCAGGCATGAAGCACATCACTTTCCACTTCGACTTCATCTCGCCCTATGCGTACCTCGCCTTCGAGCGGCTGCCCGAGGCGCTGCAGGGCCTGAGCTACGAGGTCGGCTACCGGCCCGTGCTGTTCGCCGGTTTCCTCAAGCACCACGGCCAGCTGGGCCCGGCGGAGATCGCGCCCAAGCGCGACTGGACCTACCGGCAGGTGCTGTGGCTCGCGCATGCGCACGGCATCCCGATGCAATTGCCGGCGGCGCATCCGTTCAATCCGCTGGGGCTGCTGCGGCTCGCGCTGGCGTGCGGGCGCGAGGGGCTGGTGAATCGCTACGTGGCCGAGACGATCTTCCGCCATGCGTGGCGCGGCGGTGCGGACGCGGCCGACGCGAAGCGACTTGAAGCGCTGCGCGCGCAGTTACAGCCGCAGCGCGATCCTGCGGGCGCGGACGTGAAGGCGGAGCTCAAGGCCAACACCGATGCCGCCATCGCGCGCGGCCTGTTCGGCGTGCCGACGTGCGAGGTGGATGGCAGGCTGTTCTGGGGCTTGGACGGCTTGCCGATGCTGCGCGAGTACCTCGAAGGGAATGCGTGGTTCTCGTCGGGGGCGTGGGAGCAGGCTGCGGCCGTTCCGACGGGCAAGACTCGCAACTGACGTCGTTCCCGCGAAGGCGGGGACCCAGGGCGCCCTGGATTCCCGCCTCCGCGGGAATGACTACGGAAGGGCTCGCAGCCCTCCCAACCCACAACATGAAAGCGAACCCCCGGGTTTCACCCGAGTTCGTCAGAGCGTGTTCAGTTTGGCGCAAGCGCCGGTTGGTTTCGCGCAAGCGTGCGTTGGATTCGCGTCAGAGCAGGGTCAGAGCCCGGGCGAAGAATCCGCCTGCCTATTCCCACATCTGGAGACAAGCATGGCAGCAACGCTTCCCGCATCGGCCGCCCGGCCCATGACCGGCGAGGAAAAGAAGGTGATCTTCGCCTCCTCGCTCGGCACCGTATTCGAGTGGTACGACTTCTACCTCTACGGCTCGCTCGCGGCGATCATCGCCAAGCAGTTCTTCTCGGCGCTCGATCCCACCTCGGCCTTCATCTTCGCGCTGCTCGCGTTCGCCGCCGGCTTCCTGGTGCGGCCCTTCGGCGCGATCTTCTTCGGCCGCCTGGGCGACATGATCGGCCGCAAGTACACCTTCCTGGTGACGATCCTGATCATGGGCCTGTCGACCTTCATCGTCGGCATCCTGCCCTCGTACGCGACCATCGGCGTCGCGGCGCCGGTGATCCTGATCGGGCTGCGCCTGCTGCAGGGCCTCGCGCTCGGCGGCGAGTACGGCGGTGCCGCGACCTACGTCGCCGAGCATGCGCCGCACGGCAAGCGCGGCGCGTACACGGCGTGGATCCAGACGACCGCGACGCTGGGCCTGTTCCTGTCGCTGATCGTCATCCTGGGCGTGCGCACTTCGCTGGGCGAAGCGGCCTTCGCCGAGTGGGGCTGGCGCATTCCCTTCATCGTGTCCATCCTGCTGCTCGGCGTCTCGGTGTGGATCCGCCTGTCGATGAACGAATCGCCGGCGTTCCAGCGCATGAAGGCCGAGGGCAAGACGTCCAAGGCGCCTCTGAAGGAATCCTTCGGCGAGTGGAAGAACCTGAAGATCGTGATCCTGGCGCTGCTGGGCCTCACCGCCGGCCAGGCGGTGGTGTGGTACTCGGGCCAGTTCTACGCGCTGTTCTTCCTGACGCAGGCGCTGAAGGTGGACAATGCCACCGCCAACCTGCTGATCGCCGCCGCGCTGGTGATCGGCACGCCGTTCTTCATCATCTTCGGATCGCTGTCCGACCGGATCGGCCGCAAGCCCATCATCATGGCGGGCTGCCTGCTGGCCGCGCTCACCTACTTCCCGGTGTTCGGCGCCCTGACCAAGGCCGCCAACCCGGACCTGGCCGCCGCGCAGGCGCGCAACCAGGTGGTGGTGACGGCGCCGTCGGCGGACTGCTCCTTCCAGGGCAGCCCGATCGCCCGCGAGATCGACTTCCGCAGCTCGTGCGACATCGCCAAGCGCTTCCTGGCACAGAGCTCGGTGAGCTACGAGAACGCCGTCGGCGCCGCCGGCCAGCCGGCCACGGTGAAGATCGGCGAGAAGGTGATCACGGCGCCGAGCGCGAACGTGGTGAACCAGAAGTTCGACGAGGCGAGCGCCGCTTCCATCGCGTCCTTCAAGAAGGAAGTGAACGAGGCGCTGAAGGCGGCCGGCTATCCGGCCAAGGCCGACCCTGCGAAGGTCGACAAGGTGATGGTGACGGTGATCCTGACCTACCTGGTGATCCTGGTGACCATGGTGTACGGGCCGATCGCCGCGATGCTGGTGGAGATGTTCCCCACGCGCATCCGCTACACCTCCATGAGCCTGCCGTACCACATCGGCAACGGCTGGTTCGGCGGCTTGCTGCCCACCACCGCCTTCGCCATCGTGGCCGCGACGGGCAACATGTACAACGGCCTCTGGTACCCGATCATCATCGCCGCGATGACGTTCGTGATCGGCGTCTTCTTCATCAAGGAGACGAAGGACGTGGACATCTACGCCCGCGACTGATGTGCGGTGACTGAGTGAAGGGCCTTCCCCCGCGGGGAGGGCCTTTTGCCCAGCAACCGCTCACCGGGAACACACCATGTGGAAGATCGCAATCGGCTTCGTCGTCTTCGCCGCCCTCGCGCTGTTCGTCATCTTCCAGGCCGGGGACAAGGTGGACATGGGCGGGGAGAAACACGGCACCGAGACCGTGGCGCCTGCGGAAGGCGGCAAGACGCCCTGAGCTGCGCAGCCCGTCACACGCCGACGGGTTCATTCGTCATCCCGCGGATGGGTGATCCGTCATTCCCGCGCAGGCGGGTATCCAGGGCGTCCGCACTACAGTGACCGGATGCGCGAAAGGCAGCCGGCCGTCTACATCCTCGCGAGCGGGCGCAATGGCACGCTCTATACCGGCGTCACCAGCGACCTGGTGCAGCGTGCCTGGCAGCATCGGGAAGGCGAGGTTCCGGGATTCACGGAACGCCATGGCGTCAAGCACCTCGTGTACTACGAGATGCACGGCGACATGGAGCATGCGATCGGACGCGAGAAGCGCCTGAAGAAGTGGAATCGCGCGTGGAAGCTGCGCCTGATCGAGGAGCGCAATCCGCATTGGCGCGATCTCTGGGAGGAGATTCTCGGAAGCCCTGGATTCCCGCGTTCGCGGGAATGACGATGCAACGTCGTCCCCGCACAAGCGGGGACCCAGGAAGAGCGAACGCTCTGGATTCCCGCCTGCGCGGGAATGACGGGGAGCTTCGTCGTCCCCGCGCAGGCGAGGACCCAGGAACGGGCGGTAGCCCTCGATTCCGCCTCGCGGGAAGGACCGGTTCAGCGCTTGAACTTCCCGTCCTGCCCGATGATCGACAGGTCGGCGAAATCCAGGCCGGTGCGGTCGTCGGGGCCGTAGCCGACCTCCAGTCCGCCGATGTCGAACTTGAGTCCCTCCAGCGCCGCCTGCAACTTGGCGCGCGTGGGGTTCGGGCCGGCGCGGCGCAGGCCTTCCACCAGCACCTTGGCGGCCGCGTAGCCTTCCAGCATGGCCGGGGTCAATTCCGTGTTCTTCGCCTTCGCGAGGACCATCGCCTCCTTGATGAAGCCGTAGGCGTACGAACGCTCGTGGGGGAACACCTGGGTGACGATCACGCCGCGGGCCTGGTCGCCGAGGTTCTTGATGAAACCGCCGGAGGCATTGTTCGACAGCGTCACCACCTGGGCGGCCGACTTCGCGGCGCGCAGTGCCTTCACGCCGTTCGCCACGGTGGTGCCGGAGCCGATCCACACCACGGCCTGCGAGTCCTTGCCGGTGATGGCCGGGATCACGGTGGCGTAGTCGGGTTCCAGCCGGTGGGCCTTGATCGTGACCACCGGCTCGAAGCCGGCCTTCTGGAAGCCATTGCGCGCGCCCTCCAGCCCGTCGGCGCCGAAGGAGTCGTCGGCATGCACCACCGCGATGCGCTTGATGCCCAGCGTGTGCAGGTGCGTGACGGCCTTCTCGGCCTCGCGTTGGTAGGTCGCCCGCACGTTGAAGACGTGCTTGCGCACCGGCTGGTGCAGCGACATCGCGCCGGTGGACGGCGCGATCAGCGGCACGCCGTGCTGGTCCAGCAGGGGGATGATCGACTCGGCGTGCGGCGTGCCCCGGTTCAGGAACAGGGCGAGGACGTTCTTCTCTTCCACCAGCACCTTCGCGTTGGCGGCAGCGATCTTCGGATCGAACTTGTCGTCCATCGAGAGCAGTTCGATCTTCTGCCCGTTCACGCCTCCCTTGGCGTTGATGCTGTCGATCCACAGCTTGGCGCCGTCGGTGGTCTCCTTCACGCCGGACGCGACCGTGCCGGAGAAGCCGGCCGTCTGGCCGATCAGGATCTGGGAAAGGCCCCACGCGGGTGCGAGGGCGACGATCGCCGCAACGATGATTCTTTTCATGGCAACACTCCATCACGGCCGCAGCCGTCTCCGCGCCGGAGTCTAGGGATAGCTCGACCGTGACGGTCTCCGGGTCATCCCGCGGAATTACGAACTCTTACGTGCGAGGGGGACGCGGCCGGAGAGCACGCGTCCGCGGGCTGTAAGCGAAATGCCTATGCCCGCCGCAGGGCAGGGACATGGCCGGGCCGCACGGCCGGGCTTGGGCCGCATCCCTAGAATGTCCGGCCTCGCTTCCAGAAGGCCTCCATGTCCCAGGGATCCATCCGCATCCGCGGAGCCAGACAGCACAACCTCAAGAACATCGACCTGGACCTGCACACCGGCGAACTGACGGTGGTGACGGGCCCCAGTGGATCCGGCAAGTCCAGCCTGGTCTTCGACACGCTCTATGCCGAGGGGCAGCGGCGCTACGTCGAAACGTTCTCCGCCTATGCGCGCCAGTTCCTGGAGCGCATGGACAAGCCCGCCGTCGACCGCGTGGAGGGCGTGCCGCCCGCCATCGCGATCGACCAGACCAACCCGGTGCGTTCCTCGCGCTCCACCGTCGGCACGATGACGGAGCTGAACGACCACCTGAAGCTGCTGTTCGCGCGCGCCGCGCAGCTGTTCGACCGCAAGACGGCCCTGCAGGTGCGGCACGACTCGCCGGAGACGATCTACGAGCAGCTGATGGAGCGCACGAAGGCGGGCGATCCGCGGCTGGTCGTGACATTCCCGGTGGAGCTGCCCGGCGGCACCACGCCGGAGGAAGTGGAGCAGTGGCTCGCCGCCAGTGGCTTCACCCGCGTGCAGGCGGAGCGCGAAGTCTCCACGGTGACCGGCCCGCGCAAGGTGCTGGACGTGGTGGCCGACCGCTTCCGCATCCAGGGCGTGGAGAAGGCGCGTGCGATCGAGGCGATCGAGGTGGCGCTCAAGCGGGGGAGCGGACGGCTGTCGGTGTACGTGACGGGCGAAGCCCGTCATCCCCGCGCAGGCGGGGACCCAGAGGACGCGCGCAGCGCGTCGAATGCGGACGCCCTGGATCCCCGCCTTCGCGGGGATGACGAGGTGTGGAAATTCTCCACCGGCCTGCATTGCCCCGACAGCGACATCCGCTACGGCGACCCCGTGCCGTCCATGTTCTCGTTCAACTCGCCGGTCGGCGCGTGCGAGACCTGTCGTGGCTTCGGCCGCGTGATCGGCGTGGATTACGGCCTGGTGATCCCGAACGACAAGCTCACGCTGCGCGCCGGCGCCGTCAAGACCTTCCAGACGCCGGCCTGGTCCGAGTCGCAGGACGACATGATGCGGCACGCCGAGTCCGCCGGCATCCCGCGCGACACGCCCTGGTACAAGCTCACGCCGGAGCAGAAGAACTGGGTGATCCACGGCGCGCCCAACTACCGCGACGGCAACTGGAACCGCCAGTGGTACGGCGTGAAGCGCTTCTTCGAGTACCTGGAGAGCAAGTCGTACAAGATGCACATCCGCGTGCTGCTGTCCAAGTACCGCAGCTACACGCCGTGCGAGGCCTGCGGGGGCGCGCGCCTGAAGACCGAGTCGCTGCTGTGGCGCCTGGGCAGCAAGGCGGACGCGGACGCGGTGCTCGAGCCGGCGAAGCGCTTCCTGCCGGTCGGCGTCGACTGGTCGCGCGGGCAGCTGGAAGCGCTGCCGGGCCTGACCCTGCACGACCTGATGCTGCTCCCCATCGACAAGCTGCGGCGTTTCTTCGCGCAGGTGGAGCCCGAGGCCGAGGCGCATGCCGGCGGCGGCGAGCTGCAGGCGCTGAAGCTGCTGTTCGAGGAGATCAACACGCGCTTGCGCTACCTGGTCGACGTGGGCATCGGCTACCTGACGCTGGACCGCCAGAGCCGCACGCTGTCGGGCGGCGAAGTGCAGCGCATCAACCTGACCACGGCGCTGGGCACCTCGCTGGTGAACACGCTGTTCGTGCTGGACGAGCCGAGCATCGGCCTGCACCCGCGCGACATGGGCCGCATCACGCAGGCCATGCATCGGCTGCGCGACGCCGGCAACACGCTGGTGGTGGTGGAGCACGACCCCGCGGTGATGGTCGCCGCCGACCGCATCATCGACATGGGGCCGGGCCCCGGCGAACGCGGCGGGCAGATCGTGTTCGACGGCACCGTGAACGACCTGCGCAGCGCCGACACCCTGACCGGCGCCTACCTGGGCGCGCGCAAGCACGTCGGCATGGGCTTCAAGCGGGCGGTGACCGACGCAACGCCGCGCCTGGTGCTGGAAGGGGCGCGCGAGCACAACCTGCAGGACCTGCAGGTGGAGTTCCCGCTGCAGCGCATGGTGGTCGTGACGGGCGTGTCGGGCTCGGGCAAGTCCACGCTGGTGCAGGACATCCTGGCGCCGGCCCTGCTGCGCCACTTCGGCCGCGCGACGGAGACGCCCGGCGCGCACGACCGCGTGCTCGGCGCCGACCACCTGGGCGACGTGGTGTTCGTGGACCAGTCGCCCATCGGCAAGACGGCCCGTTCCAACCCGGTGAGCTATGTGGGCGCGTGGGACTCCATCCGCGAGATCTTCGCCAATGCGCCGGTCTCGAAGCAGCGCGGCTACACCGCGTCCAAGTTCAGCTTCAACTCGGGCGACGGCCGCTGCCCCACTTGCGGCGGCTCGGGCTACGAGCACGTGGAGATGCAGTTCCTCTCCGACGTGTACCTGCGCTGCCCGGACTGCGACGGCAAGCGGTACCGGCCCGAGATCCTCGAGATCACCATCGAGCGCCAGCCGGTGGGCGCGCTGCAGCCGCGCAAGCTCAACGTGGCGGACGTGCTGGAGCTCACCGTCAGCGAAGCCGCCTCGCTGTTCGCGAACGACCGCGACGTGATCCGCTCGCTGCAGCCCATCGTCGACGTGGGCCTGGAGTACGTGAAGCTGGGCCAGCCGGTGCCCACGCTCTCCGGCGGCGAATCGCAGCGCCTGAAGCTCGCCGGCTTCCTGGCAGAGGCGGCGCGCTCGCCGAGCCACAGCCGGCAGGGGCTCGCGAAGAAGGGCACGCTGTTCCTGTTCGACGAGCCCACCACGGGCCTGCACTTCGACGACATCGCCAAGCTGATGCGCGCCTTGCGCAAGCTGCTGGAAGGTGGCAACTCCCTCATCGTGATCGAGCACAACCTCGACGTGATCCGGGCGGCCGACTGGCTGGTGGACCTGGGCCCGGAAGGAGGCGACGGCGGCGGTCTGGTGGTGGCGGAAGGGCCGCCGGAGGAAGTGAAGCTGCACCCGGCGTCGCATACGGCGAAGGCGCTGCGGGAGTACGACGGCACGCTGGGCGTGGCCGAGTCCCTGCCTGGCTCCCTCTCCCTCCGGGGGAGGGCTGGGGAGGGGGCGCGCGCGCAGCGTCCCAACGCCATCCAGATCGTCAACGCCAAGGAGCACAACCTCAAGAACCTCAGCGTCGACATCCCGCACAACAAGTTCAGCGTGATCACGGGCGTGTCGGGCTCCGGCAAGTCCACGCTCGCCTTCGACATCCTGTTCAACGAGGGCCAGCGGCGCTACCTGGAATCGCTCAACGCGTACGCGCGTTCGATCGTGCAGCCGGCGGGCCGCCCGGAGGTGGACGCGGTGTACGGCATCCCGCCCACCGTGGCCATCGAACAGCGGCTGTCGCGCGGCGGGCGCAAGTCCACCGTGGGCACGACGACGGAGGTGTGGCACTTCCTGCGCCTGCTGTACGTGAAGCTGGGCGTGCAGCACTGCGTGAACGACGGCGCGGAGGTGCGCCCGCAGACGCCCGACAGCATCGTCGCGCTGATCATGAAGCGCTACAAGGGCCAGCACATCGGCCTGCTGGCGCCGCTGGTGATCAACCGCAAGGGCGTGTACACGGAGCTGGCCGACTGGGCGCGGCCGCGCGGCTACACGCACCTGCGCGTGGACGGCAACTTCCTGCCCACCACCGGCTTCCCGCGCATCGACCGCTTCAAGGAGCACACCATCGAACTGCCGGTGTGCGACCTGGACATCACGCCCGCCAACGAGGCGCTGCTGCGCGAGAAGCTGGCGGTGGCGCTGGAGCACGGCAAGGGCATCCTGCACGTGCTGGCCCCGCTGGACGGCCTGAAGGCCGCTTTCCACTCCGGCAAGCACGACGCCATCGGCAAGGTGGAAGTGTTCTCCACCCTGCGCGCCTGCCCGGTGTGCGCCACGAGCTATCCCGAGCTGGACCCGCGGCTCTTCTCGTACAACAGCAAGCACGGCTGGTGCCCCGATTGCGTGGGCACGGGCGTGAAGCTCACGCGCGAGCAGCGCAAGGCCTTCGACGACACCATCGTGAACGCCGACGACAAGGGCCGCGAGCAGACCTTCGCCGAGGCGGAGGTGGAGGACGTCTCCGAGGAAACCTGCCCCACCTGCCACGGCAGCCGCCTGAACGCGCAGGCCCGTGCGGTGCGCTTCGACAAGACGGCGATCTCCGACGTGGCCGCCCTCTCCGTGCGTGACGTGCGCCGCTGGGTCGAGAGCCTGCAGGTGCGCGACGTGCTCACCACCCGCGAGCAGGGCATCGCGCGCGACCTGATCCCCGAGATCCGCTCACGGCTGGAGTTCCTGGAGGAGGTCGGCCTCGGCTACCTCACGCTGGACCGCGGCGCGCCCACGCTTTCGGGCGGCGAGGCGCAGCGCATCCGGCTCGCGGCGCAGCTCGGGTCCAACCTCCAGGGCGTGTGCTACGTGTTGGACGAGCCCACCATCGGCCTGCATGCGCGCGACAACCAGATCCTGCTGGACGCACTGCACAAGCTGGGCGACAAGGGCAACACGCTGGTGGTGGTGGAGCACGACGAGGACACGATCCGGCGCGCCGATCACATCATCGACATCGGGCCGAGCGCGGGCAAGCGCGGTGGCCGCGTGATCGCGCAGGGCACCGCCGAAGAGGTGACGCGCTCCGAGGAGTCGCTGACCGGCCGCTACCTGCTGCACGCGATGAAGCACCCGCTGAAGCCGCGGCGCCTGGTCGATGCGATGCACGGCCGCGAACCGGTCGGCATCCCCGCCGCGGAGGCGCCCGCGCCCGTCACCAAGGGCAAGAAGGTGAAGTCGCTGCTCGCCCGGCTCGCCTCTTCACTCCCCTCCCCGGGGGAGGGCGCGGGTGCGGGCGTTCCCACCGGCTTCCTGCGCCTGCAGGGCGCCGACCTGCACAACCTCGACGACGTCGACGTGGACGTCCCGCTGCGGCGCCTGGTGGTCGTCACCGGCGTTTCCGGCTCCGGCAAGTCGACGCTCGCGCGCGACGTGCTGCTGCACAACGTGCAGTCGGCAGTGCAGCAGCGCTCGACCAAGGCAGGGCGCGACGCCGATGCCGCCGGCAAGCATCCGAAATGGGTGGGCTGCAAGTCGCTGGACGGCTACCAATCGATCGACCGCGTGCTCGAAGTGGACCAGACGCCCATCGGCAAGACGCCGCGTTCCTGCCCGGCCACCTACATCGGCTTCTGGGACACCATCCGCAAGCTGTTCGCCGATACGCTGGAGGCGCGCGCGCGCGGCTACGGGCCGGGCCGCTTCTCCTTCAATACGGGCGAGGGCCGCTGCCCGCTGTGCGAGGGCCAGGGCATGCGCACCATCGGCATGAGCTTCCTGCCCGACGTCAAGGTGCCGTGCGAGGCCTGCCATGGCGCGCGCTTCAACCCGGAGACGCTGGCCGTCACCTGGCGCGGCAAGAACATCGGCGACGTGCTGCGGATGGAAGTGGACGAGGCGGTGGAGTTCTTCGCTTCCATGCCCAACATCAGCCATCCGCTGCAACTGCTGCGCGACGTCGGCCTCGGCTATCTCACGCTGGGCCAGCCTTCTCCGACGCTGTCTGGTGGTGAAGCGCAACGCATCAAGCTGGTGACCGAGCTGTCGAAGGTGCGCGACGACGTCACGCGCCGCGGGCAGAAGGCGCCACACACGCTGTATGTGCTGGACGAGCCGACGGTGGGCCTGCACATGGCCGACGTGGAGAAGCTGATCCGCGTGCTGCACCGCCTGGTGGACGGCGGCCACAGCGTGGTCGTGATCGAGCACGACCTCGACGTGGTCGCCGAGGCCGACTGGATCGTCGACCTGGGACCGGACGGCGGTTCCGCCGGCGGGAAGATCGTTGCCGCGGCGCCGCCGGAGGAAGTGGTGGCGAAGGGCACGCATACCGGGAAGGTGCTGGCGCCGGTGCTGGCGCGCTGAGTCCGTCATTCCCGCGGAGGCGGGAATCCAGAGCTTCCGCTCCCGTGTTTCAATGCCCTGGGTCCCCGCCTCCGCGGGGACGACGCCTGCTCCATGAAAGTCTTCTACAACGACCAGCACCCGCTCCACCACGGACGCCACGAGATGTTCCGCGGCGAGCTGGTGCCCTGCTTCGAGGTGCCGGCGCGCGCCGACTACGTCCTGCAGGAACTGCGTGCGCGCGGCTTCGGCGAAATCGTTTCCGCCCCGCGGGCGGAGCGTGCGGCCTTCGAGGGCGTGCACGCGCCGCGCTACCTGGACTTCCTGGAGCACGCCTGGGAGGAGTGGGTGGCGCTGGACCCGGCCAACGCCCAGCGCGACGCCTTGCCGTCCTACTGGCCGATCCGCACCTTCCGCTCGGACGTGCTGCCCGCGAGCTTTCCCGCGCGCATGGGCCTGTTCTCGTTCGATGCCGGCTCGCCCCTCACTTCCGGCACCTGGCAGGCCGCGCGCCAGGGCGGCGCCTGCGCCGTGGCCGGCGCCGCGCAACTGCTGCAGGGCGACCGTGCAGCTTTCGTGCTGTCGCGGCCGCCCGGCCACCATGCGGGCCACGATTTCTTCGGCGGGTACTGCTTCATCAACAACGCCGCGGTCGCCGCGCAGCGCCTGCGCGATGGCGGCCTCGAGAAGGTGGCCGTGCTCGACATCGACTACCACCACGGCAACGGCACGCAGGCGATCTTCTACGAGCGCGCCGACGTGTTCTTCGCCAGCGTGCACGGCGATCCGCACACCGAGTACCCCTACTACCTCGGCTATGCCGACGAGCGCGGCGCGGGCGCCGGCCTGGGTTGCAACCTCAACCTGCCTCTGCCGCGTGGCACCGGCTTCGAGCGGTGGCGCGAGGCGCTGCGGCAGGCGCTGCAAGCGGTGGCGGCCTTCGGCGCGCAGGCCCTGGTGGTCTCCCTGGGACTCGACACGTTCGAATCGGACCCCATCTCGGGCTTCCGCTTGCGCAGCGCGGACTACTTTTCGGTCGGCGAGGACATCGCGTCCGCCGGCCTGCCCACCCTGTTCGTCTTCGAAGGTGGCTATGCGGTGGCCGAAGTGGGCATCAACGCTGCCAACGTCCTGGAAGGCTTCGCGGGCCGCGCGGCGCTGTAGGCCGGCGCAGGACATGCTTGACAGCCATCGGCCGACGGGCGCGCACCCGCCTCATCCATAGCCTGCACGCCAGGAGGTTCGCGCACATGAAGCTCCCGACCCGTCCCCTGGTGTCCGCCGCGCTCCTGCTGGCGCTTACCGCCTGCGGCGGCGGCCTCAGCGTGAGCATCGGCGACGACGATGACGCTTTCGCCGAGCCGCGATCGAGCGGGCGGCCCGCTTCGGTGCAGGTCACGGCGGCGAGCGACGCGCGGCTGGAAGGCACCTATGCGTCCGGGGACCTGCGGGTGGGCTCCGTGTTGCGCTTCTCCGGGACCGGACCGGATTTCTGCGAATTCAGGTTCGATGGCCTGCAGGGGCAGCCGCCCGCGAGTGCGCTCGTGATGCGCGGCAACGTGCGATACCAGGTGGATACCGGCGAGGTTCTCGGCACCGTGATCTTCGTCGGCGAGGTCCGTTACCGCGCGGAGGGAGGCGCTGTACTGGATCGCGGCGAGAACGCCATCGACTACACGGGTGCGACCTTCCGCACGGGCGGGAGCGCCGGCGCGGAACTCACGCTCTCCGGCACCATTCCGATGCGCAACGAAGGCAAGCCGCACGGCTGCTGACCCTGGGGGCTTGGCCGGGGCGGGCGTAGTCGCGCATCGACGGCTTCATAAGGCGTTCTCCGACACGGCGAGGGTGCAGGCCTACGTAGGCTCGCGCTTTTCCTCTATTCCGGAACCGCCATGAGAAACCTGAACGCTTCCATCCTCGTGCTCTCGCTCTCCGCCGCGCTGCTCTCCGCCTGTGGCGGGAGCGACGAGGGCGCGATCGTCGAAGACGACGATCCCGAGCCTTCGACGATCGCTGCCAGCGTCACCGTGACGGCGGCGGGCGATCCCGCGCTGAACGGGATCTACGCGACCGACGGCATCTACCTGAACAACGTCACCAAGGTGAATCCCGTGGGCGGCGACCCCGAGACCTGCCGCTTCAAGTTCACCGGTCCGCGCAACGCCACCACGGGCCGCGTGATGGGCGGCGACATCCGGTATATCCCCGGGACCAACAGCCTGCACGTGACCTTCATCGACATCAACAGCGTGGAGTTCCGGCTGGATGGAACCACGGGCGCAAGCGTGGACCGCGCCAACAACGAGATCGACTTCACCGGCGCGGTGCTGGTGTCCACGCAGGCCACGGGGCAGAGCATCACCCTGACCGGCAGCATCCCGATGCTGCCGAACCGGCCGGAAGGCTGCTGAGCGTCGGCTGCGTCTGACGGGCGGAAGAGCCCCGGCGGCGCGCGCGCCCGCCGGGGCCTTGGCACCATGGCATGCAAAGGCCTCCCGCATGCGCAAGAAAGCACCGCACAAGCCGCTGGTGTGGCTGCCCGCCTGCCACCGCAACCTCGACCTGGACGATCCCGGCGGATACAGCGTGCTGGCCGACCGCTACGCGCTGGCCGTCACGCAGCTGGGCCTGCAGCCGGTGCTGTTCCCGATGGCGCTGGCGGAGGACATCCCCTGCCTGCTGCCGCTGGTGGACGGCGTGCTGCTCACCGGCTCGCCCTCCAACGTGGAGGCGACGCACTTCGGCGCGACGGCGCTCGCGACCGACCTGCTCGACCCGCGGCGCGACAAGCTCACGATGCAGCTGGTGCGCGCCGCGATCGGCGATGCCGTGCCGCTGTTCGGCGTGTGCCGCGGACTGCAGGAGATCAACGTCGCCCTGGGCGGGAGCCTGCACCAGCGCGTGCACGAACTGGAGGGCATGCTGGATCACCGGGAGGTGGACAGCGAGGACCTCGAGGAGCAGTTCGCCGAACGCCATGAAGTGCTGCTGGAGCCGGGCAGCCTGTTCGCCGAATGGGCGGGCGGCACGCGCGCCATGGTGAATTCGCTGCACGGGCAGGGCATCCAGCGCCTGGGTGAAGGGCTGGTCGCGGAGGCGCATGCGCCCGACGGACTGGTGGAGGGCGTGCGGGTGCAGGGCGCCGATACCTTCGCCTGCGGTGTGCAATGGCACCCGGAATGGCGCCACGAGCGGCATCCTTTCTACCAGCGCACGCTGGAGGCGTTCGCCTCCGCGTGCCGCGATCGGCGCGGCCGGCGCGAGGAGGGTTGATGGTGCCCGCCGTGTGGGTGGTGGCCAGCCACCGGCTGCTCACGAATCCTTCGGGACACACCCAGCAATACACGGTGATGGACGAAGGAGGGCAGCGCACCATGCTCAACATGGGGCTGCAGCCCGTGACCTACCCACGCGTGCCGCTGGAGCGGCTGGAGGAGCTGCTCGCCGGCGTGGACGGGATCCTGCTGGGAGGATCGGACACCAACGTGCATCCGCAGCTGTGGGGCGAGACGCCGGCGCGGCCGGAGTTCGAGTACGACAGCGAGCGCGACGAACTGGCCCATGCATTGGTCCGCCTCGCGATCGCGCGGCGCGTGCCGGTGATCGGCTTCTGCCGCGGCTCGCACGACATCAACGTGGCCCTGGGCGGCAGCCTGCACCAGTGGCTGCGCGACATGCCGGGCCTGGTGAAACACTGGGAAGATCCGCAGGAATCGCTGGAGGAGCAGTACGTGGAGCGCCACTTCGTCACCTGCACGCCGGGCGGTGAGCTGGAGCGCATCACGGGGATGGGGCGCTTTCCCGCCAGTTCGCTGCACTCGCAGGGCGTGAAGGCCCTGGGCAGCGACCTCGTCGCCGAGGCGCATGCCGACGACGGCCTGGTGGAGGCGTTCCGCTGGCATGACCCGTCGACGTTCGCCTGGGGGTTCCAGTTCCATCCGGAATGGGGTTGGCGCTGGCACCCGGCCTACGGGCGGATCATGAATGCGTACGTGCGCGCGTGCTGGGAGCGGTTCGCGCGGCGCAGTGGCGCGGAAGAGCTACCGCTGCAGCCCGTCGTGGCGTGATGCCCGCGCCTGCAGGATGGCGCGCGCCACTTCCGCGAAACCCGCGCCGCGTTCGCCTTGCGTCACGTAGCGCGGCTTGAACGCGAGCTGCGCCTCGAAGCGGCGGATGTTGGCCACGCCCACGCTGTGGGGGAAGTGCTCGAACATCAGCACGTCGTTGGTGGAGTCGCCAACGTAAACCCAGCGGTCGTGCTCCGCGTCCAGGTCGCGCCCCAGCAGTTCGCGCACCACCCAGCGGGCGCCGGACAGCTTGTCGTGGCCGCCGTACCAGCCGTTGATGTGGATCGAACTCACGGTCGCATTCATGCCCTGCGCGCGCATGATCGCGACGACCTGCTCGATGCGCTCCTGCGGCAGGTGCGCGAACTCGCTGTGGTCGATGGCGATGTCCGTCTCGCGCCCGCCGCTGTCGCGGGAGATCGTGGCGCCGGGCACCTCGCGCACGATGCGCTGCGCAACCTCCTGCATGCGGGCGTAGTTGGCCGCGCGCGTGGCCGCGTCCTGGGTGTAGAGCTTGCGCAGGGGCGCGCCGGCACCCCGGTGCGTGAGGGCGACCGAGCCGTTTTCGGCCACGATGGCATCGACCGGCCACGCGCGCGCGAAGGGTTCGCTCCAGCCCACCGGCCGGCCCGTGACCGGAATCACGTGAAGGCCGGCATCGGCGAGGGACTGCAGGGCCCGCACGACGTCCGCGCCGACGACGCCTTCGGTGGTGAGCGTGTCGTCGATGTCGGTGAGCACGCCCACGAGGCCCGCGCGGGCGGGCGCGGGCCATTCGGCCAGCGGCTGCATGGAAGCGGGGCGGCTCACCGCTCGGCGCGCTGCTGCGGCAGCAACAGGCGTCCGGTGTACGGGCGGCCGGCGGTTTCGCGTTCCACGATCGGCTGGCCCGCGCTCTGCACGCCGGTGGCGGTTCCCGCCGGGCACTGCCCGTTGTTCGCGATGTAGAAGTGGGCGGCGCCCAGGAGTTCGTCGGACGTGCTTTCCGCCGGCGTGGCGGCGTTGTCCGTGACCGTGCACATCGGCTGGAACCCGGCCTGGTAGTCGCCGAAGCCCTTGGCATTGGTGCCCTGGAACTCGATGGGGAAGTAGGCGACGCCGCAGTTGTCCTTGCGGGTGAAGCCATAGGGCTTGCCGCAGGTGGTGGTGCCCACGCGGATCACGGCCACGTCGATGCCGCGCAGGCTGTTGATGATGGATTCGCTGGCCGAGCAGGTTCTTCCGGTGGTGAGGACGAACACGCGCGGCAGGCTCAGCTGCGGCAGCGGCGTGCCCGCCGCGTAGTCGCGCTCGGTGAACTGCGCCCTGCTGGAGAACTTCAGGACGCTGCTGTCCGTGAGCGACTGGCGCTTGGCGTTGTAGCGCAGCTGCTCGAACACCTTCCCTTCGCTGGCCGGCCCCGTGATCATCGAGGCCGCCGCCAATGCGACGTAGAGGTAGCCTCCGGAGTTCGCGCGCAGGTCGAGCACGAGGTCCTGCACGGCCGCGTTCTTCATCTGCTGGAAGGCGTTGATCAAGTGGTCCTGCGCGCCGCTCGAGTGGTCGGTGAACTGGATGTAGCCGACGCTGCGGCCGGCGACGCTGTCCACGCGCACCACGGGCACGGGATTGGTGCCGTCGTGGTTCTTGACGACGTTGGCCGGCGTGCCGTCCTGCAGCAGCGACATGTCCTGCGCCTGAGCGGTGGGAATCGCGGCGCTGAAACGGTCCTTGGGCTGTCCGGTCGCATCGGGCGTGCGCACCAGCAGCGCATTGAAGTAGTCAGGCGCCCTCGTGTAGGCGTTCGCGTCCACGGCCGGGATCTCGTCGTACCAGAGGTAGACCTCGTCCATGTAGGCCCGCACGAACTTCTTCTGGCGATCGACCGAACAGCTCTGCGGCTCGCCGGGGACTTCGGCATAGCGCGCGGAGCCGCCCGGAGGTACTCCGGTGGAAGGAGGAGCGCCGTCGTCGCCGCCGCCCCCACCGCACCCCGCCAGCAGCACGAGGACCGCGACCGTGGCGGCGAAGGGGCGAAGGAGGCTGAGCGTCTTCATGGGGTGGGTTTCCGGTTCGAGCGGTGATTATTGCCGTGGCTGCCGCCCGCGAGGCTCACCCCGCGTTCTGCAGCGACAGCCCGGCGTGCTCGCGCAACAGGTGGAAGTGGATCTTGGGAAATCTTTCCTGTGCGAGCCGCACGTCGTAAGGCGAGGTGCAGAGGAAGGCCAGTGCGTCCGCGGCGTCCAGCGCGAGGCGCTGCGGGTAGGCATCGGTAAAGGCCTTGAGCTCGGCGGGCGTGTCGGCCGTGATCCAGCGCGCCCCGGTGTAAGGGCAGCCTTCCAGCCGCACGTCGCAGTCGTACTCGGTCTTCAGGCGGTGCTGCACCACTTCGAACTGCAGCTGGCCGACGGCGCCCAGCAGCATGGGGCCGCCCACTTCGGGGCGGAACACCTGGATCGCGCCCTCCTCGCCGAGCTGCGCCAGCCCCTGCTGCAGCTGCTTGGTGCGCAGCGGGTTCTTCAGGACCACCACCATGAACAGTTCCGGCGCGAAGAATGGCAGGCCGGTGTACTGCAGGTTCACCGAGCCGTCGGTGATGGTGTCGCCCAGCTGCACGCCGCCGTGCGTGGTGAAACCGATGATGTCGCCGGCAAAGGCCTCGTCCACGGCCTCGCGCCGCTGCGACAGGAAGGTGACGACGGAGGTGGGACGCAGCTCCTTGCCGGTGCGCTGCACCTTCAGCTTCATGCCCGGCGTGTACTTGCCCGAGGCCATGCGCACGAACGCGATGCGATCGCGGTGCGAGGGATCCATGTTGGCCTGCACCTTGAACACCACGCCGGAGAAGGCGGTGTCGTCCGGTTCCACGATGCGCTCCACGGGCTGGCGGTTGACGATCGCCGTGCTCTTGCGCGACTGCGGCGCCGGCGCGAGGTCGACCAGCGCGTCCAGCACTTCCATCACGCCGAAGTTGTTGACCGCCGAGCCGAAGAACACCGGCGTCTGCTTCGCGGCGAGGAAGGCCGCATGGTCCCATTCCGGCGACGCGCCGGCCGCGAGTTCCATGCTCTCCGCCGCGGCTACGTACTCGCCATCGAAGCGCTTCGTGAGCTCCGCGGCGTCGGCCAGCGGGACCGTGTCGAAATCCTGCGGGCGGCGCTCGCTGCCCGACTCGAACACGGTCATGGCCTGCGTGCGAAGGTTCATGATGCCGCCGAAGCTCTTGCCCTTGCCGACCGGCCAGGTCATGGGCACGCAGGGCATGCCCAGCTCGCGCTCGACCTCGTCGAGGATGTCCAGCGGCTCGCGCACCTCGCGGTCCATCTTGTTGACGAAGGTGATGATGGGCGTGTCGCGCTGGCGGCAGACCTCGATCAGCCGCCGCGTCTGCGCTTCCACGCCGTTCGCGGCGTCGATCACCATCAGCGCCGCGTCCACCGCGGTGAGCACGCGGTAGGTGTCTTCGGAGAAGTCCTTGTGGCCGGGCGTGTCCAGCAGGTTGATCACGTGGTCGCGGTACAGCATCTGCATCACGGACGAAGCCACCGAAATGCCGCGCTGCTTCTCGATCTCCATCCAGTCGGAGGTGGCGTGGCGCGAGGCCTTGCGTCCCTTCACCGCCCCGGCGATCTGGATTGCGCCGGAGAACAGCAGCAGCTTCTCCGTCAACGTGGTCTTGCCCGCGTCGGGGTGGGAGATGATGGCGAAGGTGCGGCGGCGCCGGACTTCGGCGGCGAGGGGCGATGCGGACAAGCGGGGCTCCGGAATGGCAACGGCCGTCTGTTGACGGCCGCGTCTGACCCCTTATTGTGCCGTGGCGGTGTAGTTTCTTCCGCATGGCGCAGGCAAAGGACGAGATCACGCTGGGGATTGGCGACCGGGAGGTGGTGGTCACCCATCCGGGCAAGCTGCTGATCGCCGAGGCGCGCGTCACCAAGCTGGATCTCGTGAACTATTACCTGGCTGTGGCGGAAGGCGCCCTGCGCGGGGCGGGCGGCCGGCCCTGCGTGCTGGTGCGCTATCCCAACGGCATTGGCGAGGAGTTCTTCTTCCAGAAGCGCGCCCCGGCCAAGCGGCCCGATTGGCTGGAGGTGGCGGAGATCCGCTTTCCCTCGGGGCGGACGGCGGAGGAGGTCGTCCCGCGGCATCCCGCCGACCTGGCCTGGATGGCCAACCTCGCCTGCCTCGAACTGCATCCGCATCCGGTGCGCGCCGAGGATCTCGACCATCCCGATGAGCTTCGCGTCGATCTCGACCCGGTGCCCGGCGTCGCCTGGCCGCAGATCCGGCAGGTGGCCGGCGTCGTGGACGAGGTGCTGACCGAGCTGGGGCTGAAAGGCTGGCCCAAGACTTCGGGCTCGCGCGGCATCCACGTGCTGGTGCGCATCGAGCCGAAGTGGACCTTCGACGAGGTGCGGCGAGCAGCGCTCGCACTGGCGCGCGAAGTGGAGCGGCGGGCGCCGCGGCTCGCCACCAGTGCCTGGTGGAAGGAGGAGCGGCAGGGCGTCTTCGTGGACTACAACCAGAACGCGAAGGACCGCACCGTCACCTCGGCGTACTCGGTGCGCCCCAAGCCGGACGCGCGCGTGTCCGCGCCGGTGAGCTGGAAGGAGCTGGAGGCCTGCGACCCGGCGGACTTCACGCTGCACACGATGCCGGAGCGCTTCAGGAAGATCGGCGATCCGCATGCGGAGATCGATGCCTGGCGCTGCTCGCTGGAGCCGCTGCTGGAGCTGTCGCGCCGGCAGGAGGCCGAAGGGCAGGGCGACGCGCCCTGGCCGCCGCACTATCGCAAGGCCGCGGGCGAGCCGCGGCGGGCACCGCCTTCGACGGCGCGGCAGAAGAAGCCGCTGATCGAGGTGGCGCGCGCGGAACGCGAGGCGGAGGCAGTCGCCGCCGCGGAGGCGTGGAAGGCGAAGCATCCGAAGGCGGCCGCGCACCTCGAACCGGCGGACGTGCTGGTGGACCGGATGCGGGGTTCGTCGTCGCTCTGGTACCGGGTGCGGATCAACCTGGAGCATGTGCCGGCGCGGTTGCGGCCGAAATCGGACAAGCCGAAATAGGCACCGTCGTCCCCGCGGAGGCGGGGACCCAGGGCATTCGGAAGCCCTGGATTCCCGCCTGCGCGGGAATGACGGAGTCCGTACGATGCGCGCATGAACCAAGCCCCGCACCGCTGCCCCTGGGCCAACGGCGACGACGCCCTGATGGCGAAGTACCACGACGAGGAGTGGGGCGTGCCGCAGCGCGACGCCCGCCTGCTGTGGGAGATGCTGATGCTGGAAGGCTTCCAGGCGGGGCTGTCCTGGCGCACGGTGCTGCACAAGCGCGAAGCCTTCCGCAAGGCTTTCGCCGGCTTCGATCCCGGGAAGGTGGCCCGCTTCGGCGCGCCGCAAGTGGAAAGGCTGGTGCAGGACCCGGGCATCATCCGCTCGCGCGCCAAGATCGAGGCGACCATCGCCGCGGCCAAGATCTACTGCGACATGCAGGAGCGCGGCGAGGACTTCGCGGATTTCTGCTGGTCGTTCACGGGCGGCAAGGTGCTGCGGGGCGACGGTCGTTCGGCGCCGGCGAGCACGCCGAAGGCCGAGGAGATCTCGAAGGAGCTCAAGCGCCGCGGCTTCAAGTTCGTGGGACCGGTGATCGTGTATGCGTGGATGCAGGCGGTGGGGATCGTGGACGACCACGCGCGCAACTGCTTCCGGAGAGAGGTGTCATTGCGGGCTTGACCCCGGATCAAGTCCGGGGCAGGCTCCGCAATCCACGACGAGGCCCGATCAAGCGCCGCATGGATCCCGGGTCAAGCCCGGGATGACAACAGTGGGGCTGCCCGGTGCCTCACGCCCCGAACACCTTGGCCAGCTCGAATGGCGTGGTCACCTCCAGCTGGTCGTACCGGCATTCCTCCGCCGGCTTGTCCGGTCGCCAGCGCAGGAACACCGCGGCGTGGCGGAAACGGTTGGCCTGCATGTGGTCGTACTTCACTTCGACGACGCGCTCCGGCCGCAGCGGGACCCAGCTCAGGTCCTTGCCGCCGCTCCAGCGGCTTTGCGCGCCCGGCATGCGCTGCGCGTCGCCGACCTGCGAGCCCGCCCATTCGCGCCACGGATGGTTCTCCACGCCTGTGCGCAGGGGCTCGAGTTCCTTCGCGAGCTGCTCGCGCACGCTCATGGTGAAGGAAGACGTCACGCCCACGTGCTGCAGCACGCCGGCGTCGTCGTAGAGCCCCAGCAGCAGCGAGCCCACCGCGTCGTCGCGGTCCTTGTACCAGCGGAAGCCGGCCACCACGCAGTCGGCGCTGCGCACGTGCTTGATCTTCAGCATCGCCCGCTTGCCGGGCTGGTAGGGCGCCGATTCCAGCTTGGCGATCACGCCGTCGAGGCCCGCGCCTTCGAACTTCTCGAGCCACTCCTCGGCCTGGGCGCGATCGCGCGTCACCGGCGTCAGGTGCAGCGGCGGCGCGGCCTTGCCGAGCAGGCGCTCAAGGCGCACGCGCCGCTCCGATTGCGGCAGCTCCATGGTGGACTTGCCGCCGGCGCCCAGCAGGTCGAAGGCGACGAAGCTCGCCGGCGTCTCCTTGGCGAGCCGCGCGATGCGCGAGGGGGCGGGGTGGATGCGCTGCTGCAGGGCGTCGAAGTCCAGCCCGCCGGCGCCCGCCACGACGATCTCGCCATCGAGCACGCAGCCCTTGGGCAACTGCTCGTGCAGGGCCTTCTCCAACTCCGGGAAGTAGCGGTTGAGCGGGCGCAGGTCGCGGCTTTGCAGGTAGGTCTGCTCGTTGCCGCGGAACACCAGCGCGCGGAAACCGTCCCACTTGGGCTCGAACAGGAAGCCCTCTTCGGTGGGCAGGGCTTCGGCGATCTTGGCGAGCATCGGCTCGATGGGGGCGGTGGGAGCGTTGGGCAGGGCGGAAGCCATGCCCGTTTGTAACGGTTCGCGGTGCCGCCGTGGGAGCCAGGGCGATGAAATAACCCCGTGCAGGCTGGCGGACATGGGTCGGCCATTAGAATCAGGGTAAACCCTAGGCGCGCCCACCAGGCCCCGCCTTCCCGACGTCCGCCTGCCGTGACCACCGCGGCCTGCGCGGGGCGCCGGCTTCATCGCCGCTTCGCCACTTTCCCGTTAGGAATCCCGCCATGCAGGCCCTCGTCCGCCTGAGCCAGTTCGTCGGCAAGACCTTTGCCGCCTGGGTGCTGCTGTTCGCAGTGCTCGCCTTCTTCGCCCCCGCGCAATTCCGCTGGATCGCCGCGTGGATCGTCCCGCTGCTGGGGATCATCATGTTCGGCATGGGGCTGACCCTGTCGAAGGAGGACTTCCGCGAGGTCTTTCGCCGGCCCGTCGACGTGCTGATCGGCGTACTCGGGCAGTTCATCATCATGCCGGGCCTGGCGTGGCTGCTGTGCCGGGCGCTGCAGCTGCCGCCGGAGATCGCGATCGGCGTGATCCTGGTGGGGTGCTGCCCGGGCGGCACGGCTTCCAACGTGATGACCTTCCTCGGCCGCGGGGACGTCGCCCTGTCGGTCGCGATCACCTCCGTGACGACGCTGCTGGCGCCCCTCGTGACGCCGGCCCTCATCTACCTGCTGGCCAGCCAGTGGCTGGAGGTGAGCGCGACGGCCATGTTCTGGTCGATCGTGCAGGTGGTCGTGCTGCCGATCGCGCTGGGCGTGGTGGCCCAGTCGTTGCTGCGCGACAAGGTGAAGCTGGCGGTGGGCGTGCTGCCGCTGGTGTCGGTGGTCGCCATCGTGGCGATCGTCGCCGCCGTGGTGGCGGCCAACCAGCCGAAGATCGCCGCCAGCGGCGCGCTGGTCTTCGCCGTGGTGGTGCTGCACAACGGCCTGGGGCTGCTGCTCGGCTACTGGCTGGGCAAGCTCACCGGCCGCAGCGTCGCCAAGCGCAAGACGCTCGCGATCGAGGTCGGCATGCAGAACTCCGGCCTGGGCGCCGCGCTGGCGGCGGCGCATTTCTCGCCGCTGGCCGCGGTGCCGAGCGCCATCTTCAGTGTCTGGCACAACATCTCGGGCGGGCTGGTCGCGACTTATTTCCGGCGCGTGCCCAACAGCCCGGAGGACGAGGCGGCCGCGCCGGCTGCCGCCGAGGCTGCGCGGGCCTGAGTCCGCTAAAATCGCGCCAACCGAGGAGCGTTGCAGCGTCCGCAATGGACGCGAGGCTCGGAACCACGCAACGACGCTCACCCACCCTTCGCGTGCGGTGAGCTCCCCCGTTCCCCCGAGAAGAGTGGCTGACCAACCCTGCCTTTGGAGCCACCATGAACGCCGTTCTCAAGCCCGCTGCCGCCACCGACAGCGTGATCACCGACCTCTCCCTGGCCGACTGGGGCCGCAAGGAAATCCGCATCGCCGAGACGGAGATGCCGGGCCTGATGGCCATCCGCCAGGAATTCGCCAAGTCGCAGCCCCTGAAGGGCGCGCGCATCACCGGCTCGCTGCACATGACCATCCAGACGGCCGTGCTGATCGAGACGCTGCAGGCGCTGGGCGCGCAGGTGCGCTGGGCCTCGTGCAACATCTTCTCCACCCAGGACCACGCCGCCGCGGCGATCGCCGCCGCCGGCACGCCCGTGTTCGCCAAGAAGGGCGAGTCGCTGGAGGAGTACTGGGACTACACGCACCGCATCTTCGACTTCGGCCCCAAGGGCAGCGAGGGCGAAGGCCCCAACATGATCCTGGACGACGGCGGCGACGCGACGCTGCTGATGCACCTGGGCCAGCGCTGCGAGAAGGACCTGTCGCTGATCGACACGCACTCCTCCGAGGAAGAGCGCATCCTGCACGCCGCCATCCGCGCCAAGCTGAAGGAAGACCCGACCTGGTACAGCCGCAAGGCCGCCCAGATCATCGGCGTGACGGAAGAGACCACCACCGGCGTGCACCGCCTGCAGGACATGGCCAACAAGGGCCTGCTGAAGTTCCGCGCGATCAACGTCAACGACTCGGTCACCAAGAGCAAGTTCGACAACCTGTACGGCTGCCGCGAATCGCTGGTGGACGGCATCAAGCGCGCCACCGACGTGATGGTGGCGGGGAAGATCGCGCTGGTGGCCGGCTACGGCGACGTGGGCAAGGGCTCCGCGCAGGCGCTGCGCGCGCTGTCGGCGCAGGTGTGGGTGACCGAGATCGACCCGATCAACGCTCTGCAGGCCGCCATGGAAGGCTACCGCGTGGTCACGATGGAGTACGCCGCCGACAAGGCCGACATCTTCGTCACCGCCACGGGCAACAAGGACGTCATCACCTACGCCCACATGGCGAAGATGAAGGACCAGGCGATCGTGTGCAACATCGGCCACTTCGACAACGAGATCGACGTCGCGTCGCTCGAGAAGAAGTGCAAGTGGGAAGAGATCAAGCCGCAGGTCGACCACGTGATCTTCGAGGACGGCAAGCGCATCATCCTGCTGGCCAAGGGCCGCCTGGTGAACCTGGGCTGCGGCACCGGCCACCCCAGCTACGTGATGTCCTCCTCCTTCGCTAACCAGACGCTGGCGCAGATCGAGCTGTTCACCAAGCCGCAGGCCTACGAGAACGGCAAGGTCTACGTGCTGCCCAAGCACCTGGACGAGAAGGTCGCGCGCCTGCAGCTGTCCAAGCTGCGCGCGGAGCTCACCGAGCTGACCGAGGAGCAGGCGGCGTACATCGGCGTGAGCAAGGCCGGGCCGTACAAGCCGGATACGTACCGCTACTGATTCGTCGTCCCCGCGTAGGCGGGGACCCAGGGCGCCCGAATGCGGAAGCCCTGGATTCCCGCCTCCGCGGGAATGACGGAGCAACACCCATGCGTGCCGACCAGCTCCTCGTCGACCGCGGACTCGCCGCCTCCCGCTCGCAGGCGCAGCGCCTGATCGCGTCCGGCGTGCGCTGGTTCGACGGCGCGGCCTGGAAGCGCGTGGCCAAGAACGGCGACGAGCTCCCCGCGGGCGCGCAGGTCGAACTGCTGGACACGGCGGAATCCCGCTATGTCTCGCGCGGCGGCTTGAAGCTCGAGGGCGCCTTGCGCACAGCCGGCATCGATCCCACCGACTGGAACTGCCTCGACGTGGGCCAGTCCACCGGCGGCTTCACCGATTGCCTGCTGCAGCATGGCGCCGCGCGCGTGACCGGCGTGGACGTCGGCCACGGCCAGCTGCACCCCAGGCTGCGGTCCGACCCGCGGGTCACGGCCATCGAGAAGCTGAATGCGCGCGAGCTGGATGCCCGCCACGTGGGTGGCGACTTCGACTTGATCGTCGGCGACCTCTCGTTCATCTCGCTGACACTGGTTCTGCCGGCGCTGGTTCCGTTGCTCAGAGCTGGGGTGCCTGCGGCAACCCAGCCTACGGGTCCCGCACCACGCCAGAGCGCGGGCGGCCAATTGCTGATGCTGGCCAAGCCGCAGTTCGAGCTGCAGCCGGCGCAGATCGGCAAGGGCGGCGTCGTGCGCGACGCGGCCCTCTATGCGGTGGTCGAGCAGCGCCTGCGCGATGCCTGTGCCATGCTGGGCCTCACGGTGCGCGGCTGGTACGACAGCCCGATCGCCGGGGGCGATGGCAACCGCGAATTCTTCCTCCATGCCCAGACGAGGAGCCATTGATGCTTCCCATCAGCCTCGAATTCTTCCCCCCCAAGACGCCCGAAGGCGCGGACAAGCTGCGCGCCGTGCGCCAGCAGCTGTATGCGCTCAAGCCCGAGTTCTGCTCGGTCACCTACGGCGCCGGCGGTTCCACCCACGCGGGCACCTTCACCACGGTCAGCGAGATCCTCGCCGAAGGCGTGGATGCCGCCAGCCATTTTTCCTGCATAGGCGCCACGCGCGCGCGGGTGCGTGACCAGCTCGCGCAGTTGCAGGCCATGGGCGTCAAGCGCCTGGTGGCGCTGCGCGGCGACCTGCCCAGCGGCTATGGCATCGGTGGCGAGTTCCAGTACGCCAGCGAACTGGTGGAGTTCATCCGCGCCGAGACGGGACGCGCGTTCCGCATCGAGGTCGCCTGCTATCCCGAGACGCATCCGCAAGCGAAATCGCCGCAGGCGGACCTGCAGGCCTTCGTGGCGAAGGTGCGCGCGGGCGCCGATGCGGCCATCACGCAGTACTTCTACAACGCCGACTCGTACTTCCGTTTCGTCGACGAGGCCCGCAAGCTGGGCGCGGACGTGCCCGTGGTGCCCGGCATCATGCCGATCACCAATTCGAGCCAGCTGCTGCGCTTCTCGGATGCCTGCGGCGCCGAGGTTCCCCGCTGGGTGCGGCTGCGGCTGCAGGCCTTCGGCGACGATGCGGCCTCGATCAAGGCCTTCGGCCACGAGGTCGTGGCAAGCCTGTGCGAGCGCCTGGTGCGCGGCGGGGCGCCGGCGCTGCACTTCTACACGATGAACCAGGCGCAGGCGACGTCGGCGCTGTGCGGGGCGTTGAAGTAGGCGCGGGGCGTCGGGGTTCGGCTTCGCGCTTACCCCGACCTACAGGCCGGCATCGCGCCTCGTAGGGCGGGGTGAGCGGCGCAGCCCGAACCCCGCCATCCTGGGAAACCGTGCCTACCGCTTGATGTCCGTCTTGTGGTTGATGATCCGCCCCACCAGCCCGTACTCGATCGCTTCTTCCGCGCTCAGCCAGCGATCGCGTTCGATGTCCTCCAGCACGCCTTCCAGTGGCCGCCCCGTCTCGCGCGAGATAGTCTGGGCGATGCGTTCGCGCGCCTTGATGATTTCCTGCGCGTGGATGGCGATGTCGCTCGCCGGTCCGCCGGCGCCGCCGGAGGGCTGGTGGATCAGGAAGCGGGTGTTGGGCGTGCAGAAGCGGCGCTCCTTCGGCACGGACAGGTAGAGGTGCGTCGCCGCGCTGCCCACCCAGCCGGTGCCGATCATGTTCACCGGCGCCTGGATGAAGCGGATGATGTCGTGGATCGCGTCGCCGGACTCCAGGTGGCCGCCGGGGGAGCTCACCAGCATGTCGATGGGTGCCGCCGAATCGGCGTCCAGCGCGATCAGCCGGCGAGCGATGTCGCTGGCCGACTGGTCGCTGATGGCGCCGAACAGCAGCACGGTGCGGGATTTGAAGGCCTTTTCTTCGAGGAAGGCGTTGCGGGGTTCGGCCGTGGCGGCCGGGGTTTCGGGATCGGGTTGCTCCATGCGTGCTCCTTGCATGAGACGCATCATGCCAAAACGCCGCGGCCCTTCGGGACGAAGGGCCCTAGGCGAGCGAGCGTGCGACGCGCAAAGCGTGCGGCGCATAGCCCGCGCCGAACAGCACCACGTGGTTGAGCAGGTGATACAGCTGGTACAGCGCCAGGCACTCCGGCCCCGGCCAATGCCCGCCCGCTTCCTCGTAGGCGGAGCGAAACCCGGGCGGCGGGCTGCCGAACAGCTCCATCATCGCCAGCTCCGCGCCCGGGTCCGAGCAGGACACGGCGGGATCGAACACCACCGGCGTGCCGTCCGCCAGCATCTCCCAGTTGCCCTGCCACAGGTCGCCGTGGATCAGCGCGGGCCGCGGCGGGGGCTCGCCGGAGAGGATGCGGGGCAGCGCTTCGGCCACCGCTTCCACGGCATCGCGCAGTTCGGCGGCGTGGGGGGAGAGGCGGTCCCTCATGCAGTCCAAACGGGCCTTGGCCCAGAACGCCATCCAGCCGGTGCGGCTGGGCTGGTGCAGCGGCGTGTTCCGCTGCGGCGTGGCGCCGATGTAGTTGTCGCTGCGCCAGCCGAACGACGCCGGCTCGAGGGGGCAGGGTGCGGCGTGGAGGGCGGCCAGCGCCTGGCCGACTCGGCGGCCGAAGCTGGCATCCGGCCGCGCGAAATCCAGCCACTCGAGCGCCAGCAGCATGCCGCCGCCAGGCCGCTCGCTCAGCGAGTCCACGGCGGGCACGCGGATGCAGCCGGTGGCCGCCAGGGCGCGCACGCCATCCGCTTCCGCGCGCAGCATCGCCGCTCCGGCCGGGCCCGCGCTCTTCACGAACAGCTTCTGCTTCCCGCGCTGGGCTTGCCAGGTGTCGCAGAACGCGCTGCTGCCCAGGGGCCTCAGCTTCCAGCGCCCGTCCAGGAGGGTGGGCGACCCGGGCTGCAAGGCGACGCGAGTCTGCATGATGCATTGTCGCGACACGCGCGGGTCCGGCGGTCTTGAGAAGATGTATCGCTGTCACAGTTTTGTGACAGCGTTCCCACGGCTGAGGCAGCGGGGAGGCTCTCCGGACTGCAGGCCCGTGGCAAACGGCCCTTGCGCGCTTTTGGCGGGCTTTTCGAGTGAAATTGGCCGAAAAAGACAGATCCTCGCGGCGCGGCACGACGCGCCGTGTGTGCCTGCGTAGGCGGTATCTGATGGGCACGTAGTCCGTTTCCTACGGATACAGACCCAATCGGTGCGTACACAGTCCCCGTGCTCGGCTGTGGCAAGCTCTGCGCCATGCAGAAGCAGCTCTTCAGTCAAGGGACCTTGCTGTCCATCGCCGCCCTTGCCCTGCTGGCCGGATGTGCCACAGCGGCGCCTACGCGGACGGCGTCCGCCAATTGCAACGCACCCACGGCAGAGGTGCTCCAGCGTGTCAACGCGGCCCGCGCGGCCGGGCAGCGTTGCGGCAGCCGCATGATGCAGCCGGCGCGTCCGCTCAACTGGGACAACCGGCTTTATTCGGCTGCCGCGGCACATGCCAAGGACATGGCGCGTCGCAACTACATCGAACACCGCAGCCCCGAAGGGGTGGAAGTGACCCAGCGGGTGGATGCCAGCCAGTACCCCTGGAAGAGCGTGGGTGAGAACCTCGCCGCCGGCGATCTCACCCTCGACGGCGCCGTCGAAGGCTGGATCGGCAGCTCGCAGCACTGCGAGAACATGATGGATCCGAAGTTCGTCGACGTCGCCGTGGCCTGCGTGTCGCGCTCCGGCACCGACCTCGGAACCTACTGGACCATGGTCCTGGCCCGCAAGTAATCAGCCGCCCGCTTCCACGGCCTGCGCCTGGCCGCGTCCACGCCCCAGCACCTCCAGCACCTGCGGCAACTCCTGCTGCAGCGCGCCCTTGAGGGTGTGCGGGGGATTCACCAGGAAGACGCCGCTCGCCGTGAGCCCCGGCCGCGGGGCCTGTTCGCCCGGCGTGGGCGCGCGGGCGGGTGATTGCCCGATGTTGAGGGTGGCGTGCAGCCAGGGCCGCCCGGCCTGGTTCGCCAGCGTCTTCAGCCGGCGGGGCAGTTCGTGCGCCTCCGGGCGCGGGATCACCGGGTACCAGACCATGTAGGTGCCGGTGGCGAACTTCTTCAGGCTTTCCTGGATGCAGGCCGCCACGCGCCCGTAATCCGTCTTGATCTCGTAGCTGGGATCGATCAGCACCAGTCCGCGCCGCGACGGCGGCGGGATCAGCGCGCGCAATCCTTCGAAGCCGTCTTCGCGCTTCAGGCCCACCTGGCGGCCGGCATGCAGCTGGTCGACGTGCGTCGCCAGGGACTTGCTGTCCGTCGGATGCAGCTCGAACAGCCACAGCTTGTCGCGGGGTTCCTGCCTCAGCAGCGCCTGGGTGATGAAGGGCGATCCCGGGTACACGCGGCGGCGGCCGGCGGGATTGAAGCTCGCGACCAGCGCGAGGTAGTCGGACACCAGCGGGGGTGGTTCCGCCGCCAGGGGGCTGGCCACGAGCTTCAGGAATCCGTCAGCCGCCTCCCCGGAGGTGGCGGCGAATTCGTCGTCGAGGCGGTACAAGCCGGCGCCGGCGTGCGTGTCGACCACCGTCAACGCCGTGGGCTTGGCGGTGAGGTGCTTCACGACGGCGATCAGCACCATGTGCTTGAGGACGTCCGCGTGGTTGCCGGCATGGAAGCCGTGGCGGTAGCTGAACATAGGGGCGGGATGGTAGCTGGGGTTCGCTGGCGCTCACCGCCAGCCTACAGGATCGGGGCCGCCGGGACGCAGGCTGGCGCTGTGCGCAGCGGATCCCCGGCATCCGCCGCTATAATGCCGGGTTCCGTAGCGCCAGTGGCCCCGCGACGGAAGCTTCATCTCCCACCTAAGAGATCCCCGCCAGAGGGAAACCGACCGTGGAAAAGGGCCCGCCAAACCAAACTCGAGAGTCTTATGACCACCACTGTCAGCGCCAAGCCCGCTGACGTGAAGCACGAGTG
>SEAY01000140.1 GCA_004144865.1 Comamonadaceae bacterium
GGGTTCTCGAGGATCAGGACCCGGCGCACCGCTTCTTCCGCGGTGATCACCTCGCCGGCGCGCATCAGGTAGGGCCGCACGTCCGCGTACTTCCACAAGGCGGGTACGCAGGGCGTGTTTGGCTTCGGTGGTACCAGGGCGTGCAGCACCTCCCACAGCGGCGTGAGGTTGTGCGGATCCATGTCGCGGTACAGCTGCTGGCGCAGCTGCGCGGTGGGAAGGGGCGCGTTCATGGAAACTCCTTTACCAGGTGCGACCGAGGTAGGCGCCATAGTCGGAGAGGCGCGCTTGCAAGGTCGCGACATCGACGGCCGCGGCGGTGGCCCCCGATTGCAGGGCCAGGTCGGCGGCTGCGCCCGCGGCCTCCCCCATCACGAAGCAGGCCCCGGTGACGCGGGCGGCGGACTGCGCCTCGTGGCTCATCGAAGCGCAGCGGCCCGCGACCCACACGTTGTCCAATCCCTCGGGCACGATCATGCGATAGGGCAGGTGGTTGAAGCCGCGGCTCTCGGGGATCTTCGGCCAGCGGAATTCGACGTCGCCCTTCAGGTGCAGCTCCAGCGGCCAGCCGTTCACGCCGATGGTGTCGTCGAAGCTCGCGCATTCCAGCACGTCCGACTCGGTGAGTTCGTAGAGGCCGCGCACGCGCCGCGTCTCGCGGATGCCCACCTGCGGCGCGATGTCGGACACGTAGCTCTTTTCGAAACCGGGCACCTCGCGCAGGAAGCCCGCCACCGCGGCGATCTGCCGGCGGCCCAGGACCTCGGCATCCGACAGCTCCAGCGCATCGGTGCCATCCATCGCATTGCCTTCGCGATTGGCGAGCTGCGTGAGGTTTACGCGCCACTCTATGCCGCTCTTCTGCGGCCGCACGATCGCGCCCTTGCGCGGAAACTTGTACCGGCCTTCCGCCTCCGCCTGCGCCATGAGCTTGGGGATCACTTCCCAGGCCGCACCCGCACGCTGCGCGTCCACGCCGTTGAGGCGGAACATCGTGGAGGGGTACAGCATGTTGCCGTGGCCATCGCCTTTCACCCACGGCGCGCCCGCCCAGGCGGCAAGGTCGCCGTCGCCGGAGGCGTCCACGAAGGCGCGGCCCACGACGGCGCGGCGCCCCGACTTGGTCTCCACCAGCAGCGCCTGCACACGGCGCGCGCCATCCATCACTACGCCGGCGCCCGTCGTGTGGAACAGGATCTCGACGCCGGCCGAGAGCAGAAGGTCGTCGGCCGCGATCTTGTAGGCCGCCGTGTCGTACGCCTGCGCAACGATCTTGTGGCCGAACAGCGAATGCGGCGTGTTGAGGCCGCCCAGCCGCTCGATGCGCTCCAGCAGGCCGTCGGCCACGCCATGCACCACTTGCCGGATCTCGCCGTGCACGTTGGCGTGCAGGCCGCAGAAGTTGGTCACGCCGGCGGCGGTGCCCATGCCGCCGAGGAAGCCGTAGCGTTCGATGAGCAGGGTCTTGCGGCCGGCGCGCGCGGCCGCGACTGCCGCCGCCATGCCCGCGGGCCCGCCGCCCAGCACCACGACGTCGTATTCGCCGTGCACGGGGGTCTGGCGGGCGGGTTCGGTGATCGTTCTCGTCATCAAGGGGGAGTCAACGCAAAATGATAAGAATACATATGAACAGGTGCCGCCGCAAGCCGGGCGCCGCCGCTACACTGCCGCGCATGGCGAAGAGCTTCGATTTCCGGCGCGCGCCGGGACACCTGATCCGGCGCGCCCACCAGGTGGCGGTGGCGATCTTCATGGAGGAAACGGCGGAGTACGACGTGACGCCGGTGCAGTTCGCCATCCTCAACGCATTGATGGAGGACCCGGGCGAGGACCAGGTGACGCTGGCGCGCAAGGTGGCTTTCGACGCGGCCACCTTCGGCTCGGTGATCACGCGGCTGGAGGCGCGCGGGTGGGTGCGGCGCGAGCCGGATGCGGGCGATCGCCGACGCAAGCTGTTGTGGGTGACGGAGGAAGGCGCGGACGCCGCGCGCCAGATGCGCCGCAACGTCGGCAAGGTGCAACAGCGCATCCTCGCGCCGCTGGACGGCGCGGAGCAGGCGCAGTTGATCGCGCTGCTCGATCGGCTGGTGGCCGCCCACGAGCAGGCGGGCCTGGAGGCGGATGCAGCTTAGGTGAGGGACGCCAAGGTAGGCTGGGTTCGACGCAGTCGACCCCAGCTTGCGGCGGCGATGCTGGGGTCGCTGCGCGAACCCAGCCTGCGAAGCTCCCTCAATCGCTCTTCGCGAGCAGCGTGAAGTGCTCCACCACCGGTGGCTGCGCGAAGAACGGGCCCACGATCGCGCGCCACTCCGGGAAGAGCGGCCCCTGGCGGAAACCGACGGTGTGCGCTTCCAGCGTGTCCCAGAACACCTGCAGGACGTAGCGTTCCGGCGACTCGATGCCCTTGTTCACCTTGTAGCCTCGCACGCCCTCGGCGCGCGCGATCACCGTGCGAAGGCCGCGTTCGATGGCTTCGTCGAATTCGGCCTGCTTGCCGGGATGGATGCGGATGTCGGCGATCTCCAGGATCATTTGGATGCGCTCCGTTCGTGATGGGCGTCGCAGTCTACCCGTAAGCAGACGCAACTTCCCCCCGCGCGTGTACGCTTGGCGTCACGCACCCAGCTCGAGCATTTATCGTCGGTGCGTCCTCAAATCGACAAGGAGAAAACCATGAACAAGATCCGCAACCTGTCCGTCGTCGCCGTGGCCGCGGGAGCGCTGCTCGCCGGATGCGCGAACACCGGCACCGGCACCGGCATGAGCGAGACCGGCCGCAACACGGCCATCGGCGCGGGCCTCGGCGCGCTCGCCGGCGCGGCCATCGGCCGTGACGCCAAGGGCGCGCTGATCGGCGCGGGCGTGGGCGCCGCCGGCGGCTACATCTGGTCGCAGCACATGGCGCAGAAGAAGGCGGCCATGGAGCGCGCCACCATGGGCAGCGGCGTCGGAGTGGTGCAGACCCCCGACAACCAGCTGCGGCTCGACGTGCCGAGCGACATCTCGTTCGCCACCGGCCGCGCCGACATCAATCCGCGCCTGCGCCCCATCCTCGACCAGTTCGCAAGCGGCCTGAACCAGCAGCAGAACACCGAGGTGCGCATCGTCGGCCACACCGACAACACCGGCAGCGACGACCTGAACAACCGCCTCTCGCTGGACCGCGCGCAGTCCGTCAAGGACTACCTGGCTTCGCGCGGCGTGCGTTCCAGCGACATCCAGGTCGCCGGCCGCGGCGAGCGTGAGCCGGTGGCGGACAACAGCACCGAGGCGGGTCGCGCCAAGAACCGCCGCGTCGAGATCTTCCTCGGCGAACGCGCCAACGTGTCGCAGCGCTAACGCGCCGGCGGCCTAGTACTGCGTCGCGGGCAAATCGACGGTCAAGCCGTCGAGGTCCGCGGCCAGTGCGATCTGGCAGCTCAGGCGGCTGTTCGGCCGTTGGGGCGCCGCCGTGAATTCCAGCATGCCGAGCTCGTCGCCCGAAGGCGGCGGCAGCCTGCCCGCGAACGGCTCGCGCACGTAGACGTGGCAGGTGGCGCAGGTGAGCAGGCCGCCGCAGTCGGCCGCGATGCCTTCGACGTTCTTCGCCACGGCCGCCTCCATCAGGCTGCCGGTCGGCTTCACATCCAGGGTGGTCTCGGCGCCGTCGGCGGCGACCAGGTGCACTTTGATCATCAGAAACGGCCGAAGTATTCCCGCTGCTGGAAGGCGTCCTTGTCTTCGGCGGCGTCGAAGCGCTGCTGCTCGGACTGCTTGATGCGGGTGTAGTAGTCGATGAAAGCGCTGCCGAAGGCCTCGCACAACGAGGCGTCCGCCCGCAGGGCCTGCAGGGCCTCGCCCAGGCTGGTGGGCAGGCTTTCTTCCTTGCCGGCATAGGGCGCGTCGGTGGCCGGCGGTGCCTTCAGCCGGCGGCCGATGCCGTCCAGCCCCGCATGGACCTGCGACGCGAGGTACAGGTAGGGATTGGCCGCCGGTTCGCCGATGCGGTTCTCGATGCGCGTGGCTTCGTCGCCGCATTCGCCCACCACGCGCAGCATCGCCCCGCGGTTGTCGCGGCCCCACAGCACCGACTGCGGCGCCAGCGCGTTGGGGCGAAAGCGCCCGTATCCGTTGGCCGTGGGCGTGCAGAACACCGACATGCCGCGCGCATGCTGCAGCAGGCCGGCCAGGTAGTGCTCTCCCAGCTCCGTCAGCGTGTGCGTCGCGTCGGCGGGCGTCGTGCCAGCCGCAGGCTGCTCGCGCCGGAACACGTTGCGCCCGGTGCGCGCATCGACCAGCGACTGGTGCAGGTGCCAGCCGCTGGACATGATGTGCGGGAAGGGCGGGCGGCACATGAACGTGGCGTGGTACCCCGCGCGCCGCAGCGCCATCTTCACGGCATTGCGGAACAGCACCATGTTGTCGGCGGCGGCGAGCGCGTCGGTCGCGTCGAACACGGCTTCCACCTGGCTGGGGCCGAGCTCCACCTCCAGCGACAGCAGCGGCAGCCCCAGCGCCTGCGCGGTGTGCTGCACGATGCGCAGCGGCTCCTCCGCGAGGTCGTACCAGCTTTCGGCGAGCAGGTTGTAGCCGGGGTGCACCAGGTCGACGGCGGGCGGCGGGCCGGGCCAGTCCGCCTGCATGGGATCGAGCTGCGGCTGCGTGTCGCGCAGCTTGTAGATGTGGAATTCGACTTCCAGGCCGCAGCGCATGGCGAAACCGCTGGCCGCGAGTTTCTCCAGCGCGCGCTGCAGCACGCGCCGCGTGTCCAGTTCCACCGGCGTGCCGTCCTGGAACCAGGGCTGCGCGCGCATCCACCCGGTGCCCTGCGTCCACGGCAGCTGCACGAAGCTGTCCGGATCCGCGAGCAGCAGCAGGTTGTTGGCGAAGCCGAATCCCGGTAGCGTTGCCGTGCCGCCCGGCTCGAACACCTTGAAGGCGGTGCGGTCCGAGGTGTCCTTCAGCATCAGCGTGCTCACCATGCCGACCCCTTCGCGCAAGGCGCGCCCGGCGGCGGAGGCGACCAGCGTCTTGCCGCGCAGCACCCCGTGCGGGTCGCACCAGGAGAAGCGCACCAGCTCCAGCCCCTGCGCTTCGGCGAGCCGGGTGACGCGCGCGATGCCTTCTTCGCGCGCCGCGTCGTGGATGCCGCAGCGCGCGGCGAAGACCGTCACGAGGCCTGCGCCTCGGGTGCGGCCTCCGGCTGGCGCAGCCAGGGCGCGCCGGCGCGCTTGGCGCGCACCTTCTCCTGCCACCAGCTGCCCCAGGTGCCGGCCGGCGCGATGCCGTCCACCGTGTCCGGCCCGCGCATCTGGCCGGCCTGGGCCGGATCGGCCGCGCCAGGCGCCGTGCCGCCGGCCTGCACCGTCTCGATCGCCTTCAGCAGCATGCGGCGGTTGGCCATGATCACCTTGTCGCTGGTGCCCAGGTGTTCGCGCGTGCGGTCCTGGATGGGGCCCATGCTTTCCACGGCCCACTGGTCGTGCACGTTGATGTCCTCTTCGCCCATGCCCAGGAAGGTCTGCGCGCGCTGCTCGTCGGGATTGAAGCCCCAGTTGTTGTGGCGGCCGGACTTCGGGACGTAGTCGGGCAGGGAGATGAACTGCAGCCGCTGGTTGCGCATGGCTTCCTTGTCCACGGGGCCTGCGAAGCTGGTGAAGAAGGAGTACCAGTAGGTGTGCTCGTCGTCCACCGGCACGTGCATCTGCGTGATCGTGAGCGTCTCCGACAAGGGGATCACGAAGGTGCCCGGGAAGATCGCGTTGGTGATGCGCACGTGCGTGAGTTCGTCGGTCATCGGCCGCAGCGCGGTGAGCTGCATGCCCCAGGGTCGCGGCTCGAAGGAGATGTCCGGCTGGTGGAACTCGCGCATGATGCGCGTCATCGGCCATTTCTCGCCGCTGAAGTCGCCGGCGCTCGCGCTGCGGAACTGGCGGCCGGCCGCGTTCTCGCCCACGCTGTCGAGTGCCGCATCGCTGAGGAAGCGGTGCAGGAAGGACGGATGCGCGGGGTCGATGCCGACCTCGAACGCCTGCAGCCAGTTGGCGTTCCACAGCCCCTTGAAGGCGAAGGTGTGCGTGGCGGGCGCAGCGAAGCAGTCGAACTCGGGGAAGGGCGGGGCCTTGCCTTCCTCGCCGAACCAGCCGAACAGCACGCCGCTCTTTTCCATCACCGGGTAGCTGCGCTGCGTGACGCGTTCGCACAGCTTGCTGCCGGCGGGCTCCGCGGGCGTTTCCAGGCAGCGTCCGGTGGCGTCGAACTTCCAGCCGTGGAAGGGGCAGCGCACGCCGTCGCCTTCGTGCCGGCCGAACGACAGGTCGGCGTTGCGGTGCGGGCAGTCGCGGTCCAGCAGTCCCCAGCGGCCCGCGTCGTCGCGGAACAGCACCAGGTCCTGCCCGAGCACGCGCACGGCCTTCAGCGGCCGCTGCGCCATGCGCGGGTCCAGCCGCGGATCGAATTCGTCCACCAGGGCCACGGGTTGCCAGTAGCTGCGCAGCACCGCGCCGCAGGCCGTGCCGGGGCCGATGCGCGTGATCAGTTCGTTCTGTTCCGCCTTCATGTCTCGCTCCTGCCGCCCGTGCCGGGCGGCCGATGGATTCAGTGTACAGTCGCGCGCCGATGAGCCTGGATGTCCCGCACGACACGCCCGCCACGTTCACCGCCGCCGGGTTCCGGCGCGGTTTCGCCGGCGGCCAGCCGCTCGCTCCCGGCACCTTCCTGTACGGCGTGGTGTTCGGCGTGCTCGCCAGCGAGAAGGGCCTCGACTGGCTGGCGGCCCTGCTCATGAGCGCGCTGGTGTACTCCGGCAGCGCGCAGCTCGCGGCCCTGCAGGGCTGGAGCGCCTCGCCGCTCATCACGCCGCTGGTGGTCACCGTGCTCCTGATCAACGCACGCTACGTGCTGTACGGCGCGTCGGTGCAGCCTTGGCTGGCGGGCGCGACCCGGCCGCAGGCGTTCGCGACGCTGTTCTTCCTGGGCGATGGCAACTGGGCGCTTTCCATGCGCGAGTACCACGCCGGCTACCGCGACGCCGGTTTCCTGTTCGGCTCGGGCGTGGCGACCGCGCTGCCGTGGATCCTCGGCACGCTGGGCGGCCATCTCATGGGCCGCGGTGTCCCGCACCCCAGCGTGCTGGGGCTGGACTTCATGCTGGTGGCGTTCGCGGCGGCCATCGGCGTCAGCGTGTTCCGCGGCCGCAGCGACTTGTGGCCGGCCGCAGCGGCGGCGTTGGTGGCCGTCCTGTTCGCGTGGTGGCTGCCAGGCTGGACCATCGTCGCAGCCGGCCTCGCTGCCGGCATCGTGGGAGGCACGCGCGATGGACGTTGACGGCCGCTTCCTGCTCGCCATAGGCGCCATGGCCGTGGCGTCCTACGCCTGCCGCGTCGCCGGCTACCTGCTCATGGGCTACGTGCCGATCACGAGCCGTGTGCAAGGTGCGCTGAAGGCGATCCCGCTCGGCGTGATGATCGGCATCGTGATGCCCTCGGTGCTGGCCGGTCGCATTCCGGAGTGGGTGGGACTGGGCGTCGTTTTCGTGGTCATGAAGGCGACCGGCAAGGACGTCGTCGCGGCGCTGGCCGGCGCAGGCGCGGTGGCGCTGTGCCGCTGGCTGGGCCCGTAGGCTGGGTTCGCGAACGCGACCCCAGCGATGCGCGAAGGCGCTGGGGTGCCTGCGGCAACCCAGCCTACGGGTGCAAGGCGCTGCGCAACTGCCCCGCGCAGATCTCCACCGCCGCGTTCGCCTCATCGATCACCCGCCCCATGGTGATGAAGCCATGCAACTGCCGCTCGAAGTTCACCAGCGTCGCGCGCGAGCCCGCTTCCGATAGCTTGTGCGCGTATTGCATGCCCTCGTCGCGCAGCGGGTCGTAGCCTGCGGTCAAGACCAAGGCCGGCGGCAGGTTCGCATGATCGGCGTGCAGCAATGGCGACGCTCGCCAGTCGAGATCGTGCCTCGCATCTACGAGATAGTGGTCGTGGTAATAGTCCATGCTGTCCTTGGTGAGGAGATACCCCTGGCCGTTGGTCGTGTGCGAAGGCCAGCCGCGGCGCTGGTCGGTCGCCGGGTAGACCAGCAGCTGGAAGGCGATCGGCAGGTCACCGGCGTCGCGCGCCGCCAGCGCCACCACGGCCGCGAGGTTGCCGCCCGCGCTGTCGCCACCCACCGCCATCCGCGAAGCATCCACCTTCAGCGCGGCTGCGTTGGCGCGCACCCAGCGCGTCGCAGTCATTGCGTCGTCCACCGCGGCGGGAAAACGATGCTCCGGCCCGAGCCGGTAATCCACGGCCACCACCGCGCAGCCGGACTGGTTGGCCAGCTGCCGGCACAGCACGTCGTGCGTGTCCAGGTCGCCGATCACCCAGCCGCCGCCGTGGAAGTACACCAGCACGGGCAGCACTGTGTCCGCCGCGCTGCCGCGCGGCCGGTACGCGCGCAGCGGGATGTGGCCGCCGGGGCCGGGCGCTTGGAGATCCCGCACGGATGCGACCTCGGGCGGGTCGG
>SEAY01000141.1 GCA_004144865.1 Comamonadaceae bacterium
GAGATATCGCGCACCGAGACCGACGACACCGGCCAGGTGATCGCGCAGACCGGCAAGCAGCTGGTGCCGCGCGCGGCCGACAACTTCCACTACTTCGCCGAGATGTGCGTGCGGGTGGACGGCCACACCTATCCCACGCCCACGCACCTGAACTACACGCTGTTCCACCCGGTGGGCGTGTGCGCGCTGATCTCGCCGTGGAACGTGCCCTTCATGACGGCCACGTGGAAGGTGGCGCCCTGCCTCGCGTTCGGCAACACCGCGGTGCTGAAGATGAGCGAGCTGTCGCCACTGACGGCCGCGCGCCTGGGCGAACTGGCGCTGGAAGCGGGCATCCCGGCCGGCGTGCTGAACGTCGTGCACGGCTTGGGCAAGGAAGCGGGCGAGCCGCTGGTGCGGCATCCCGACGTGCGCGCGATCTCCTTCACCGGTTCCACCGCGACGGGCAACCGCATCGTGAAGGAAGCGGGCCTGAAGAAGTTCAGCATGGAGCTGGGCGGCAAGTCGCCCTTCGTGGTGTTCGACGACGCGAACCTGGAGCGGGCGCTGGACGCGGCCGTCTTCATGATCTTCTCCAACAACGGCGAACGCTGCACGGCCGGCAGCCGCATCCTGGTGCAGAAGTCGATCTATGCCTCCTTCGTCGACAAGTTCGTGGCGCGGGCGAAGAAGATCGCGGTCGGCGACCCGCTGGACGAGAAGACCATCATCGGGCCGATGATCTCGCAGGGCCATCTCGCGAAGGTGCGCGGCTACATCGAGCTGGGTCGCCAGGAAGGCGCCACGCTGCTGTGCGGCGGCCTGGACGCGCCGCTGGTGCCCGATCGCGTGAAGAAGGGCAACTACGTGCTGCCGACCGTGTTCGCCGACGTGGACAACCGCATGAAGATCGCGCAGGACGAGATCTTCGGGCCGGTGGCCTGCCTGATCCCGTTCGAGAACGAGGCGGATGCGATCCGCATCGCGAACGACATCGCCTATGGACTCTCCTCGTACGTGTTCACGGAAAACATCGGCCGCGCGCATCGGGTGGCCGCGGCCATCGAGGCCGGCATGTGTTTCGTGAACAGCCAGAACGTGCGCGACCTGCGGCAGCCGTTCGGGGGCACGAAGGCCTCGGGCACGGGGCGCGAAGGCGGGACGTGGAGCTACGAGGTGTTCCTGGAGCCGAAGAACATCGCGGTGTCGCTCGGTTCCCATCACATTCCGCATTGGGGAGCCTGAGGTGAAGGCTGTCATTGCGGGCTTGACCCCGAAGGCTGTCATCCCGGGCTGGACCTCGAAAACTGTCATTGCGGGCTTGACCCGCAATCCATGGATCCCGGGTCAAGCCCGGGATGACAGGGCAAGGAGCATCGCATGGGCCAACTAGCCCTCGCCGCCAAGATCACCCACGTCCCCTCGATGTACCTGAGCGAGCTGCCGGGCGCGCGCCACGGCACGCGGCAGGACGCGATCGACGGGCATGCCGAGATCGGCCGCCGCTGCCGCGAGCTGGGCGTGGACACCATCGTGGTGTTCGACACGCACTGGCTGGTCAACGCCAACTACCACGTCAACTGCGCGCCGCACTTCCGGGGCCTGTACACCAGCAACGAGCTGCCGCACTTCATCAGCAACTTGGCGTACGAGTTTCCGGGCAACCCGCAACTCGGCAAGCTGCTGGCGGAGGTGTGCAACGACTGGGGCGTGGAGACGCTGGCGCATGAACGCACCACGCTGGCGCCGGAGTACGGCACGCTGGTGCCCATGCGCTACATGAACGCGGACCAGCACTTCAAGGTGGTGTCGGTGTCGGCGCTGTGCCAGGCGCACTACCTGAACGACAGCGCCCGCCTGGGCTGGGCGATGCGGCGCGCGGTGGAGGATCACTACGACGGCACCGTCGCCTTCTTCGCGAGCGGGTCGCTGTCGCATCGCTTCGCGCAGAACGGGCTGGCGCCGGAGTTCGCCTTCAGGATCTGGAGCCCCTTCCTGGAAGCGCTGGACCGCGACGTGGTGCGCATGTGGCAGGCGGGCGAGTGGAAGCAGTTCTGCGGCATGCTGCCCGAGTACGCGGCCAAGGGGCATGGCGAAGGCTTCATGCACGACACGGCCATGCTGCTGGGTGCGCTGGGCTGGTCGGAGTACGCAGGCCGGGCGGAGGTCGTCACGCCGTACTTCGGCGCATCGGGCACCGGGCAGATCAACGCGGTGTTCCCGGTCACGCCGGTGGGCGGTACGGCGATCCCGAAGGCGCAGGCTTCCTCGGCCGAGGGCTACACCAACGTGCAGCAGCGGCTGTAATTGGAATCTGACCCCAAATGCCTCATTGCGTCATCCTCTACACGCCCAACCTCGAAGCGAAGACCGACGTCGGCGTGCTGTGCCGGGCGCTGGCCGACGAGATGCTGGTGATCCGCGACGAGGAAGGCAAGCAGGTGTTCCCTACCGGCGGCACGCGGGTGCTGGCGTATCCGGCGGCGCACTACGCCGTGGCCGACGGCAAGGGCGACTACGGGTTCATGTACGTCAACGTGCGCATGGGCGGCGGGCGCAGCGAAGCAGTGAAGAAGGCCGCGGGCGACCGGCTGCTGGCCGTGGTGCAGCGGCATTTCGCGCCCATCTTCGACCAGGAGCTGGTGGGCATCACCCTGCAGATCGACGAAAGCGCCGGGCAGGTGTACGACGCGAAGCACAGCACGCTGCATCCGCTGTTCGTCATTCCCGCGCAGGCGGGAATCCAGGACGGCGCGCAGCGCCTTCCCGGACGCCCTGGGTCCCCGCCTGCGCGGGGATGACGGAGAAACGCCGATCATGCTGGACGCCGACACCATCCAACATCTCGCCGCCGAGCTGCACGAAAGCGAGCGCACCCGCGTGCAGCTGGAGCACTTCTCCAAGCGCTTCCCCGGCATGACCATCGAGGACGGCTACGCCATCTCGCGTGCCTGGGTCGCCATGAAGATCGCCGAAGGCCGGCGGGCGCGCGGCCACAAGATCGGGCTCACCTCCCGTGCCATGCAGCAGTCCAGCCAGATCGACGAGCCCGACTACGGCACGCTGCTGGACGACATGTTCTTCGAGCCGGGAGACCTCCCCACGCAGCGCTTCATCGCGCCGCGCGTCGAAGTCGAGCTCGCCTTCGTCCTCAAGCGCCGCCTGGAAGGCCCGGGGGTGGATGTCGCCCAGGTCCTCGAAGCCACCGAATACGTCCAGCCCGCCATCGAGATCATCGACGCGCGCATCGAACAGTTCGACCGCCACACCAAGGCGCCGCGCAAGGTGTTCGACACCATCAGCGACAACGCGGCCAACGCCGGCATCCTCCTCGGGGGCCGCCGGGTGCATCCCCGCGAAGTGGACCTGCCGTGGGTCGGCGCCATCCTGCGCCAGAATGGCGTGGTCGAGGAGACCGGCCTCGCCGCCGGCGTGCAAGGGCATCCCGCCGAGGGCATCGCCTGGCTCGCCCGCAAGCTCGCACCCTGGGGCGAGGCGCTGGAGGCGGGCGAGGTCGTGCTCTCCGGCTCCTTCACCCGTCCCGTCGCCGCCCGCAAGGGCGACGTGTTCGATGCCGACTACGGCCCGCTGGGCCGCTTCACCTTCCGTTTCGCCTGAGGAGACCACCCGCATGAAGACCCCCATCAACGCCTTCAAGAAGGCGATCGCGGAGAAGCGCACGCAGTACGGCCTGTGGGTCAGCCTGCTGGGCCCGCTCAACACCGAGATCTGCGCCGCGGCCGGCTTCGACTGGCTGCTGCTCGATGGCGAGCACACGCCCAACGACCTGCTCAACGTGCTGCAGCAGGCGCAGGTGATCGCCGGCTATCCCGGCGTCAACGCCATCGCGCGCATCCCGATGGGCCACGGCTACGTCGGGCAGGCCCTGATCAAGCAATACCTCGACACCGGCGTGCAGACCCTGCTGGTGCCGATGGTCGACACGCCGGAGCAGGCGCGCGAGCTGGTGCGCTGCATGCGCTATCCGCCCGACGGCATCCGCGGCATGGCCGCGACCCGCGCCTCCGGCTGGGGGCGCAACGCTTCCTATGCGAAGGAGGCCAACCGGGAGGTGTGCCTGCTGGTGCAGGTGGAGACGCAGGAAGGCGTGCGCAACCTGGATGCGATCGCGGCCGTCGAAGGCGTGGACGGCGTGTTCATCGGCCCGTCGGACCTGTCCGCCGCGTTCGGCCACGTGGGCGACCCGTGGCACCCGGAGATGATGAAGCTGCACGAAGACCTGTTCCGCCGCATCCAGGCGGCGGGCAAGGCCGTGGGCATCCTGACGCTGGACGAAGCGCTGGCGAAGAAGCACGTGGAGATGGGCGCGACCTTCATCGCCGTGGGCACCGACAGCAACCTGATGGTGAAGTCCACCAGCGCGCTGGCGGCGAAGTTCAAGGCCGGCGCCGCCCCGCAGGCCGCGCCCAAGGGCAACTACTGAGGAGCGATGCCATGAACGCCGTGCTGCAACCCCGCGCCCCCGCCATGCACCCGGACGAATGGAAGGCGCGCGTCGAGCTCGCCGCCGCCTACCGCATCTTCGACATGCTCGGCTGGACCGAGATGATCTACAACCACATCACGGTGCGCCTGCCGGACAGCGTGACGCGCGGCGACAAGCAGTTCCTGATCAACCCCTTCGGGCTGCACTACTCCGAGGTCACCGCCAGCAACCTGCTGAAGATCGACGTGCAGGGCAACAAGCTGGATGCGGACAACCCGTGGCCGGTCAACCCGGCCGGTTTCACCATCCACGCGGCGATCCACGAGAGCGTGCCCGGCGCCCACTGCGTGATGCACACCCACACGACCACCGGCCTGGCGGTCGCGTGCACGGAAGGCGGCCTCGCGCAGAACAACTTCTACTCGGCGCAGCTGCACGACCTGGTGGCGTACCACGACTTCGAGGGCATCACCATCCACGCGGACGAGGCGCCCCGCCTGCTGGCCAGCCTGGGGCAGAAGCCGCTGATGATCCTGCGCAACCACGGCCTGCTGGCCGCGGGGCCGACCCTGCCGCTGACCTTCGTGCGCCTGTGGACCTTGCAGCGCGCCTGCGACGTGCAGGTGATGCAGGCCGGCCTGGGCCGCGCGATCCCGGTAAGCGAAGCGGTGGCGCGAAGGACCACCGAGGATTCCTTCCAGTTCGACCAGCGCTTCGGCGCCGGGCAGGACGTGTTCGACGCCATGACGCGCCTGGTGGAACAGCGCCATGGCGAGGGCTACAAGCAATAGGCCAGCGATGAAGGTTTGCATCTACGGCGCCGGCGCGATCGGCGGCTGGATCGGCGTGCGGCTCGCGCGCGCCGGCTGCGACGTGAGCGTGGTGGCGCGCGGCGCGACGCTCGCCGGCTTGCAGGCCCACGGCCTGCGCCTGCAGGAAGGCGAGCAGGCGCACGCGGTTCCGGTGAAGGCGAGCGCATCGCCGGCCGACCTGGGCGTGCAGGACCTCGTGGTGGTTGCCGTCAAGGCGCCGGCGATGGCGGAGGTGGCCCGTGCGATCGGTCCGCTGCTCGGGCCCGACACCCTGGTGCTCACGGCCATGAACGGCGTGCCCTGGTGGTTCTTCCAGGGCTTCGGCGGCGAGTACGCCGGCACGCGACTGAAGGCGGTCGATCCGGAGGGCGCGATCGCGCAGGCGATCCCCGCGCGCCACATCATCGGCTGCGTGGTGCACGCGAGCTGCTCGCTGCGCGAGCCGGGCTTCGTACAGCACCACTTCGGCAACCGGCTGATCGTGGGCGAGCCTTCCGGCGAGAAGACGCAGCGCGTGCGCGGCCTGGTGGCGCTGCTGCAGCGCTCGGGCTTCGAGACCGAGCTGTCCGAGCAGATCCAGAAGGACGCCTGGTACAAGCTGTGGGGCAACATGACGGTCAATCCGGTCAGCGCGATGACCGGCGCCACCACCGACCGCATCATGGACGACGAACTGGTGCGCGGCTTCATCTCCGCGGTGATGCTGGAGGCGCGCGAGATCGGCGCGCGCGTCGGCATTCCCATCACGCAGATGCCGGAGGACCGCCACCAGGTCACGCGCAAGCTGGGCGCCTTCAAGACGTCGATGCTGCAGGACGTCGAGGCCGGCAAGCCGGTGGAACTCGATGCGCTGGTGACCGTGGTCCAGGAGATGGGCGCCATGACCGGCGTGCCCACGCCCTTCACCGATGCCCTGCTGGGCCTCGCGCGCCTGCACGCCCGCGTGCACGGCCTCTACTGATGGCGGCCGTTCCGGCGCCGGGCCGCGCGATCAGCGGCGCGGCCTTCGCCACCCTGCTGCTGATCGCCCTGATGATGGGCGCCAACCACGTGGCCGCGCGCGTCGCCTTCAACAACGGCATGGGCGTGGCGACCGCCGTGGTGTTCCGCAGCCTGGTGACCGCGGGCGTGATCGTGCTGATCCTCGTCGCGCAGGGCGTGCGGCCCCGGTTCACCGCCCGCCACCGCCGGGCGCTGCTTGCGATCGGGCTGCTGATCGGCGTGCAGAGCCTGTGCCTCTATTCGTCGGTGGCGCGGCTGCCGGTGGCGCTGGCGCTGCTGGCCTTCAACACCTACCCGATCTGGACGGCGTTCTGGTCCTTCGTGATCTACCGCAAGCGCCCCGAGAAGGCGATGCTGGTCGCGATGCCGGTGATCCTGGTCGGCCTGGCGCTGGCGCTCGACGTGTTCGGCGCGGCCTCCGGCCTGGGCGCGTCGGGCCAGTGGGCGCGCATAGGCGCGGGCGTGGCCTTCGCGCTCGCGGCGGCGGGCACCTTCGGGCTGGCGCTGGTGCTCACGCAGCACGAAGCCGGCGACGTCGATGGCCGCGTGCGCACCGCCACCACCATGATGCTGGCCGGCGTGGTGGCGCTGGCGACCGTCGCCACCCAGGGCGGCTTCCAGCTGCCGACGGCGCCCGCGGGCTGGGGCGGCCTCGCGGCGCTCACCTTCCTGTACGGAACGGCCTTCACCATCATGTTCACCGTGCTCCCGCGTCTGGGCGTGGTGGGCAACTCCGCGATCATGAACGTGGAGCCGGTGTTCGCGCTCGTGCTGGCGTGGATGATCCTGGGCCAGGCGATCGCGCCGGTGCAGGTGGGTGGGGCGCTGCTGGTGGTGGGCGCGGTGATGGCGCTGGGGCTGCGGAAGCGGTGATCGGCGGGGTTCGGAGCTCCGCGCTCACCCCGCCCTACGAAACGGGCTTGCGAACGGGTAGGTCGGCGGTGAGCGCGCGCAGCGCCGAACCCCGACGCCGCCGCTAGGCCCCGACCGTCACCGGCACCCGCGGCGCCAGCGCGCACATCAGCTCGTAGCTAAGCGTCCCCGCGCTCGCCGCCACTTCGTCGATGGCCAGGACCGCGCCATTCGTCGCCGTCCCCCACAGCGTCACCTCACTGCCGAAGCCGGCTTGCGGCACCGGCGACAAGTCCACCGCGAGCATGTCCATGCTGACCCGGCCGACGAGCCGGGTGCGCACGCCGTCCACCAGCACCGGGGTGCCGGTACTGCAGTGGCGCGGATAGCCGTCGGCATAGCCGCAGGCCACCACGCCGATGCGCAGGGGCGCGTCCGCCGTGAAGCTGGAGCCGTAGCCCACGGTGTCGCCCGGCTGCAGCCGTTGCACGCCGATGATGCGGCTGGACAGTGTCATCGTGGGCTGCAGGTCCCAGTGGACCATGGTGTGCTCCGGAAAATCCGGGGCGCTGCCGTACACCGCGATGCCGGGCCGGATCCAGTCGCCCCGCACCCGCGCGTCGGAGGCATGCCGCAGCGACGCCGCGCTGTTGGACAGCGAGCGCTCCCCGGGCAGGTCGCGCGTGACTTCCTCGAAGGCCTCCAGCTGGTGGGCGATGCCGCGCGGGCCATCCGCATCGCTGAAGTGCGTCATGTGCGTGATCTCGTCCACCTGCGGCAGGGCGTTCAGGCGCATCCAGGCGGTCCGGTAGCCCTGGGGCGTGAAGCCCAGCCGGTTCATGCCGGAGTTCAGTTTCAGGAACACCCGGTGGCCGACCTGCGTCTTGTGGGCGGCCAGCCACGCGATCTGCTCCTCGCAGTGCACGGCGTGCCACAGGCCGAGGCGCGAGCACAGCTCCAGGTCGCGCGGCTCGAACACGCCTTCCAGCAGCAGGATGGGGCCGCGCCAGCCCAGGGCCCGCACCTGCTCGGCCTCCTGCAGGTCCAGCAGGGCGAAGCCGTCGGCGCCGCGCAGCGCTTCATAAGTGCGGGCGATGCCGTGGCCGTAGGAGTTGGCCTTCACCACCGCCCACACCCGGGCGTCGGGCGCGGCCTGTCGCATGCGCGCCAGGTTGTGGCGCAGGGCTTCGGGGTGGATGGTGGCTAGGATGGGACGCGGCATGGGCGACAGGCTCTTTGCCCTCATTCTGTCATTACCCACCGTGATATAACCCCGTGTCGCTCGGAGACAGCACAACCTTGACGGCTCCAGACAGCATGGCGCCCGCCCCTACACGCACCGGATGAAGCGCGGTTTCTACAGCGCTGTTCATTGCCGCCGTCGAACTGCTCAAGTCGTCCAGGGCGCCGACGTGGCAAGCCGCTGCATTGGTGCCGATGTTCGCCCTCTTCTACGTGGTGCTGGCGCCTTTCGTGGGCGCGTTCGCGGACGCGCGGCCCAAGGGCCAGGTGATGTTCGTCAGCAATGCCATCAAGGTGGTGGGCTGCCTGATGATGCTGTTCGGCGTGCACCCGCTCCTCGCCTACGCCATCGTGGGCCTGGGCGCCGCCGCCTACTCGCCGGCCAAGTACGGCATCCTCACCGAACTGCTGCCGCCCTCGCAGCTCGTGAAGGCCAACGGCTGGATCGAAGGCCTCACCATCGCCTCCATCATCCTGGGCATCCTGCTCGGAGGCCAGCTGGTGGGGAACGCACTCGCCAGCCGGATGCTGGCGCTGGACTTCCCCGTGCTGGATACCGGCATCGACACGCCGCCGGAAGCCGCCATCTTCGTGCTGATCTTCATCTACATCGTGGCGGCGTGGTTCAACACGCGCATCCCGCTCACCGGCGTGGAGATGCGGCCCATCCCCAAGAACCCGCTGGAACTGGTGCCGGATTTCTGGAGCTGCAACGGCCGCCTGTGGCGCGACAAGCTGGGCCAGATCTCGCTGGCCACCACCACGCTCATCTGGGGCGTGAGCGGCAACCTGCGCTACATCATCCTGGCCTGGAGCGCGGCGGCGCTGGGCTACTCCACTACCCAGGCCTCCAGCCTCTCGGGCGTGGTGGCGCTGGGTACCGCGATCGGCGCGGTGGTCGCCTCGATGCGCACCCGGCTCGACCGCGCCACCGGCGTCATCCCCATGGGCATCATCCTCGGCCTGCTGGTGATCGCCATGAACTTCATCGACAACGTCTGGGTGGCGGCGCCGTTCCTGATCGTGCTGGGCGCCCTGGCCGGCTACATGGTGGTGCCGATGAACGCCCTGCTGCAGCACCGCGGCCACAACCTCATGGGCGCCGGCCGTTCCATCGCCGTGCAGAACTTCAACGAGCAGGCCTGCATCCTCGGACTGGGTGCTTTCTACAGCCTCTCGGCCGGCATGGGCATGTCGGCCTTCGGCGCGATCACGGCCTTCGGCATCGTGGTGGCGGGGGTGATGACGGTCATCCAGCGCTGGCATGCCAGCAACACCGTGAAGTACAAGGACGAAGTCGACCACCTGCTGGAGATCGCCCGGCACGACAACGTGCATGGCTGAGGGCGAGCGCCGCACCGCGGCGGTCCTGGCCCTCGTCCTCAACGCCTTCGTCTGGGGCCTCTCGTGGTGGCCGTTCCGGGCCCTGCACGACCACGGCGTGCACCCGCTGTGGTCGACGGCGGTCGTCTACGCCACCTCCTTCCTGGTCTTCCTCGTGCTGCGGCCGGGTGGCCTGGGCCGCTTCGCCCACCAGCCGCTGCTGTGGCTGCTGGCGGCGGCGGCCGGCCTGACCAACGTCGGCTTCAACTGGGCCGTGACCGTGGGCGACGTCGTGCGCGTGGTGCTGCTGTTCTACCTGATGCCCGCGTGGTCGGTGCTGCTCGCGTGGCTCGTGCTGGGTGACCGCCCCACCGGCGTGGCGCTGGCGCGCCTCGTCCTCGCGCTCGCCGGCGTAGTGATCGTGCTGGATACCGGCGCCAGCGGCCTGCCCTGGCCGCGCACCTTGCCCGACGTGCTGGCGTTGCTGGGCGGCTTCAGCTTCGCCCTCACCAACGTGCTGCTGCGCAAGCTGCATGCGGAACCGCCGGCCGCACGCGTGCTGGCGATGTTCGGCGGCGGCACCGTGCTGGCCGGCGGCGTCGCGCTGGCGGGAATGGCCCAGGGCAGCATTGCAGGCTTGCCCGCCGCGGGATTCGAATGGTTCCTGCTGGTCGCCCTGCTCGCGGGCGGCTTCCTCGCGGCGAACCTGGCGCTGCAGTTCGGCGCGGCGCGCCTGCCGGCGCACACCACCGCGCTGGTGATGCTGTCGGAGGTGGTGTTCGCCAGCCTGTCGTCGGTGGCACTGGGCGCGGCGGAGCTGACCGGCCGCACGCTGGCCGGCGGCCTGCTGATCCTGCTGGCCGCCGCGTGGTCGGCATGGCCGCGCCGCGGGTGAAGGCGCACAATGCCCGCATGGCCAGCATCTACGACTTCGAAGCGCAGCAGATCGGCGGCAAGAGCGTTCCGCTCGCGCAGTTCCGCGGCAAGCCGCTGCTGATCGTCAACACGGCGAGCGCCTGCGGCTTCACGCCGCAGTTCGCCGGGCTGGAGGATCTGCACAATAAGTACGGCAATCGCGGGCTGGTCGTCCTGGGCTTTCCCTGCAACCAGTTCGGCGCGCAGGATCCCGGCAGCAACGAGGAGATCGCGAGCTTCTGCCAGGTGAACTACGGCGTGACCTTTCCCATGATGACGAAGGTCGACGTCAACGGCGCGGAGGCGCACCCCCTGTACCGGTGGCTGACGGCGGAAGCGCCGGGGCTGCTGGGATGGAAGGCGATCAAGTGGAACTTCACCAAGTTCCTGATCGGCAAGGACGGCGAGGTGCTCAAACGCTACGCCCCGATGGATGCGCCGGAGAAGTTGGCGAAGGATATCGAGGCGGCGCTGGCGGCCTGACGCGCGCCTTCAGGCCGAAGAGCGGGCGCAGCCAGGCGCTGCGGCGAATGATCGCCGTGAGCCCCCAACATCCGGCGGTGGTGAGCGCCACCAGCAACGGCGCCTCCACTGCAACGTCGAGTCGCAGCGGCGCAAGCCAGAACACCACCACGATGATCACCGTCTGGTGCAGCACGTACCAGGGGTAGACCTGCTCGTTGGCCCACGCGAGCCAGGGCCATGGACGGTTCAACAGGCGATGCGACCAGCCGAGGACGCAGAGGACGGTGGTCCAGAGGTAGACGTCGGCTGCGAGGCGGGCGGCGAGGCCGGGCTGGCCCGCCAGCGCGCGCAGGGCGAAGTGCAGCGCCAGCGCCGCGATCATCAGGCCCAGCAGTTTCCACCGCAGGCGCGTCACCTCGTCCCACCAGCCGGCATCGACGCCGATCCAGTAGCCGTAGAGGAACAGCGTGAAGTAGACGGCGTGCAGCCAGCCGTCGCCGATGAGGTCCCGCGTGGGCGGGAAGTGCGGCCAGAGCAGCAACGACGCGAGCGCCAGGGGAGCAAGCGGAAGCACCACGAGCTTCCAGCCGCGCAGCGCCAGGAAGGCCCCGCGCAGGCGCGCGCCGTGACGCCCGTCGATCAGCGGCAGGAGCAGCAGCAGCGCGGCTGTGTAGGTCCACAGGTAGGCGAGGTACCAGAGGTGGTTCCAGGTCACGCCGAAGTCCGAGCCGTCGAAGGCGCCTCGGGGCCAGGGGCCGCCGGTGAAGTAGCGCCGCAGGAAATCCAGGAAGCCGGGCCCTATGGTGCCGTTGGCCAGCGCCTGCGCATAAGGCTGGAACGGCACGACGACCGCCATGCCGAAGGCCAGCGGGAGCAGCAGGCGCAGCGAGCGCTGGCCCAGAAGGCCGCTGGCGCTGCGGCCGCGCAGCAGGAAGCCGAGCGCCAGCCCGGAGATCAGGAACACCAGGTCCATGCGCCACAGGTTCAGGGCCCGCATGGGTGCCTGCAGCCACTCGACCGCCTCCGGACTCTTCAGGTGCCAGTGCCAGCCGGCCACGTAGTACATGGCGACGTGGTACAGGATGACGAGCGCGAACGCGAGGGCGCGCAGGGCGTCGATGTCGTGGCGGCGGGTCGGCATGGCGGGCTCCGGGGTCGAATGGAGCGAGTGTGGGCGCCCCGTGGGGCTGGTGCGCTAGTTTTGGGATGGGTCGCCGGGTTCCTGGGACGAGTGGTGGGATGCGGGGACGGAAAGGTCCGCTTCTTAGACAGGGACCGCGGCAGGGAGCGTCATGGCGCCCGCCCGCCGGGGCGCAAGGACTTGGCCAGGACGCGGTTCGCATACGCATGGCCCTGCATCGCATGCATCGTCGCGCCGGTGTCGGCGTAGCCCGCTGCCGCGTAGAACGCGCGTGCGCGCCGGTTGCCCTCCCACGCGGTGATCCAGAGCGCGGGCAGGGACGCCTCCGCGACGAGCTGCTCGGCCTGGGCGAGCAGGACCTTCCCGATGCCGGAACCCTGCGCCTGCGGCTGCACATACAGCCGGACCAGCTCCGCTCCATGGACGTCGGGGACGGGTGCGGGCAGGTCCGCGACCACGACCTCGGCAAAGCCCACGAGTTGCCCCTGCCTCTCGGCAAGAACGAACCGACGCCGGGACTCGGCGAAGCGGGAGGCGAATGCCTCCGCCGAATACTGCTCGAACGCCTCGCGTGCCAGCGCCTGCCCTACGCCTTCGGCGGCGTAGGTGTCCAGGAACACCTGCATGGCGAGGGCGGCCACCGTCATGGCGTCTTCCGGCGTTCCGCGGCGCAAGTCCGCCGGCAGGGACGAAGAGTGGTGCTCGCCGCACTCAGACGGCCAGCGCGCCACGGAAGCCCCTCGCCGCATAGTACGACTGGGCGCCGTTGTGATACACGAACACCCTGCCGTAGCGGCGGTCGCAAAACAGCGCGCCGCCGAGTGAGCGCACATCGGCTGGAGTCTGGATCCAGCTGGACGTCTTCGCATCGAACTCGCCCAGCTCCTGCAGCGCGCGGTAGTTTTCTTCCGTCAGCAAGGTGACGCCCATCTCGGCCGCCATTTCGACGGCACTGCCTGGCGGCTTGTTCTCCTTGCGCGCGTCGAGGGCTGCGCCGTCGTAGCAGAGGCTCCTGCGGCCGGTCGGGCTCTCCGCCGAGCAATCGCAGAAAGTGATGCGCCCGGCTTCACCGGCTTGGCCGATCACGTCGGGCTCGCCGCCGGTGGCCTCCATCGCGCCGAGTGTCTTCAGGGCGCCAGGATTCTTTTCGAGTCTCGCCAGGACGTCTCGCCATTGCACGCCCCTGTGGCGATGCATGTTCTTCTCGAAGCGGGCCTGCAGCGTTCGAAGCAACTCCTGGCGTTCCTGCGCTTTCATGGTTCCTCGCGTCGGACGATGAGGTCGATATCGGATGGTAGCGACGGCTACACAGGGGTGGGCGCCACAACCTCATAGATACCGAATGCGGCGCCGCCCACTTTGCACGAAGAGTAGTGTTCCAGCGCGACGCGGTCCAGGCCGGCGCCAATGCCGAGCGTGGAAACATCGACGGTATGACCGTGTCCCAGTTCGACCTGCATGGAGAGATCGCCCAGCGCGGTCAGCAGGTCCTGCGCTTGCGATTCCGTCAGGGGAAGGCGGCAAAGGAGTTCGTAGCGCTCGCCTTCGCTGCTGGGAACCTGTTCGGGATAGAGGGAAAGCTCGCAAGTCACGTAGATGGGCTTTCCCGGAACCCGCACCATCGACACGGGCCCGCCGCCGCTGAAACCTATGATGCCAGTGGACGTCTCGTCGCCCAGGGCGCCCACCTCGCGCTGGAGTTGCGCGTAGAGCGCCGCGTAGTGGGCCGCGGTGTCGGTCATGCGCCTTGCTTCAGCATGCGTCCCAGCCAAACGCCACCAGGCCGCAATGCCGGCAGACGAACTTGTAGAGGTCGGAGCGGCCGCCCGGCTTGTATCCCTGGGAGGCCCAGGCCCATCCCTCTTCATCCTGGTCGTATTCGGACAGCCAATGGGACTTGGTTTCGGGCGAAGCGGTCCGCACCTCGGATTCCGTGGCGTCGCCGTGAAACTCGCATGCGTCGTTGCAGTGGGCCAGCCAGGACTCCTGTTGCCAGGACACGTAGCCGGGCGTGCGGAGGTGCACCTGCTGCACGATGGCTTCCGCCACCCCGGCGCGCTCCAGGGGAGAGGGGTCCGCAAACGACGCGTCCAGCTTGGCGGCGGCGGAACCGTCCGCGATGCACCAGGGGCAAAGGGCGTTGTCGAGATCCCGGCCGCCGTAGACCGGTCCGACGTAGATGAATCCGCGCGCTTTACCGCAACAGGCGCACACCGCTGCCCTCGCCTCGACGGCGCCGGTGGCCAGTGGATCGGGGTGGTAGGTGAACGGAGGGAGGGAGTCGGTCATGTCAGCTGACGAGTTTGTCGTATTCCGGCATGGCCTCCGATCCAGGACCCATGGAAGCCGCTTTTCCATTGATCACTGTCTCCGTTAGGTAAGAGTGTCAACGAAAGCGAGGCAAGCTCCGTGTCCGCGTCGAACGACCTGTTAGGCGTCATCACGTCTTAGTCCTTCCTTCCTCCGAGCTTGGCAATTGAGTCTATGAGTTCCTTGACGCCACCGAGCGACACGTCTCCCTTCTCGCGATCCTTGGCAAAGGAGGTGGGCGAAGTAAAGATCACGTTCGTAGCTCCCGTCACAATTTGATCTCGAACTGCCGCCTCGCGCGCGAGGTCACCGTAGTTCGGTAGGGATGTCGCGACTGCTGCTTTGTGGGCGTATTCCTCTTCGAAGTCTCGCTCCTTCCTATACTGCGAGAAGGCAAAGCCAAAGGCAGCATAGAGCGGTATCAGAATGGCTGATCGAATGAGCGCCACCGGCCAGACACTTGCGGCCTGGTTCCCGGCCGCAAGCGTCTTCATCAGGGCGTCGCTTACGGCTGAAGCAAACGTAAACGTAGCCCAGATGCTCGCCGCTCCGCCTATAGCGGCAATCACGGCCCATGCGACGCGCCCGATCAGCAGGGCGTTCCGACGCGCTGTAAATGCCTCAGACAGAGAGCCGGCCACGGCAGGTGCGATCAGGTTTTTTACCTCCCCCCTCAAGGTCTCGACTTCCCGATTGTTAGCCAGCAACTTCTCAAGCTCACGATCGACTGTGGCTTTTGTCTGCTCAAGCTTGCCCTGACCTAGTGCTAGCTGCACAAAACCGAACATGCGCAGGTGATACACGAGGGAGTCGAGGTGGGCGGCGAAGTTCTGGTACGAGTTTTGGTCGCGAGACGCCTGATACGCGGCGAAGGTGTTGTATGCGGCCTGCAGAACACCGTAAATTCCGTTGTACGAGTGCCAAGGGATTAGGCGAAGCGAATCGTCATCCAGCAGTGGGTCGACAACGGAGAAGACGAACGCTATGTTCTCCCTCGTCTCCTCCGGATTCGGCCCGTCGAAGTCTGCGTGGCTGGGGAGCGGCTCGAATGCTCGTTCTGGGTGTTGATCCTTGAACGTCTTATAGAGCTGAATGAACTGGGTGATCCGGTTCGCAGTTGACATCTTTGGTCTTCTTCCTCCGACCCGTATCGTCGCAGCAAGCTCGACCGTACGCAACAGCGTCGCCCATGATGATGCCTAACGTCGGAGTTGACCGGCACGCAGCGGTATTGCGCCGCGGGGCGTACGCTCACCAGCACGCTTCGCGGTGCAATGCCGCTGCGTGGGAACTTGCTTCGCTTTAGTTGACACTGGACGCCCCCTGAATGCGGCTCTCATAGGCCGCTGGCGGCAAGTATCGCAGCGATGAGTGCAGCCGTCGATCGTTATAGAAGCGGA
>SEAY01000208.1 GCA_004144865.1 Comamonadaceae bacterium
CTGCGCAAGCTGGAAGGCAGCGCCTACGAGGAGCAGGCCCTGCTCGCCCTGCTGGCGATCTACGAGCGTTCGCGCGACTGGGTGCAGGCTTCCGAGATCGCCCGCAAGCTCGATACCGGCGCGGCCGCCGGCCAGTTCGCCGGGCGCCAGGCGCATTACCTCTGCGAGCAGGCGTCGAGCGCACCACCCGACCAGGCCGAGCAGCTGCTGGCGAAAGCGGCCAAGGCGGCGCCGCGCGCGGCCCGGCCCCGGATGGACCTTGCCGCCCTGCGCCGCAAGGCCGGCGATGCGCGCGGGGCCTATGCCCTGCTGGCCGAACTGGCCGAATCGAATCCCGGCGTGATCCCGCTGCTGGCCGCGCCGCTCACGGAGGCCGCCGTCGCCTGCGGCCGCCAGGCCGAGGCCGCGAAGCTGCTGCAGGCCAACTATGCGCAGAACCCGTCGCTCGACGTGCTGGAAAGCATCGCGGTCCTGGAGACCGATCCGGAGACGGCGCGCGGCTGGTTCGTGCGGCACATCCAGCGCGAGCCGTCGCTGGTGGCCACGGCCAAGTGGCTCGCCGGCGAGAAGCTCGAACACGAGCAATACCATCCCGACGTGCAGCGCGCGCTCGACCACGCCGTGAAGCCCCTCACCCGCTACCGCTGCGCGGCCTGCGGCTTCGAGGCCAAGACCCATTTCTGGCAATGCCCGGGCTGCCAGGCCTGGGACAGCTACCCGCCGCGGCGGGTCGAAGAGCTCTGAAGATGAACCCCACCAAGCCCAAACTCGCCAAGGCGCGCGTGCTCGTCGTCGGCGACGCGATGCTCGATCGCTACTGGCACGGCGCCGTGGAGCGCATCTCCCCCGAGGCGCCGGTCCCCGTGGTGAAGGTCGCCCGCGAGGAAGAACGCATAGGCGCCGCCGCCAACGTGGCCTACAACGTCAGCACGCTGGGCGCGCAGGCCAGCTTCCTGGGCGTGGTGGGCGACGACGAGCCCGGACACAAGCTCGAGGCCCTGCTGAAAGGCACCGGCATCCACACGCACCTCAAGCGCGATGCCGGCCTGCGCACCACCGTGAAGCTGCGCGTCATCGGCCGCCAGCAGCAGCTGCTGCGCATGGACTTCGAGAACGAGCCTGACCACGAGGTGCTGGCCCTGCAGACCGAGGCGTTCGCGCAGCTGATGCCGCAGCAGGATGCCATCCTGTTCTCCGACTACGGCAAGGGCGGCCTCGCGCACATCCCGGCGATGATCGAAGCGGCGCGCGCGGCGAACAAGCCCGTGCTGATCGACCCCAAGGGCTCCGACTACACGCGCTACCGCGGCGCCACCGTGATCACGCCCAACCGCGCCGAGCTGCAGGACGTGATCGGCCGCTGGAACAGCGAGGACGACCTGCGCGCGCGCGTACAGCGCCTGCGCACCGAGCTGGGCCTCGACGCGCTGCTGCTCACCCGCAGCGAGGAAGGCATGACGCTCTTCGACGCCCAGGGCGAACTGACGGTCAAGGCCCAGGCGCGCGAGGTGTTCGACGTCACCGGCGCCGGCGACACCGTGATCGCCACGCTGGCCACGATGGTCGCGGCGGGCCTCAGCCTGCGCGAGGCCGTGCCGATCGCCAACCGGGCCGGCGGCATCGTGGTCGGCAAGTTCGGCACCGCCACCGTCTCCTACGAGGAACTGTTCTCATGACCCGCATCGTCGTCACCGGCGCCGCCGGCTTCATCGGCTCCAACATCGTCAAGGGCCTCAACGCCCGCGGCATCGACGACATCATCGTGGTCGACGACCTGACGCAGGGCGACAAGTTCAGGAACCTGGGCCAGCAGCGCGGCACGCGGCTGCTGTACGCCTCGTCGGCGGCCGTTTATGGCGGCTCGGCGAGCTTCCGCGAAAGCCCCGAGTTCGAGCGGCCGCTCAACGTGTACGGCTACAGCAAGCTGCTGTTCGACCAGCGCATGCGCCGCGAGCTGGGCAAGGATTTCCTCAAGGGCGTGACCGGCAAGTTCCGCCAGACGGTGGGCTTCCGCTACTTCAACGTGTACGGCCCGCGCGAGCAGCACAAGGGCCGCATGGCCAGCGTGGCCTTCCACCAGTTCAACCAGTTCCGCGAGCAGGGCAAGGTCAAGCTGTTCGCCGACTACGGCGGCTACGGCCCGGGCGAGCAGTCGCGCGACTTCGTGTTCGTGGACGACGTGGTGGCGGTGAACCTGTGGTTCTTCGACCATCCGGAGAAGTCGGGCGTCTTCAACCTCGGCACCGGCCGCGCGCAGCCCTTCAACGACGTGGCGCTGGGCGTGATCAACGCGCTGCACCCCGGCGGCGTGCAGGACGCGGCGACGGCGGCGGACCTGGGCCTGCTGGAATACATCCCCTTCCCCGACGCGCTGCGCGGCAAGTACCAGAGCTACACGCAGGCGGACCTGACGGCGCTGCGCGCTGTGGGCTGCGAGCACCAGTTCGCGGACGTGGCGACGGGGGTGGGGAAGTACATGGAAGTGCTCTCGGCGTAACTGTCATTGCGGGCTGGACCCGCAATCCATGGATCCCGGATCAAGCCCGGGATGACAGCGCAGCGAGTCAACCCGCCCCCGCCTCGCACGTTGAACACGCACGTTCCACTCGTGCGGAGTTCCCCATGCTGAAGAAGAGCCTCGCCCTGCTCGCCATGCTGTACGCCGCGGCCGCCTTCGCCGCCGTCGACGTCAACACCGCCAAGGCCGCCGACCTGGACGGCTTGAAGGGCATCGGCCCGGTGATGTCGAAGCGCATCCTCGACGAGCGCAGGAAGGGCAAGTTCAAGGGCTGGGACGACCTGATCACCCGCGTGAAGGGCATGGGGCCGGGAAGCGCCGCGAAGCTTTCGGCCGAAGGCCTGACGGTGGATGGCGAGGCGTTCAAGGCGCCGGCGAAGAAGTAAGCACATCCCTTTGGAAGCCCTGGGTCCCCGCCTGCGCGGGGACGACGGTCAGTCCCCGAA
>SEAY01000030.1 GCA_004144865.1 Comamonadaceae bacterium
TTCCAGCAGGAAGTGCACCACGTAGACCGCCTCGCCGCTCCGCCCCCTGCCCAACCTGATCTTCGCGAGCCGCTGGCTGCAGCTGCCGCTGTACCTGGGGCTGATCGCGGCGCAGGCGGTCTACGTCGTGCACTTCCTGCTGGAACTGTGGCACCTGATCGAAGCGGCCGCCGGCAGCCAGACGGCGCTGCAGCAGCTGATCACGAGCATCGGCTACAAGTCCACCGCGCCGGTGAGCACCCTCAACGAGACCATCATCATGCTGGTGGTGCTGGCGCTCATCGACGTGGTGATGATCTCCAACCTCCTGATCATGGTGATCGTGGGCGGCTACGAGACCTTCGTGAGCCGCATGAACCTGGAGGGCCATCCCGACCAGCCCGAGTGGCTGAGCCACGTGAACGCCTCGGTGCTGAAGGTGAAGCTGGCCACGGCGATCATCGGGATCTCCTCGATCCACCTGCTCAAGACCTTCATCAACGCGGACAATTACACCGACCGCGTGCTGATCGCGCAGACAGCGATCCACATCGCCTTCCTGCTGTCGGCGATGGCGATCGCGTTCACGGACCGCCTGATGGCGCCTCCTGGGCACCACCGCAACACCGAGGTGCTGTGAAGATGCGGCGGGCCCCGTTCCCGCGGCTGTCATCCCGGGCTTGACCCGGGATCCATGGATTGCGGAGCCTGCCCCGGACCCGATCCGGGGTCAAGCCCGCAATGACAGCAGCGTGCCCGGGCCCTTCAGAGTCCCGTCATCTTCTCCGGCCGCACCCACTGGTCGAACTGTTCGGCCGTGAGGTGCCCCGACGCGATCGCCGCCTCGCGCAGGCTGGTGCCTTCCTTGTGCGCATTCTTGGCGATGGCCGCCGCCTTGTCGTAGCCGATGTGCGGATTCAGCGCGGTCACCAGCATCAGCGAGCGCTGCACGAGTTCGGCGATGCGATCGCGGTTCGGCTCGATCCCGACGGCGCACTGGTCGTTGAAGCTGCGCATGCCGTCCGCGAGCAGCCGCACGCTCTGCAGGAAGTTGTGCGCGATCATCGGCCGGAAGACGTTCAGCTCGAAGTTGCCCGAGGCGCCGCCGAAGTTGATGGCGACGTCGTTGCCGAACACCTGGCAGCACAGCATGGTCATCGCCTCGCTCTGCGTGGGGTTCACCTTGCCGGGCATGATCGACGAGCCCGGCTCGTTCTCCGGGATGCTGATCTCGCCGATGCCGCTGCGCGGCCCGCTCGCCAGCCAGCGCACGTCGTTGGCGATCTTCATCAGGCTGGCCGCGAGCGTCTTGAGCGCGCCGTGCGCATGCACCAGCGCGTCCGCCGCGGCCATCACCTCGAACTTGTTGCTGGCCGTCGCCACGGGCAGCCCGGTCAGCCGCGCGAGCTCCTCCGCAACCTTCTCCGCATAGCCCTTGGGCGCGTTGAGTCCCGTGCCCACGGCGGTGCCGCCCAGGGCCAGCTCGCACAAGTGCGGCAGCGCCGCATGCAGGTGCCGGTCGCACTGCTCCAGCTGCGCCACGTAGCCGGAGAACTCCTGCCCCAGCGTGAGCGGCGTCGCATCCTGCAGGTGGGTGCGGCCTATCTTCACGATGTCCATGAAGGCCGACGACTTGGCCTGCAGCGTGTCCTTCAGCCGCGCGAGCGACGGTAGCAGCCGGTTGCGGATCGCCTCCACCGCCGCCAGGTGCATGGCGGTGGGGTAGACGTCGTTGGACGACTGGCTCTTGTTGACGTCGTCGTTGGGGTGCACCTTGCGCCCTTCGCCGCGGCTGCCCCCCAGCAGCTCGCTCGCGCGGTTGGCCAGCACCTCGTTGACGTTCATGTTGGTCTGCGTGCCCGAGCCGGTCTGCCAGACCACCAGCGGGAATTCGGCATCGTGCTTTCCCTGCAGCACCTCGTCGGCGGCGGCCACGATCGCGGCGGCCTTCTGCTGGTCCAGCAGGCCCAGCAGGTGGTTGACCACGGCGGAGGAGCGCTTGACCTGCACCAGCGCCCGGATGATCTCGCGCGGCTGCCGCTCGCCCGAGATGTCGAAGTTCTGCAGCGAGCGCTGCGTCTGCGCGCCCCACAGGCGGTCGGCGGGCACGGCGACGGGCCCGAAGGTGTCGTGTTCGATGCGGGTGGACATGGGCGCACCCTAGCACCAACGCCCCTTCCCGTGGGGGGCAGCCCTTGCGGCGCCGGGGACGCGCAACGGTGCGCCGCGCTCAGGCCGTGTAGGCGTACACGAAGTACAGGTGCAGCAGCGCCGCCGCCGCGACGAGGCACGAAGCGGCGATATGGATGCCGAGCAGCCCCGCCGACGCGGCGCGGCCCGCCCTGGGCCCCACCAGGGTGCGCAGCGCTCCGCAGGCGACGCCCAGCGCCATCGCGTGGAAGGTGCCGAGCAGGAAGCCGGTGGGACGCTGGCCGACGTGCAACGCAAGCAGCACCACGATCGCCAGGCCCGCGACCTGGTGCAGCTCGTGCAGCCTGCGCACGTGCGGGGCCAGCGCGGGCAGGCGGCGCAGCGCGCCGAAGCCGAAGGCGAACGCCAGCAGCGCGAGCATGGTGTAGCCCGAGGCGATCTTGAAGGCGGCCGACGACTGGATGGCACCAAGCTTCAGCGCCGCGGGATACAGGGCCAGCGCCGCCTGCAGCAACAGGGTGAAGAGCAGCACGCACCAGGCCAGCGAGCGGGTATCCGCAGCCTTCGCGCGCACGCGCTTCGCGGCCCGTGCGGGGCGGGCGGTGCGGCCGACGCGCGCGGGCAGGAGCGGGGCGAAGGCGGAAATCATCGGGGGTCTCCAGGCTGGGACTGCAGCGTTTCGAACACGGTATTGAGGGTGGAGGCGGAGTTCTGCGCCTCCACGGCGCGGCGGAAAGTCTCGCGATCGGGCAGGTAGAAGCCGTCGCGCGGCCACTTCGCACCGATGTCCGGGCGGGCGCCGCCCTCGAAGCGCTCGGCCCTTTGCAGGTAGGACGCGTAGGCATCGACGGCCGACTTGCGCAGCAGCGCCACCATCCGCAGCATCGTCTCCGACGACACCTGCCGCCCGGCGTAGGACCAGGTCGTGGCCCCCATGGGCTCGTCGAGCACCCAGTCCTTTTTGGGCGTGTGCGGGTGCTCGTTGTGGCACGTCACGCAGGACTGCGCCGAAGCGCGGTCGGGAAACATGGCGGTGGTGCGGCCCTGCGCCGCGTCGAAGAAGAACTTCGGCCGCAGGGTCTTCTTGACCTCTTGGTAGTGGCGCGCCTGCTCTCCCTTGAACAGGTTCTCCTTCACCAGCGGGTAGTCCGAGCCGAGGAAGAGGCCCAGCTCCGGCACGTCCATCTGCAGGCGGTTGGAGGTCTCGCGCAGCAGCAGTGCGGGCAGAGGACCCGCTGCGACGCCATCCTTCTTCCAGTCCTCGCGGAAGTCCAGCCCGCGCTTGGTGCCCTCGCCGACGATCTCGCGTGCGTAGAGCGCGCGGATCGCCGCGTTCTCGGCGTCGAGCAGGGCCAGCGCCTTCTCGGCCGGGATGGAGCGGCTGGCATCGGCGGGGCGGTCCGGCAGTTCCGGCGGCGCCGACACGAAGAGGTAGATGGCCAGCAGCACGAAGCCAGCCGCGCCGGCCAGGGTGGTTGTCGACGGTCTCATCGGGTGGGGTCCTGCTTCGCCTTGACCACGGTGCTTCCGTACGGCGACGGTCCGCCTTGCAGGTACTTCTCCAGCAGCGGCAGCTGCGCGGCGTCTTGCAGCCGCAGCGGTGCGCTCCACTTGTGGTTGCCGTGGTAGTCGTGGCACTGCAGGCACGTGTCCCAGCGCTTCTGCCGCACCAGGTGGTCGTGGGTGGGGGAGGTCTTGTCGTCCTTCACCTGCAGGTCCTGGTGGCAGCTCACGCAATACCCCGTGGAGGGCGCGGTGACCCGCACGCCGGAGTGCTCGCGGTGGCAGCTCACGCACAGCTGCGCGCCGGTCTCGGCGCGGGCCTGGTCGAAGCGCGGCTCGAGGAAGCGGTTGGGCGCATGCCGGTCGTCGGGATTGGCGTGGCAACGGATGCAGGTGGCGGAGGTGACCGGCTGCGTGCCGAGCACCGCGCCCGTCTCGCGCAGCCCCAGCGCATGCTTCGCCTTGGCCTGCAGCGTCTGGCGCGTGGAGCCCGGCGCATCCGCGTGGCAGGCCACGCATTGCAGCTGCTCGTGACCCACGTTCGGATGGCCGTGCGGGCGCAGCTCCTGCAGGTCCGGCAGCAGCAGGAAAGCCGGCAGCGCACCCAGCAGCGCGCCGGCGATGTACGAACGCGTGCGCGAGGAGCGCCCTGCCCTCGCCCCCGTAGCCAGCGCGAACAGCTCGACGTGGATGCGTTCGGGATCGACCTTGCAGGCGAGCAGCGTGCGCCGAACGGCCTCGACGTAGGCTTCCGGCCCGCAGATGTGGAACATGGCCTCGGGCCAGCGCGCCACGCGGCGGCGCACCGAGCGGCGCGGCAGGCGGCCCTCGATCGAGGTGTCGCGCAGCGAATAGCTGAATCCGGGGCAGGCCTGGGCGCGCGCGTCGAACTCCGGCACGAAGGCCGCATCCTCCCGGCTGGAGACGCTGTAGTGCAGGTGCAGGGTGGCGTTGGGCGGCAGCGCGTTGACCATGGCAACGGCCGGCGTCACGCCCACGCCGGCGGCGAAGAAGACGTCGGGGCGGCGCGTCCCGGAGCCGAGGGCCCGCCCGCCGGGCACGGACACCTCCAGCATGCGGGGCGTGCCGTCGTCGCCCGGATCCAGCAGCCACGGCGTCATCTTCCCGCCCGGCTTGCGGCGGACCGCCACCGTGAGCCTGCGCGCCGGGCGGTCCTGCGCCACGACGGTGTAGGTGCGCTCCACGAGCTCGCCGGCGATGCTGGCGCGCAGGACCACGTGCTGGCCGGGCAACACGGCCGGATAGCTGCCCTTCTCGCGCAGCGTGATCTCCACCTTGTAGATCAGGCGCTGCAGGGCTTCGACGTCGCGGGCGCCCGTGATCGCCGCCGGCTGCGCCACGGCGGCGAACCACGCGACCTCCCCCAGCGCTTCGCGGATGGCGGGAATGCAGGTGCCGCACTGCAGGCCGCAACCGAGCGCGGCGCCCAGCGAGGCGACGTCCGCATCGGGATCGCAGGCGATAGCCTCGTCCAGTTCGGCATGCGTGACGCCCGCGCATTGGCAGGCGATGCCCTGCCGGATCGCGACCGGCGGCACGCGGCTGTCCGAAGCAGTTGGAGTCGTCACGCCACCGCGGGTGTCGGGAGGGGTCGGGGCCGCGCTCAGGTGCCGACGTCGGCGAGCGGGTACAGCTCGGAGTTCTCCCGCTGGATGCGATGCGCCAGGGCGCCGAACACCTTGCGGGTCTCGTGCGCGAAGCCCTCCGGATCGGACTTGATCGCCGAGACCTGCCACTTGTTGTTGTACGCCATGAAGACGCCCGCCAGCCCGCCCATCTCCGCCATGAACTTCGCGGTGAGCGCGGTGGTGTGCGTGTCCTTCTGCTGCGCCAGGCGCGGGTACAACGCCTTGTCCTCCATGGCGAGGTGGAAGTTGACCTTGCCGGCAAGGCTGGACAGGAGCTTGCGGATCAGCGGTGCGTCGGGCTCCGCCTTGAGCTTGTCGGTGATCTCGCGTGTCATCGCGAGGATCTCGTCGTGCTGGACGCGGAACTTGTCGGTGAATCCCATGGCTCTTCCTCCTTCAGGAAAGTGACAAAATGTAAACCGGTGTTAAGAAATCTCCCTAGGATGGGTTCGTGAAGAGTGCGCGGGTGGAGCCGAGGGGGCGACGCCCGGTCGCTTCCGCTGCCTGAACGGTTCGGACCCATTACAGTGCCAGCTCGAACCCAGCCAGCGAGCACGCGGACGGAGCTTTCCCAGATGCGGTCGACCGGAACCATCCTTGCGCTCTCGGTGGCGCTTGCCCTGTGGCTGGCTTGCCTGACGGTCGTCGCGCTGCTCCTGTGGAACGCGAGGCAGTCTGAAAGCCAGGAAGCGGAACTGCGGGGCGCCGCGACCACTGCATTGCTGCAAGCGCATACCGCGAACACCTTCCGCGCCGTCGACAACGCGCTGGTGGAAGTGGAAAGGGCCCTCGAACGCGAGGTCCTGCCTCGCCACGACAAGCGCTTGCGCGACGGCATGCGGCTACGTCTCGCGGAGATGCCTTACGTCCGGGCCATCTTCGTCATCGGCCCCGACGGCCGCATCCAGCACGACACGGACTACCCACGAACGCCGGACGTCTCGCTCGCCGACCGGCCCTATTTCCAGCAGTACCTCCAGTCGGACGACGGGAGTCCCGTTTCGGCCCCGATCCAGAGTCGGTCGGGCACGGGATGGTTCGTGGCGGTGACGCGCAGGATCGGCGAAGGCGCCGACTTCCGCGGCGTGGCGGTGGCGGCGATCCAGCTCACCTACTTCGCCGACCTCTACAAGGAAGTGGGCCTCGGGCGAGGGACCCGGATCTTTCTCTTCCATCGCGACGGCCGCCTCATCGCGCACTTCCCGGAATCGAGCGGCCGCATCGGCGAGAGCTACACGGAGCTCCCGCTGTTCCGGCAGCACCTGCCGCGGGCGGCCTGGGGTTCCTACCTCACCGACGACGGCCCCGCGCCCTTTCCCCGCGTAGTGACGTATGCCGCCGTTCCGGGCTTCCCCCTGGTGGTGGCGAAAGCACACAACATGCAAGCCAGCTTCGATGCGTGGCGGCGCTGGGTCTACCTCAGCGGCATTGCGCTGGCACTGCTGCTTGTCGCCATGCTTTACGGCGTCGGCCAGCACCTGCGGGCCAAGGCGCTGCGCCGGCATCGCGAAGAGCGGAGGGTCCAGAGCGAGAAGATGGAGGCGATCGGGCAACTGACAGGCAGCCTTGCGCACGACTTCGCCAACGTGCTGGGCATCGTGGCGACGAACATCGGGCTCATCGAAAAGCTCAATGGCGATGAACGGGTGGCACGCGCGGTGGACCGGGCCAAACGCGCCCTGGACAGCGGAACCGGCATCACGAAGCAGTTGATGACGTTCAGCCGCAAGCGCGACCTGCAGGTCGCCGACCTCGACGCCAATGAGGCGGTTGCAGCGGTGCTGCCGCTGCTGGAGCATGCGGCGGGCACCCAATGCAAGCTCGTGTTCGAACCGGGCCAGCATTTGCCGCCGTGCCGGATCGACCGCGCGCAGCTCGAGATCGCGCTGATCAACCTCGTCGTCAATGCCCGGCACGCCATCGAAGGCCAAGGCCGCATCTCCATCAGGACCGGCAACGTGTCAGGCGAACACCTGCATCCGCTGGCCAAGCTGCGCGGGCAGAAGTTCGTCTGCGTCTCCGTCACCGACAACGGCAAGGGGATGCCGGAGGCCGTGCGACGCCGGGCGGTGGAGCCCTTCTTCACCACGAAAGGCGAGGAAGGAACCGGCTTCGGCCTGGCCCAGGTCTACGGCTTCATGCAGCAGATCGGCGGCGAGCTGACCATCGAGAGCCAGGTCGGGGCCGGAACCACCGTCCATCTTTGCTTCCTTGCCTCTTCCGGTGGCGCCGGCTCCCCAGGGCATCACCGAGAGGACGCCAGTTAGCGGCGGCGGCCGATCTGCTTGCATGGGTCCGGCCCATGGGGCTGTACTGACGGGCCGCGGCCTTCGCTTTCAGTTTGCAGGGGGCTTCGCCGCCGCGCCAAGCTCCTTCAGCCGGAACAGTCGCTCGCCATTCCGGAAAGCCACCTTCTCGGCGGTCTGCGGACTCAGGCGGGCGAGCAGGCCGAGTCGGATGGAGTCGACGACCTGGTCGTATTCGCCCCAGCTGTGGACATCGTCCACCCCCACCATGAACCGGTCGGGGAATTCCTCGATCAGGGCACGCCAAGCCGGATCGAGCGAGGTGCGAGTGAAGATGATCCGCTCCGGAAAGCGACCCTTCTCCTGGGGAGTGCTGCGAAAGGAAAGGTCGCAGTAGACATTGCCGTATTTCTGGAGGAACGGGCGAACCTGCTCGGCGACGGTGTCCTTGCCGCAATGAGCCAGCACCAGGATGCCATCCGGCTTGACCTGCAGCAGCCCGTGAAGCTGCTGCACCGAGTCGGAATCGAACTGCATGTGCACCGAAAGCGGCGCCTTGTAGCGGGCGGACAAGTCCATTAGCTTCTTCATCAGCGAGGAGTCGGCCGGCACCTTCCGGTTTAACACCGCCAGGGGGGCCGAGGTCCGCGAGTTGACGTGCACCTCTGCGATGCTGGTGGCCCGGCCATCCTTGAGGTGGCCCTCCAGTGTCTCGAGCACGCTCTTCTGCAGGGGCGTGTCGGTGCCAGTGAAGAATGGGTCACGCTCATCCCGGTAGGCAAAGGCGATCTCGCTCAGGCCGGTTGCGCGGATGTAGCGGTCCTTCAACAAGGCTTGGAATTCCTCGTCCCGTTGCGGTCCGGTGAGACGCGGCGGGGCGCTCGCGGCTCCTGCGCCGCCGGCCCAGCGAATGTTGCGGGCGTCCATGCGGGCGGCGAGGTCCGTCGGGGACATGAACGCCATCGCATGGAAATGGATGTCGGCTATGGGCAGGCTCCCGGCCTTCTCGGGACCGAGCTCTCCGTCCGCGGCGCGCACGGCCGAAACCGCGCACAGGGCTGCAGCTGCCACCAGTCGCCTCAAGCTTCCACCCATGTGACGCCTCCTTGATGTTTCAGCATGTGACACGGACATTCTGCCCGAGCACCGAGTGGAGACGCCATCAGCCGGAAGGAGGGCTCAGCAGCGTTTGGGATAATCAAAAGCTCCCCACCAGGTGCCCGAATGACCACCACCATCCAAGCCGCCGACCTGATCGAATCCGTCGCCGCCGCGCTGCAGTACATCTCGTACTACCACCCCGCCGACTACATCGCCCACCTCGCCCGCGCCTACGAGCGCGAGCAGAGCCCCGCGGCGAAGGACGCGATCGCGCAGATCCTCACCAACAGCAAGATGAGCGCGATGGGCCACCGCCCCATTTGCCAGGACACGGGCATCGTCAACGTGTTCCTGAAGATCGGGATGGAGTGCCGGCTCGAAGGCTTCGGCGGCAGCCTGGAGGACGCGGTCAACGAAGGGGTGCGCCGCGGCTACCTGCATCCCGAGAACACGCTGCGCGCCTCCGTCGTCGCGGATCCGCAGTTCGAGCGCAAGAACACGAAGGACAACACGCCCGCCGTGGTCAACGTGGAACTGGTCCCCGGCGACAAGGTGGAAGTGACCGTCGCCGCCAAGGGCGGCGGCAGCGAGAACAAGAGCAAGATGGTCATGCTCAACCCGAGCGACTCCATCGTCGACTGGGTGCTGAAGACGGTGCCCACGATGGGCGCGGGCTGGTGCCCGCCCGGCATGCTGGGCATCGGCATCGGCGGCACCGCGGAAAAGGCGGCGCTGCTGGCCAAGGAAGCGCTGATGGAAGACATCGACATGTACGAACTGCAGGCGAAGTCCGCCCGCGGCGAGAAGCTGTCGAAGCTGGAGGAGATGCGCCTCGAGCTCTTCGAGAAGGTCAATGCGCTCGGCATAGGCGCGCAGGGCCTGGGCGGCCTGACCACCGTGCTGGACATCAAGATCAGGATGTTCCCCTGCCACGCGGCGGGCAAGCCGGTCGCCATGATCCCCAACTGCGCGGCCACTCGCCACGCGCACTTCACGCTGGACGGCTCCGGCCCGGCCTACATCGAGCCGCCGAGCCTGGACCTGTGGCCCAAGATCGACTGGGCGCCGGACACGCAGAAAAGCAGGCGCGTCAACCTCGACACGCTGTCGAAGGAAGAGATCGCCACCTGGAAGGCCGGCCAGACGCTGCTGCTCAACGGAAAGATGCTCACCGGGCGCGACGCCGCGCACAAGCGCATCCAGGACATGCTGGCCCGCGGCGAGAAGCTGCCGGTGGACTTCACCAACCGCGTCATCTACTACGTGGGCCCGGTGGACCCGGTGCGCGACGAGGCCGTGGGCCCGGCCGGCCCGACGACGGCCACGCGCATGGACAAGTTCACCGACCTGATGCTCTCGCAGACCGGGCTGATCGGCATGATCGGCAAGTCCGAGCGCGGCCCGGAGGCGATCGCGGCGATCCAGAAGCACAAGGCCGCCTACCTGATGGCCGTGGGCGGCGCGGCCTACCTGGTCTCCAAGGCGATCAAGAAGGCGAGCGTGCTCGGCTTCGAGGACCTGGGCATGGAAGCGATCTATGAGTTCGAAGTAGTCGACATGCCGGTGACGGTGGCGGTGGACGCCCAGGGCACCAGCGTGCACACCACCGGCCCCGCCGAGTGGTCCAAGCGGATCGCGACGGGCGAATTCAAGAAGATTCCTGTCGCGGCCGCATGACCTTGTCTGGCGCCGGGCTGCCGCGGCGCCGGTAGAGTCAGGGTCCATGGACCGCCCTTCCTCGAAGGTCTTGCCGCCTGCGGCGGCTGACCGCGACCGCCCCATCGGGGTCTTCGACAGCGGCGTCGGGGGGCTCAGCATCCTGCGCGCCTTGCGCAGCGAGTTGCCGGACGAGGACTTCGTCTATTTCTCCGACGCCGGGCACGCACCGTACGGCGAAAAGGGCGACGAGTTCGTCTGCGACCGCTCGCTCGCGATCGCCGTCGACCTGCTCGAGCAGCACCGCATCAAGGCCCTGGTCATCGCCTGCAACACGGCCACGGCGGCGGCGGTGCACCTGCTGCGCGCCCAGCACACGAACCTGCCGGTGGTGGGCGTGGAACCCGCCCTCAAGCCGGCCGCCGCGCTGACGAAGACCGGCCACGCGGCCGTGCTGGCCACGCGCGGCACGCTTTCCAGCGCCAAGTTCGGCGCCCTGCGGGAATCGCTGCGCGGGCAGGCGGAGTTCGTGCTTGTGCCGTGCGACGGCCTCGCCGCGGCGATCGAGGCCGACGACCAGCCGCTGGTGCGCGAACTCTGCCGGCGCTACACGCGCGAGGCGTGCTGCTTCGGCAGCGGCCCCGGCGAGATCGATACGCTGGTGCTCGGTTGCACGCACTACCCGTTCGCGGCGGAAGTGTTCCGCGAGTTGCTGGGGCCGGAGATCCAGCTGGTGGAGACGGGGGAGCCGGTGGCGCGGCAGACGCGGCGGCTGCTGGAGGCGCAGGAACTGCTGAATCCGGCAGGCGGCGGCCGGGTGGAGTTCCGGACCAGCGGGAACGCGGAAGCGTTGGCGGGCGCAGCGAGGCGTTGGCTGGGACTGGGATTGGAGCCTGCGTAGGCTGGGTCTCGCGACAGCGAACCCCAGCGCTAGGGTGCCTGCGGCAACCCAGCCTACGGTGCCGCGGTGGCGGGGTTCGGCTTCGCGCTCACCGCCGCCCTACGGGTAGGTCGGGGTGAGCCCGCAGGCGAACCCCGACGGCATCAAGCCGCCACCGCCGCCTCGCGCCCGCGCTGCACATCGATCTTCACCAGCAGCACCAGCCCCACGACGAACATCACCGCCGTCGACAGGATCGCCATCCGCTGGTTGCCGCCGGTGGCCCAGGTGATCGCGCCATAGGTCAGTGGGCCGATGATGCTCGACAGCCGCACGGCGAAGGTCCACAGGCCGTAGAACTCGGCCAGCTGCCGCGGCGGAGCGAACAGGCCTGCCATCGCGCGCCCGGCCGACTGGCTGGACCCCATGCACAGCCCCGCAATGGCCGCAGCCCACCAGAACTGGCCCTTGGTCTGCGACAGCGCCGCGATCACGCACACCAGCACCCAGCCCACCAGCGTGCTGCCCAGCGCGAGCTTGTGCCCCACGCGGTCCTGCAGGTAGCCCCAGGCAAAGGCCCCCCCGGCCGCGGCGAAGTTCAGCACGAAGATCAGCACCATGGTCTCTTGCGGCTGGAAGCCGATCACGCTCTCCGCATAGATCGCCGCGAGCGTGATCGCCACGGCCACGCCGCCCTGGTAGAACACCGCGCACGCGAGCAGCCACATGAAGTCGCGGTAACGCCGCGCGGCGCGGAAGGTGTGCCGCAGCTGGTGCAGCGAGGCCAGCAGGCCGCCCTCGCGCAGCGCCTGCGGATTGGGCTGGGCACGCTCCTTCAGCAGGCGGAAGGTGACCAGCGCGGCGGCGCCGTACAGCACCGCCGTGATCAGCATGGTGACCGGCACGAACTGCGCCGCGGGGATCTGCCGCGACTGCGCCCACAGCACGTAGGCCAGGCAGATGCCCAGGGCCAGCATGCCGCCGAAATAGCCGAAGCCCCAGCCCCAGCCGCTCACCTTGCCGAGTGCCTCGGGGCGCGCCAGCTCCGGCAGGAAGGCCGCGGTGAGCGACTCGCCATAGTTGTAGAAGGTGTTGGAGACGATGATCAGCACCATCGCGAGCGCCACGGAGCCCGGCTGGGCGAAGGCGAGCGCCGCGGTGGCCACCACGCAGCAGGCGGTGACCAGCATCAGCACCCGCTTCTTGGCCGCCCGCAGGTCGGCATAGGCGCCCAGGGTGGGCATCGTGAGCATCACGATCGCATACGAGATGCTCAGGGCGACCGTCCACGCGAACGTGGCCCATTCCGCCTTGCCCGCAATGCCGCCGACGAAATAGGCGGCGAACACGGCCGTGATGACCACGGTGGTGTAGCCGGAGTTGGCGAAGTCGTACATCGCCCAGCCGAACACTTCGCGCTTGCGCACGCCGGGATTGAGCGCGTCCTGGGAGATCGGGGCCATGGCGGCGGATGATAGCGAGTTGCCGAGCTGGCCTCCGCGGCCGCTTGATCTTCGTCACGGCGAAGCGGCCGGCATCTTCCATACTGGACCGGTGCTTCCGGAGAAGTGCCATGGATGAAGCCCGTCCCCTCACGCTCGACCGCATCCCGTTTGCCGAGGCCCGCACCTTGCCGGGCCTGTTCGAGGCGCGCTGCCGGCGCGCACCGCACACGGAGGCTTACCGCCAGTTCGACCCCGCCTCGCTCCAGTGGCGCAGCAGCAGCTGGGCGGACATGCACGCGCAGGTGGGGCAATGGCGCGGCGCGCTCGCCCGCGAGGGCCTGGAGCGGGGCGAGCGCGTGGCCATCATGCTGAAGAACAGCATCGAGTGGGTCTGCTTCGACCAGGCCGCGCAGTCGCTGGGGCTGGTGGTGGTGCCGCTCTACCCGACCGACAACCCGGACAACCTCGCGTACATCCTCGCCGACAGCGGCGCGCGCGTGCTGCTGCTGGGCGAGGCGCAGCAGTGGGAGATGCTGCGGCCGCTGCACGAGCGCATGCCGCAACTCACGCGCGTGGTGGGCGTGGCAGCGGCGCAGGGCGACGCCGTGCTGCGTCCCCTGCAGGAGTGGCTGGCCGGCGCGCCGACCGTGCCTGCGGGCGACGAGGCCGACACCGACGCGCTCGCGACCATCGTCTACACCTCCGGCACCACCGGCCGCCCCAAGGGCGTGATGCTGTCGCACCGCAACATCCTCGCGAACATCGATGCGGTGCTGCAGGTGATCGCCGGTTACCGCGAGGACGTCTTCCTTTCGTTCCTGCCGCTGTCGCACACGCTGGAGCGCACGGTCGGCTACTACCTGCCGATCGCCATCGGTGCCGGCGTGGCCTTCGCGCGCTCGGTGCAGGACCTCGCCGAGGACCTGCAGGTGGTGCGCCCGACGATGCTGGTGTCGGTGCCGCGCGTGTACGAGCGGATCTACGCCAAGCTGCAGCAGGGGCTGGAGGAAAAGGGCATGGCGGCCCGCAAGCTGTTCGCGCTGGCCGAGAAGACCGGCTGGCGCCGCTTCGAGGCCGCGCAGCATCGCGGCGAGGAAGCGGGCCTGGCCGCGGAACTGATGTGGCCCGTGCTGCGGCACCTGGTGGCCGACAAGCTGCTGTCCCGCCTGGGCGGCCGCCTGCGCATCGCGGTGTCGGGCGGCGCGCCGGTGTCGGCGCGGCTGATGCATTGCTTCATCGGGCTGGGCCTGCCGGTGCTCCAGGGCTACGGCCTGACGGAGGCGTCGCCCATCGTCGCGGCCAACACGCTAGAGGACAACGTCCCCGAATCGGTGGGCAAGCCGCTGCCGGGCGTGCAGGTGAAGCTGGGCGAGCGCGACGAGCTCCTGGTGCGCGGGCCCAACGTGATGCTCGGGTACTGGAACGACCCCGTGAAGACGCGCGACACGATGACGGCCGACGGCTGGCTGCGCACCGGCGACATCGGCCGCATCGACGCGGAGGGCCACATCCATATCGTGGGGCGGCTCAAGGAGATCCTGGTGACCTCCACGGGCGAGAAGCTGCCGCCGGCGGACATCGAGCTGGCGATCGCGGAGGATCCGCTGTTCGAACAGGTGATGGTGCTCGGCGAAGGCCGGCCGTTCGTGTCGGCGCTGGCCGTCCTGAACCGGGACGGCTGGGCCGTGCTCGCGCGGGAGCTGGGCCTGGACCCGGACGATCCACGCGCCACCCAGCGTCCGGAAGCGCAGCAGACGGCGATCGCCCGCATCCAGCCGCGCCTGGCGTCCTTCCCGTCCTATGCGCGCGTGCGCGGCGTGTGGCTCACGCTGGAGCCCTGGACCACCGACAACGCCCTCATCACGCCCACCATGAAGCTGCGCCGCAAGCAGCTGGAGCAGCGGTTCGCCGCGCAGATCGAGCAGATCTATGCCAAGCGGCCAGTGGCCATGTAGTGCCTTCGTAGGCTGGGTTCGGCGAAGCCGACCCCAGCGTTTCGCGTCGCATCGCTGGGGTGGCTTCGCCAACCCAGCCTACGGAGCTGCGCGAAGCTAGTGCAGGTGCCGCGGACGCCGGCCGCCGCCATGGCCGCCCGAGCCGCCGCCGCCACTGCCGCGCGGCGGCTTGCCGAGTTCCAGGGAACTCACCAGCGCGTCGAAGCGCTGGGAGAACAGCTTGTCGATCTCGGTGACGACGCCATCGAGCTCGTTGGCCTCGAAGTGGCGCTCCATCAGGTTCACGACGTCCTGCACCAGCAGGTCGCGCTGCACCTGCATGATGGCCGCGGGGGTGGGGCCGACGAACATCATGATGAAGTCGTCGCGCGATTCGGCCTCGGGCTCGGCCTCCTCCTCGTCGAACTCGGCGTCGTAGAAGGTGATCTCGATGGCCGCGCCCTCTTCCGCCAGCTCGTTGAGCGACATGCACATCTCGTCGAGCTGCTGGCGGAAATCCTGGTCGCCGGCGACCGTCCAGCACATCGTGAGCAGGTGCTCCCGGGCGTCGAACTTGATGCCGGGCTCTTCCTCGTAGGCGCTCTCCGCGCCGTCGGCCAGCGACTTGGCGCCGGCGTACGTCCACAGGGGCTTCAGCGCCTCCTGCAGCTGGGCGTAGGTCACCCCGGCGCGCAGCGGCACGTCGCCGTGCACATGGATCTCGAAGGGGGCGTCGTATTGGGACATGGTGCTCTCCGGCCCTATTTTGACCGGTCCTGCGCTGCGCGCTAGTTCTTGTGGTGCCTCGACCCGGAATCGAACCGGGACGCCTTGTGAGGGGCGGCGGATTTTAAGTCCGCTGTGTCTACCGATTTCACCATCGAGGCGATGGGCGGACTGTAAGCCATCAAGGGAAAAAGCCCCGGCAACGTGCGTTGGCGGGGCTTCCGGGGTCTGGAGGCGCGGAGCGGAGTCGAACCGCTCTGGGCGGATTTGCAATCCGCTGCATAACCGCTTTGCTACCGCGCCGTGTTCCAGTGAAAAAGGGAAGCTGCAAGCTTCCCTTTTTCGAGTCTGGAGCGGGAAACGAGACTCGAACTCGCGACCTCAACCTTGGCAAGGTTGCGCTCTACCAACTGAGCTATTCCCGCGTTGAAGCCGCAAGTATAGCGGAGTTTTTCGAGGCTCCTGACGGCAGCCTGAAAAACTCCGCCATCCCGGGCTCAGTGCTGCACGGCGACGGGCGTCGTGCCCCCGACCACCGGGGCGACCGTGGCCGGCTCCTCGTCCGGCAGCGGCGTGGGCTGGCGCTCGAGCGCCACTTCCAGCACCTTGTCGATCCACTTGACGGGCACGATCTCGAGGTCGTTCTTCACGTTCTCGGGAATGTCCTGCAGGTCCTTGGTGTTCTCTTCCGGGATGAGCACCGTCTTGATGCCGCCGCGCAGGGCCGCCAGCAGCTTCTCCTTCAGGCCGCCGATCGCCGTGACCTCGCCGCGCAGCGTGATCTCGCCGGTCATCGCCACGTCGGCGCGCACCGGGATGCCGGTCAGCGCGGACACCAGGGCGGTGGTCATCGCCGCGCCGGCGGACGGGCCGTCCTTGGGCGTGGCGCCATCGGGCACGTGGATGTGGATGTCCTTCTTCTCGAACATCTCGTCCTTGATGCCCAGCGCGCGCGAGCGGCTGCGCACCACCGTGCGGGCGGCTTCCACCGATTCCTTCATCACGTCGCCGAGCGAGCCGGTGCGCTGGATGACGCCCTTGCCGGGCATCAGCGCGGCCTCGATCGTCAGCAGGTCGCCGCCGACCTCGGTCCACGCCAGGCCGACCACCTGTCCCACCTGGTTCGCCGCTTCCGCGCGCCCGTAGGTGAACTTGCGCACGCCCAGGAAGTCGTTCAGGTTCTCCGCCGTGACCTTCACCAGCGGCGTCATCTTCTTCAGCTGCAGGCCCTTGACCACCTTGCGGCAGATCTTGGACAGCTCGCGCTCCAGCGAGCGCACGCCGGCTTCCCGGGTGTAGTAGCGGACGATGTCGCGCACGGCCGATTCCTCGACCAGCAGCTCGGTCTCCTTCACGCCGTTGTTCTTCATCTGCTTGGGCAGCAGGTAGCGCATGGCGATGTTGGTCTTCTCGTCCTCGGTGTAGCCCGAGAGGCGGATCACCTCCATCCGGTCCAGCAGCGCCGGCGGGATGTTCATCGAGTTGGACGTCGCCACGAACATCACGTCCGACAGGTCGAAGTCGACCTCGACGTAGTGGTCGCTGAAGGTGTGGTTCTGCTCGGGGTCGAGCACTTCCAGCAGCGCCGAGGCCGGATCGCCGCGGAAGTCCTGCCCAAGCTTGTCGATCTCGTCGAGCAGGAACAGCGGATTGCGCGTGCCCACCTTGGACAGCGACTGCAGCACCTTGCCCGGCATGGCGCCGATGTAGGTGCGGCGGTGGCCGCGGATCTCGGCCTCGTCGCGCATGCCGCCCAGGGCCTGCCGGACGTACTTGCGGCCGGTCGCCTTGGCGATCGACTGGCCCAGCGAGGTCTTGCCGACGCCCGGGGGGCCGACCAGGCACAGGATGGGCGCCTTCACCTTGTCCACGCGCTGCTGCACCGCGAGGTACTCGAGGATGCGGTCCTTGACCTTCTCGAGGCCCCAGTGGTCCTCGTTCAGCACCTGCTCGGCATACGCGAGGTCGTGCTTGATCTTGGTCTTCTTCGCCCAGGGCAGGCCGGTGAGCACGTCGATGTAGTTGCGCACCACCGTCGCCTCGGCCGACATCGGCGACATCAGCTTCAGCTTCTTCAGCTCAGCGTCCGCCTTCTTCTTGGCGTCCTTGGGCATCTTGGCGAGCTTGATCTTCTTCTCGATCTCCTCGATGTCCGCGCCCTCTTCGCCCTCGCCCAGTTCCTTCTGGATGGCCTTCACCTGCTCGTTCAGGTAGAAGTCGCGCTGGTTCTTCTCCATCTGGCGCTTCACGCGGCCGCGGATGCGCTTGTCGACGTTGAGGATCTCGACTTCGCGCTCGATCTGCTCGAACAGGTTCTCCAGGCGTTCCTTCACCTCGGCGAGGTCCAGGACGATCTGCTTGTTGTCCAGCTTGAGCGGCAGGTGCGCGGCGATCGTGTCGGCCAAGCGCCCCGGATCGTCGATGGAGGCGATCGAGGTCAGGATCTCCGGCGGGATCTTCTTGTTCAGCTTGACGTACTGGTCGAACTGCTGGAGCACCGCGCGGCGCAGCGCCTCGATCTCGGCGGACTTGCCGTCGAGGCTGGTGGAATCCACCGGCACCACCGTCGCCACGAAGTGGGCGGCGCCGTCGGTGATCTTGGAAACACGTGCCCGCTGCTGGCCCTCGACCAGCACCTTCACGGTGCCGTCAGGCAGCTTGAGCATCTGCAGGATGGTGGAAATGCACCCCACCTCGAACATGTCGGAGACGGAGGGCTCGTCCTTCGCGGCGGCTTTCTGGGCCACCAGCATGATGCGGCGCTCCGCTTCCATCGCGGCTTCCAAGGCCTTGATGCTCTTGGGCCGGCCGACGAACAGGGGGATGACCATGTGGGGGAACACCACCACGTCCCGCAGGGGCAGGAGCGGCAGGTCCATCGGGTCAGAAGGCAGGGGGGTATGTCCGGACATGGCGATCCTCAAAGTGACCAGCCACAGATGGCTGGCAATACGCCATTTTCAACCCGGCCCGACCCCACGGGGGTCGGACAAGGCTGAAAGGGCACAAAAAGGGAGGGGAGACCGGGGCGGCGGCTCGTCGCGAGCCTGGGGAGGATGGGGTTCCGGTCCCGGGTCATCAGGCCTTCTTCGCGGCCTCGCGGTAGACCAGCAGCGGCGGCTTGCTTTCCTCGATGGTGCTTTCCTCCACCACCACCTTCTCGACGTTGCTGATGTTCGGCAGCTCGAACATCGTGTCGATCAGCGACTGCTCCAGGATGGAGCGCAGGCCGCGCGCGCCGGTCTTGCGCTGCAGGGCCTTGCGGGCGATCGCCTTCAGCGCGTTGGGACGCACCTCCAGGTCGACGCCTTCCATGGCGAGCAGCTTGGCGTACTGCTTGACCATCGCGTTCTTGGGCTCGGTGAGGATCTGCACCAGCGCGTCCTCGCTCAGCTCGGACAGCGTGGCCACCACGGGCAGGCGGCCCACCAGTTCGGGAATGAGGCCGAACTTGATCAGGTCTTCGGGCTCGACCTCGCGGAACATGTCCGACAGGCTGCGCTCCTTCTTGCTGCGCACGTTGGCGCCGAAGCCGATGCCCGAGGCCTCGGTGCGCTGCTCGATCACCTTCTCCAGGCCGGCGAAGGCGCCGCCGCAGATGAACAGGATGTTGGTCGTGTCGATCTGCAGGAAGTCCTGGTTCGGGTGCTTGCGCCCGCCCTGGGGCGGCACGCTGGCCATGGTGCCTTCGACCAGCTTCAGCAGGGCCTGCTGCACGCCCTCGCCCGAGACGTCGCGGGTGATCGAGGGGTTGTCGGACTTGCGCGAGATCTTGTCGATCTCGTCGATGTAGACGATGCCGCGCTGCGCCCGCTCCACCTCGTAGTTGCAGTTCTGCAGCAGCTTCTGGATGATGTTCTCGACGTCCTCGCCCACGTAGCCGGCTTCCGTCAGCGTGGTGGCGTCGGCCATCACGAAGGGCACGTCCAGCATGCGCGCGAGCGTCTGGGCCAGCAGCGTCTTGCCGCTGCCGGTGGGGCCGATCAGGAGGATGTTGCTCTTGGTGAGCTCGACGTCGTCCTTCTTGGCCTTTTCCTTGTGGCGCAGGCGCTTGTAGTGGTTGTAGACCGCCACGGACAGCGCGCGCTTGGCGGGCTCCTGGCCGATCACGTAGTTGTCGAGGTTGTTCTTGATCTCCTGCGGCGTGGGCAGGTCGCCGCGCGCCTCGCGCTGCTCGTCACCGGCGGGCAGCTCGTCGCGGATGATCTCGTTGCACAGGTCGATGCACTCGTCGCAGATGAACACCGACGGTCCCGCGATGAGTTTCTTGACCTCGTGCTGGCTCTTCCCGCAGAACGAGCAGTAAAGCGTTTTCTCGCTGGAGGAGCCTTTTCGTTCGGCCATAAGTCCTGTGCCTGTTCGACGATTCAATGATAACCATACAACAAACGGCGCCCCGGTTTCCCGGAGGCGCCGTCGTTGCCGTTGCGCAACCGCGGTGCGGAGGGATTACGGCCTTTTGGCAATGACCTGGTCCACGATGCCGTAGTTCTTGGCCTCCTCGGCTTCGAGGAAGTAGTCCCGGTCGGTGTCCCGCTCGATCTTCTCCAGCGGCTGGCCGGTGCGCTCCGCGAGGATGCGGTTCAGGACGCCCTTGGTCTTCAGGATGTCGCGGGCGTGGATCTCGATGTCCGTCGCCTGGCCCTGCATGCCGCCGAGTGGCTGGTGGATCATGATCTTGGAGTGCGGCAGGGCGAAGCGCTTGCCCTTCTCGCCGGCGGACAGCAGGAAGGCCCCCATGGAGGCGGCCATGCCGGTGCACAGCGTGGAAACCTGCGGCTTGATGAAGTTCATCGTGTCGTAGATCGCCATGCCGGCGCTCACGCTCCCGCCGGGGGAGTTGATGTACAGGGAGATGTCCTTGTCCGGGTTCTCGGACTCGAGGAACAGCAGCTGCGCGACCACCAGGTTCGCGGTCTGGTCGTTCACGGGGCCCACCAGGAAGATCACCCGCTCGCGCAGCAGGCGCGAGTAGATGTCGTACGACCGCTCGCCGCGGCCGGACTGCTCGATGACCATGGGGATCAGGCCCAGGCCCTGGGTTTCAAGTGCGCTCATGGGGGGATTTGGCTCCGGTGTCTTGGCTGTACTTTAGCCTGAAAGGAGTTGGGGCCGGCCGGGCCTTTGACAAGACCCGGCCGGCCCCGAAGCTGTCATGCCGGGCTCGACCCGGCATCCATGGATTGCGGGTCGAGCCCGCAATGACAGGGAGTGGCGTAGGTCGGGGTGAGCCCGCAGGCGAACCCCGACGCTTCCGATCAGCCCTGGTTCTGCCCCATCAGCTCGTCGAACGCGACGGTCTTCTCGACCGTCTTCGCCTTCGACAGCACGTACTCCGTGACGTTGTTCTCGATCACGATCGCCTCGACCTCGGCCAGGCGGCGGTTGTCGCCGTAGTACCAGCGCACCACGTCGGCGGGGCGCTCGTAGCTGGCGGCCAGTTCGTCGATGTGCTGCTTGATCTGTTCCGGCTTGGCTTCCAGGCCGTTGGCGCGCACCAGCTCGGCCACCACCAGGCCCAGGCGCACGCGGCGCTCGGCCTGCGGGCGCACGATGTCCTCGGGGATCGGCAGCTTCTCCACGTCCTTCAGGCCGCGCTGCTTCAGCTCGTTGCGCTGCGACTCGATCAGGCGGTCGATCTCGTTCTGCACGATCGACTTGGGCAGGTCGAGCTCCGCCTTGGCGACGAGCGCGTCCATCGCGGCCTGCTTGTTGCGCGACAGCAGGCGGAACTTGACCTCGCGCTCGAGGTTCTTGCGGATGTCGGCGCGCAGCGCTTCCACCGTGCCGTCCTGGATGCCCAGCGACTTGGCGAACGCTTCGTTCACTTCCGGCAGGTTGGCCGCCTCGACCTTCTTGACGGTGACCATGAAGTCGGCCGTCTTGCCCGCCACGTCCTTGCCGTGGTAGTCGGCCGGGAAGGCCAGCGGGAAGGTCTTGCTCTCGCCGGTCTTCATGCCGCGCACGGACTCGTCGAATTCCTTGAGCATCTGGCCTTCGCCCACCATGAACTGGAAGTCCTCGGCCTTGCCGCCCTCGAAGGGCTCGCCGTCGATCTTGCCCTCGAAGTCGACGGTCACGCGGTCGCCGGCCTGCACGGCGGCGTCCTGCGGGCGCTGCGCGAAGGTGCGGCGCTGCTTGCGCAGGATGTCCAGGGTGCGGTCGATCGCCTCGTCGGTGACTTCCGTGCTGGTCTTCTCGACCTCGGCGCCGGCGAGTTCGCCGATCTTCACCTCGGGATAGACCTCGAACACCGCGTCGAAGGCCAGCTCGCCCTCGGGCGCGCCTTCCTTCTCGGTGATCTTCGGCTGGCCGGCCACGCGCAGCTTGGCTTCGTTGGCGGCGGCGGCGAAGGCCTCGCCCACCTTGTCGTTCATCACCTCGAACTGCACGGAGTAGCCGTAGCGCTGCGCGACCACCGACAGGGGCACCTTGCCCGGCCGGAAGCCGTCCATCTTCACGGTGCGCGCCAGCTTCTTCAGGCGGGAATCGACTTCGGACTGGATGGCATTGACGGGCAGCGTCAGCGTCATCTTGCGTTCGAGCTTGTCCAGGGTTTCTACGGTCACGGCCATGATCTATCTCGGTTTGGGAAAAACGCGTGGTGCGCGGGGTCGGACTCGAACCGACACGCCCGTGAAGGCGTCAGGACCTAAACCTGGTGCGTCTACCAATTTCGCCACCCGCGCGGTCACTAAAGGAAAGCGGACGGCCGGAATATCCCCGCGCAGGCGGGGACCCAGAGGACGCGCGCAGCGCGTCAGACAGCCGGGACGCCCTGGATTCCCGCCTGCGCGGGAATGACGAGTTGCTCCCGCCTCACCCGGAACCACGCCGCATACATCGCCGGCAGCGCCAGCAGCGTCAGCACCGTCGCCACGATCAACCCGCCCATGATGGCCACCGCCATCGGCCCCCAGAACACCGAGCGCGACAACGGGATCATCGCCAGCACCGCCGCCGCCGCGGTCAGCACGATAGGACGCAGCCGCCGGACCGCCGCCTCGACGATGGCGTCCCACGCCGGCACGCCGCGCGCGCGGTCCTGCTCGATCTGGTCGATCAGGATCACCGAGTTGCGCTGGATCATGCCCATCAGGGCGATGACGCCGAGCAGCGCCACGAAGCCGAAGGGGCGATCCAGGACGAGCAGCGCGCCGGCGACGCCGGCGATGCCCAGGGGGCCGGTGAGGAACACCAGCATCGCGCGGCTGAAGCTCTGCAGCTGCAGCATCAGCAGCGTGAAGGTGATGAACAGCATGACCGGCACGCCCGCCGCGATGGACGAGGAGCCCTTGCCGCTTTCCTCCACCGTGCCGGCCACCTGGATGCGGTAGCCGGCCGGCCAGCCACGCTCGAGTTCGCGCAGCTTCGGCAGCAGTTCGTTGGTGACGGTGGCCCCCTGCAGGCCCTCCACCACGTCGGACTGCACCGTGATGGCGTAGCTGCGCCCTTCGCGCCACATCACCCCCGGCTCCCAGGTGAACACCGGCTTGGCGATCTGGGTCAGCGGGATGGACTTGCCGGAGGCGGTCGGCAGGTACGCATTGCCCAGGTCGCTGATCGCGTTGCGCTCGTCCAGCGGCTGGCGCAGCAGGATCTCGATCAGCTTGTCGCCCTCCCGGTACTGGCCGATGGGCGTCCCCGCCAGGCTGGTGCGGCTGGCCTGCGCGATCGACTGGCTGGTGACGCCCAGCGCACGCGCCTTGGCCTGGTCCACCTCCAGCCGGAGCACCTTGACGGACTCGTTCCAGTTGTCGTTGACGCCGCGGGTATGGGGGCTCTGCCGCATGGCCGCCTTCACCTCGTCGGCCCGCTCGCGCAGCGTCGCCGGGTCCGGCCCCATCACGCGGAACTGCACCGGGTACGCCACCGGCGGGCCGTTGGGCAGCAGCTTGACCCGCGCGCGCACCTCGGGGAACTCGCGCGCCAGCAGGCCGGGCAGCTGCACGCGCAGCTTCTCGCGGGTGGCCAGGTCCTTCGGCTGCACGATCAGCTGGGACGCATTGCTCTGCGGGAAGATCTGGTCGAGCGGCAGGTAGAAGCGCGGCACGCCCGAGCCGACCCAGGTCGTCACGGCCACCACGTCCTCCGTCGCCAGCAGCCGCTGCTCGAAGCGCTTGGCCACCTCCTCGGTGGCGGCGAAGGAGGTGCCCTCGGGCGTCCAGAGGTCCACCAGGATCTCGGGGCGGCTGGAGTCCGGGAAGAACTGCTGCTGCACCTTCCCCATGCCGGCGATGCCCAGCGCGAACGTGAGCAGCATCGCGCCTATGGTGATCCAGCGGTGCTCCACGCACCAGTCCACCGCGCGGCGGAAGCGCCGGTAGAACGGCGTGTCGAAGTGCTCGTGATGCTCCGCCGAGACCGGCTTGGTCTTGAGCAGCAGCGTGCCGAGGTAAGGCACGAAGTACACCGAGACGAGCCAGCTGAGGACCAGGGCGATCACCGTCACCGCGAAGATCGCGTAGGTGTACTCGCCCACGGTGGACTTCGCCATGCCGATCGGCAGGAAGCCGGCGGCCGTGATCAGCGTGCCGGTGAGCATGGGCATGGCCGTCACTTCATAGGCGAAGGTGGCGGCGCGGACCTTGTCGTAGCCCTCCTCCATCTTCCGCACCATCATCTCCACCGCGATGATGGCGTCGTCCACCAGCAGGCCCAGCGCGATGATCAGCGAGCCCAGCGAGATCTTGTGCAGCCCGATGCCCCAGTAGTGCATCGCCAGGAAGGTCACGGCCAGCACCAGGGGGATGGTGATGCCCACCACCAGGCCCGGGCGCATGTCCACGTACCAGCGCTTCCACAGCGGCAGGCCGGTGCCGGGCCGCCGGTGCAGGCCCAGGCTGATGAAGCTGACGGCCAGCACGATGACCACCGCCTCCACCAGCACCTTCACGAACTCGTTGACGGAGGTGGACACGGACTTGGGCTGGTCCTGCACCTGGACGAGCCGGATGCCGGCCGGCAGGTTGTCGTCGATGCGCCCGGTGGCGGCGTGGAGCGCGTCGCCCAGGCGGATGATGTCGCCCCCCTTGGCCATGGAGACGCCCAGCGCGATCACCTCGCGGCCGCCGTGGCGCACCTTCACCTGGGGCGGATCGACGTAGCCGCGCTTCACTTCGGCGATGTCGCCCAGGCGCAGCTGGTTGCCGGTGCTGCCGCGGATCGGCATGGCGCGCAGCTGCTCCACGGCCTCGAACTGGCCGGCCACGCGGACCTGCACGACTTCCAGCGGCGTCTGCACGGCCCCGGCGGATTCCACGGCGTTCTGCTGCTGCAGCTGCTGCAGGACCTGGTTGAGGTCCAGCCCGAGCTGCGACAGCCGCTTCTGCGAGATCTCGACGTACAGCTTCTCCTCCTGCGCGCCGAACAGTTCCACCTTGGCGACGTCCGGCACGCGCAGCAGCTGCTGGCGCACGTCGTCGGCGAAGGTCTTGACCTCGGCGTAGGTGTAGCCGCGGTCCGCCTCCAGGGCGTAGATGACGCCATAGACGTCGCCGTATTCGTCGTTGAAGAAGGGGCCGACCACGCCGGAGGGCAGCGTGCCGCGCATGTCGCCGATCTTCTTGCGCACCGCATACCAGACGTTGGGCACGTCGGCCGCGCGCGAGGAATCCTTGATCTGCAGCACCACCAGCGTCTCGCCGGGCTTGGAATAGCTGCGGATGATGTCGGCGTACGGCACCTCCTGCAGGGTGCGCTCGATCTTGTCCGTCACCTGCTCGGCCACCTGCTGCGCGGTGGCGCCCGGCCAGAACACGCGGATGATCATCGCGCGGAAGGTGAAGGGCGGGTCCTCGTCCTGCCCGAGCTGGAAATAGGAGACGGCGCCCAGCAGCATCAGCACCACCATCAGGTAGCGCGTGAGGGCCGGATGCTCCAGGGCCCAGCGCGAGAGGTTGAACCGCTCGCGATTTTCGGATGCGCTCATGCCGGCCTCAGCGCGTGGTGACGGTGGCGGCCTGCGCGGCGCCGGCGACCGGCTTGCCGGGCTGCTGCGTGGCGATGGCGGGCACGGCGGAGGTCTTCTCCTGCCATACGGAAACCTTCTGGCCGGGGGCCAGCACGTGCACGCCCGCGGTGACGATCTGCATGCCGGGCTGCAGGCCGGCCGCGATCACCGCGTCGTTGCCGTCGGCGGTGGCCACCTCCACGGGCTGCGAGCGCACGGTCATGGTCTTTCGCTCCAGCACCCAGACGGCGCTGCCCTTGCCCTCCTGGCGCAAGGCGCTGGTGGGAATCTTGATGACCTGGGCACCCGCGTGGCCGAGCGCCTGCGGGACGACGGTGACGGTGGCGCCCAGCGGCGGCTGCGCGCGCGGATCGAGCGCCACCTTCACGGGGTAGGTGCGCGTCACCGGGTCGGCGCTGGCCGCGACCTCGCGGATGCGGCCCTGCAGCTGCGTGTTGCCCGCCCACAGGCGCACCGCCACTTCGGTGCCGGGGCGCAGCGCAACGACCTTGTCCTCCGGCACCGCGAAGACCACGTCGCGCGCGCCGTCGGCTGCAATGCGCACGACGGGCGTGCCGGCGGCCACCACCTGGCCGGGTTCGGCCTCCACCGCCGTGATCACGCCGGACACGTCCGCCACCAGGCTCGTGTAGCGCGCCTGGTTGCCTTGCGACGCGAGCTGCGCCTGGGCCTGCTCGAATTGCGCCTGCGCGGCCTTGTACGCCGTCTCGCGGCGCTCCAGTTCCGCGCCGCTGATGAAGTTCTGTTCGCGCAGGGCCTGGAAACGCTTGAAGTCCGCGGCCGCCAGGTCCCGGTTGGTCGAAGCCGCCGAGAGCTGGGCACGCGCCGCATCGGCGGCCAGGCGGTAATCCTGCGGGTCGAGCTGGGCCAGCACGGTGCCGGCCTTCACCTGCTGCCCCATCTCGGCCGTCCGGCTGGTGATCTTGCCGGCGACCCGGAAGCCGAGGCGGGATTCCACGCGGGCCTTCACCTCCCCGGAGAACTCGACCCGCGACTGCAGGCCGGACGCCGAGACGGTCATCACCTTCACGGCGCGCACCGGCTCCGGCACCGGCGTGCCGCGCGAACAGGCGGCGAGGACGCCGAGCGTGAGCGCGGCCGCGGTCCAGAGCGCGAGGCGTGAGGGAATCGATGTCTTCATGGGGGCGGTTCCGTGAACTGGTGCGCACTCGGCGGGGTCGAAGCCTTAATGACTGACCGGTTAGTAATCTAGGAGAAACCCGCAGAGCCTGTCAAGCGACAATCCGGAGGTGATCGCGCCTTCCGACGACCGGCACCGCCCGGTCGAGCACTACGAAAATTTCCCCGTCGCGTCGTGGCTATGCCCCCCTGGCCTGCGGCGGCCCGTCGCTGCCATCTATTGGTTCGCCCGCACGGCTGACGATATCGCGGATGAGGGCAGCGCGACAGTGCAGGAGCGCCTGCAGGACCTGTTTACATATAGAAACGACCTCTCGGCGTGCCTCCAGGGCAACACCTGGTCCGGCCGCTGGCCGCAGGTTTTCGCCCCCCTGGCCGCGGCCGCCCGGGATTTCGCCCTGCCCTCGCGTCCCTTGCATGCCCTCCTCGATGCCTTCGAGCAGGACGTGCGCAAGACGGCCGCGGGCGCTGGTTACGCCGACCGGGCCGAGTTGATGGACTACTGCAGCCGTTCGGCGAACCCCGTGGGGCGGCTGCTGCTGCACTTGTATGGCGTGGGCGACGCGCAGGCGCTGGCCCGAAGCGACGCGATCTGCAGCGCGCTGCAGTTGATCAACTTCTGGCAGGACCTCGGCGTCGACGTCCCCCGGGGCCGCTACTACCTGCCCGCGGAGGACTGTCGCCGCCACGGCATCGATCCCTCCGCGCCAGGCACCTGGGCCTCGCATCCCAACGGCCCCGCGCTGGTCGCCGAGCTATGCGCCTGGGCGCGCGAGCTGATGCTCTCGGGCGCGCCGCTGGTGCATCGCGTGCCGGGCCGCGCCGGCTGGGAGTTGCGCCTGGTGGTCCAGGGCGGCTTGCGCATCCTGCACCGCATCGAGCGGCTGGGGCATCGCACGCTGCAATCGCGCCCTCGCATTTCCGCCCGCGACGTCCCCCCCATGCTGTGGGGCGCCGCGCGGATGTGAGAATCACGGGCTTCACACCACGACGCATGACGCCGGAACAGTACGTCCAGCAGAAGGCCGCCGCCTCGGGCAGCAGCTTCTATTACGCCTTCCTCTTCCTGCCGCCGCCCCGGCGCGCGGCGATCACCGCCTTCTACGCGTTCTGCCGCGAAGTGGACGACGTGGTCGATGAAGTCACGGATCCGGGCGTCGCCCGCACCAAGCTCGCCTGGTGGCACGCGGAGGTGGCGCAGTCCTTCGCGGGCAACCCCTCGCATCCGGTGATGCGCGCGCTGATGCCCAGCGTGCCCGCCTTCGGGCTGCAGCAGGAACACCTGCAGGCGGTGATCCGCGGCTGCGAGATGGACCTGGAGCAGACCCGCTACCTCGACTTCCCCGGCCTGCAGCGCTACTGCCACCTGGTGGCCGGCGTCGTCGGCGAAGTGGCGGCGCGGATCTTCGGGCAGACGCAGGCCCAGACGACCGAGTACGCGCACAAGCTGGGGCTGGCCTTCCAGCTCACCAACATCATCCGCGACGTCGGCGAGGACGCGATGCGCGGGCGCATCTACCTGCCCGTCAACGAATTGCAGCAGTTCGACGTGAAGGCGCACGAGATCCTGCAGCGCAAGCATTCCGACCGCTTCATCGCCCTGATGCGCTTCCAGGCGAAGCGCGCACACGCCGTGTATGAGGAGGCGCTGGCGTTGCTGCCGGCGCAGGACCGGCGCGCGCAGAAGCCCGGCCTGATGATGGCCAGCATCTACCGCACGCTGCTGCGCGAGATCGAGGCCGACGACTTCCAGGTGCTGAACCAGCGCACCAGCCTCACTCCCGTGCGCAAGCTCTGGCTCGCCTGGAAGGTGCAGGCGCTGGGACGCATGTAGTGCGGCAGCGCATCGCGATCGTGGGCGCCGGCTGGGCCGGACTGGCCGTGGCCGTCGCCTGCGCCGAACAGGGCCACGCGGTCACGCTGGTGGAGGCATCGCGCGTGGCGGGTGGGCGCGCGCGCACCCTGGCCCTCGCGCTGCCGGACGGCGGCACGACGCTCGTCGACAACGGCCAGCACATCCTGATCGGCGCCTACGCCGAGACCCTGCGCATGATGGAGAAGGTCGGCGTGCGGCCGGCGGACGCCTTGCTGCGCCTGCCGCTCACGCTGCTCGATCCGCAGGGGCACGGACTCGTCCTGCCGGCGTGGCCCGCGCCCTGGGACGCCGCGGCCGGCATCCTGCGCGCGCGCGGCTGGAGCTGGCGCGACAAGCTTTCGCTGCTGCGCGCCTCCACGGCGTGGCAACTGGCGCGCTTCCGCTGCGCGGAACATCTCAGCGTGGCGGAACTCACCCGCAACCTCACGCAGCGCGTGCGCGACGAACTCATCGAGCCGCTGTGCGTGGCGGCGCTCAACACGCCCGCCGATCGTTCCAGCGCCAGCGTGTTCCTGCGCGTGCTGGGCGACGGCCTGTTCGGCAAGGGCTGGGGCGGCTGGGGCGGGTCGAACCTGCTGCTGCCCAAGCAGGAACTCGGCGCGTTGTTCCCGGACGCGGCGCAGCGCTGGCTGGCGGCGCACAGCGCGCAGGTGCGCCTGGGGCAACGCGTGCAGGCGCTGCAGGCGCAGGGCACCGGATGGGCGCTGGACAGCGAGGATTTCGACGCGGTGATCCTGGCCACGCCTTCCACCGAGGCCGCGCGCCTCGTCGAGCGCAGCGGCGTCGCGGCCGATGCGTGGCTGCGCGATGCGACGGCATTGGCGTTCGAGCCGATCGCGACCGTGTACGCCATCGGCGGGCCGGCGCTGCCCCTGCCGATGCTGGCGCTGCGCTCGGGTCCTGCGCAGTTCGTCTTCGACCGGGCGCAGCTCGGCGGCCCGCCGGGGCTGCTCGCCTTCGTGGCGAGCGCCTGCCGCGGCGAGAAGGATGCGATCGAGCGCGAGGTGGTCGCACAAGCCGCGGCTCTCGGCTGGAACGTGCGGCCGGTGCAAACGGTGGTGGAAAAGCGCGCCACCTTCGCTTGCGTGCCGGGACTGCGTCGTCCCGCCATCGCGATCGCGCCGGGGCTCTGGGCCTGCGGGGACTACGTGGAAGGCCCTTATCCGGCCACGCTGGAAGGGGCGGTGCGCGCGGCGCTCGCGGTGAGCGCGCAAGTCGGCCCCGCCTAGCCGATCATCTCCTGCAGTTCACCCAGGTGGGTGAGCGTCACGTGCGGCTCCTCGTCGTGCGGCCAGGGCGCATCGGAACGGTTCAGCCACGCCGCCTGCATGCCGGCGTTCAGCGCGCCCAGCACGTCGAGCGTGCTGTCGTCGCCGATGTGCAGCACGTGCTCGGGCATCGTGTCCACGGCGCCGGCGGCGGCGTGGAAGATGCGCGGATCGGGCTTGCCGACGCCGAACTCGCGCGCGCACACCGAGGCGCGGAAGAAGTGCGCGAGGCCGATGCGGTTCAGGTCGGCGTTGCCGTTGGACAGCGCAACGACCGGGAAGCGCCGCGCCAGGTACTCCAGCGCCGGCAGCGCATCCTCGTACAGCGTCACGCGCTGCCGCTCCGCGAAGAAGGCTTCGAAGGCAGGATCGGCCAGCGCCGTGTCTTCGCCGGAGCGATGCAGCGCCAGGCGGATGGACTCGCGGCGCAGCGCGCTCATGTCGTGCTTGAGGTCGGGACGCGACGTGGTCATCTCGCCGCGGATCTCGCGCAGGGCGGCAGCGTCGGAAAACAGCGCGGCGGCCGCGGGCGCATGCTGCGCCAGCCACTCCAGCAGCACCTGCTCGGCCCGTTCGATGGTGGGCCAGATCGGCCACAACGTGTCGTCCAGGTCGATGGTGATGGCCCTGATTTTCCCCGGGATGAGCATGGCGGTGAGAATAACGCATGCCCATCCCCACCGCGGCGCAGCCGGCCCACCGCCACGGCCAGCCGAGCCTCACCGCCATCCTGCTGTGCAACCTCGGCACGCCCGACGCCCCGACGCCGGCCGCCGTGCGCCGTTACCTCGCCGAGTTCCTCGCCGATCCGCGGGTGGTGGAGATCCCGCGCGCGCTGTGGTTGCCGCTGTTGTACGGCCTGATCCTGCCGCTTCGCTCAGCCAAGTCCGCGGCCAAGTACCAGGCCATCTGGACGCCCGAAGGCTCGCCCCTGAAGGTGTGGACCGAACGCCAGGCCAGGCGGCTGCAAGGCTGGCTGGGCGAACACGGGCATCGCGTGCGGGTGGCGTATGCCATGCGCTATGGCACGCCCTCGGTCGCCAGCCAGCTCGATGCCTTGAAGGAAGCCGGCGCCGACCGCATCCTCGTGCTGCCGGCCTACCCGCAGTATTCGGGCACGACCACGGCCAGCGTGGTCGATGCGGTGACCGAATGGACGCGCACCCAGCGCGCCGTGCCGGAACTGCGCTTCGTGAACCGCTACCACGACGACCGCGGCTACATCCTGGCCCTGGCACGGCTCATCGAGCGGCACTGGCGCGAGCACGGAAGGCCCGACCACCTGGTCATGAGCTTCCATGGCGTGCCCGAACGCACGCTGCTGCTCGGCGATCCGTACCACTGTGAATGCCGCAAGACCGCGCGCCTGCTGGCCGAATCGCTGCAGCTCGCGCCGGAGCAGTACACCGTGACTTTCCAGTCCCGCTTCGGCAAGGCGAAATGGCTGGAGCCTTACACGCAGCCGACCCTGGAGGCGATGGCGCGCCAGGGCACGCAGCGCGTGGACGTGGTCTGCCCCGGTTTCACGAGTGACTGCCTGGAGACGCTGGAGGAGATCGCGATGGAATGCCGCGACGCCTTCCTCGCCGCGGGCGGCCGCGAGTTCCACTACATCCCTTGCCTCAACGACGAGACGGACTGGATAGCGGCGCTGGGGCACATCGCGCAGCAGCACCTGGCGGGATGGCCGACGCAATCCGTTGCGGATCCCGCGGCGCTGGCGGCGCAGAAGCAGCGGGCGATGGCGCTGGGCGCAGCGGGGTAATCTGCACGTTGGGGTTCGGCTTCGCGCTCACCGCCAACCTACGGGGAGGATTCCGACGGAATGGCGTCGCGCGTGAGGGCCGTAGGTCGGGGTGAGCGCGAAGCCGAACCCCGACGCACCCGGCGTCCCAGCCTCCGGCTCAGGCGTGCGCCGGAACCGCCGCCGTCGCCTCGTGCTGCTCGATGAAAGCACGCACCAGCTGGAGCTGGTCCGGCACGTTCAGCGCCGGCGCGTGCCCGCAGCCCGGTACTTCGACGACGCGCGCCAGTCCCAGTGCGCCGGGGCCGCGGACCATCATCTCTGCGGCCGCGTCGGGCAGCACGAGATCGGATTCGGCGCCGCGCAGCAGCAGCACCGGCAGGCGCAGTTCGTCATAGTGCGCCCACAGGTCGTAGTCGTTCGGGTGGTCGATGAACTGCCGCACCATCGCCGGGTCGTAGTGCGGCGTCAGGCGGCCATCCGGGAGGCGGCGCGCCGACGTCTCCGCCAGGCGCCGCCACTGCGCGTCACTCAGCCAGCCATAGGGCTTGTAGACCTGGCGGAAGAACGCCTCGAGTTCCGCCATCGTGGCGAAGGACGGCGGGTTGCCGGCGTAGTTCCGGATCCGATCCACCGCCGCGGCGGCCAGGCGCGGTGCGTTGTCATTCAGCACCAGGCTCTGGATGCGCTGCTTCATGCGCGGCTCGAACAGGCCGGACGCGCAGACCGTGCCGATCGCACCGCCCATCGAGGTGCCGATCCAATGCGCGCGCTCCACCCCGAGCTGGTCGAACAGCTCCGCGGCCACCCTCGCGTAGAACGCCAGCTGGTATTCGTTGGCGGGGTCCGGGCTCCACTGGCTGAAGCCGCGCCCTATCGTGTCGGGGCAGATCACGCGGTAGCGGTCCGACAGCGCCAGCGCCAGATCGTCCATGTCACGCCCCGTGCGCGCCAGGCCGTGCCACGCGACGACGGTGCGGCTGTGCTCCCCGCCCCACTCCGTGAAATGGATTTCGCGGCCCGCGCAGGTGACGTAGTTGGATGTGAAGCTCATCGCGTCCCCTCAGGTGGTCTTCGGATCCTCGGCGGCGGCCGGCGCCGGCGAGCCGGCACTGGCAGGCGCCTTCGCCCGCACGGGCGTGCGCAGCGCGCGCAGGCGCCCCACCACGCCCGTGGGGAAGTAGTACACCGACAGCACGAACAGCACGCCGAGCCAGAGCAGCCAACGGTCGGGCGACAGCAGCGCGGCCAGCCAGGGCAGCCCCGACACGGCATCGCTCGCGAGCTTCAGTAGGTCCTGCAGGTAGCTCTGTGCCACCACGAACAGGCCGGAACCGATCGCCGCCCCGTAGATCGTGCCCATGCCGCCGATCACCACGATCAGCAGCACGTCCAGCATGATCTCGAACGACAGCGTGGTGTCGGGCCCGTTGTAGCGCAGCCAGATCGCCAGCATGGCGCCGGCCAGGGTGGCGAACAGCGCTGACAGCACGCTGGAGATCGTGCGGTACACCACCACGCGGTACCCGATCGCCTCGGCGCGGAACTCGTTCTCCCGAATGGCCTGCAGCACGCGCCCGAAGGGCGAATTCACGATGCGCAGCATGGCGAGGAAGAGCACCACCGTCACGACGAACAGCAGGTAGTAGCTGATGGTCCGGCCGTCGATCAAGACGCCCAGGAACTCCGTCGCGAACGGTTCGTACGAAGGCGACAGCAGCTCCGGCATCTTGAAGGTCAGGCCGTCCTCGCCGCCGGTGAACTCCGAAAGCTGCGAAGCGAGGGTCTGGAACGCCGCCGCGAAGGCGAGCGTGATCATCGAGAAGAAGATCGCGCGCACCCGTAGCGAGAACAGCCCGATCGCCGCCGCCAGCACCAGCGAGATCGCCAGCGCGCAGGCGATGCCGACCGCCAGCGCGCCCCAGCCTGCGCCCATGCGGGTCGATGCGATGGCCACGCCGTACGCGCCTATGCCGAAGAACATGGTGTGCGCGAAGCTCACGATGCCCGTGTAGCCGAGCAGCAGGTCGAAGCTCGCCACCAGCACGATGAAGACCAGGATCTTGGCCGCGACGTTGAGCGCCTTCACGCCGGGGATGGCGAAGGGCGTGACGGCGAGCGCGACGAACAGCGCGATCAGGATCACCGCCAGGATGCGGCTGCGCGGCAGGTCGTTGGAGAGGAGTCGGGTCAGCATCGCGTGCTCACTTGCTCAGCGCATAGACACCCTGCGGCCGCCACAACAGGATGGCCATCATCAGCAGGATGTTGGAGAACAGCGCCATCTTGGGCACCAGGAAGCCGGTGTAGTTGGCCATCAGCCCCACCAGCAGCGCACCGACCAGCGCGCCCGTGGTCGAGCCCAGGCCGCCGATGATCAGCACGATGAAGATCAGCACGTTGACCTGCGCGCCCATCTGCGGGATCACGTTCTGCTGGTACATGCCCCACATCACGCCGCCCAGTCCGGCCAGGGCGCTGCCGACCACGAACACGCCGATGAACAGCACCTTGATCCGGTAGCCGAGCGACTCCACCATCTCGCGGTCCTGCACGCCGGCGCGGATCAGCAGGCCGATCTTGGTGCGCGTGAGGGTCCACAGCAGCACGCCGAAGACGATGGCGCCCACGATCACGGCGAGCAGGCGGTACTTCTCCATCGCCGCGTCGCCGAGGTAGATCGTGCCCTTCAGGCCTTCGGGCAGCGGAAGGGGGATCTGCATCGGGCCCCAGATCACCTTGATCAGCTCCTCGCCGATGATCATGCCGCCCATGGTGATCAGGATCTGCTTCAAGTGGTTGCCGTACACCGGGCGCACGATGAAGCGCTCGAAGGCGAGGCCGACCGCGCCCGCCACCAGCATGGCGACGACCATCGCCGGCAACACCGCGAGCAGGTTCACCCACAGGCTGCCGGACGCCGTGTAGTCCCCCATCGCGCCCAGGACGCTCGTGGCCACGAAGGCGCCCAGCGCGATGAACACGCCATGGCCGAAGTTCAGCACGTCCATCAGGCCGAACACCAGCGTGAGGCCGGAAGCGATGATGAAGATGATCATGCCCATCGCGAGGCCGGCCACGGTGAGCGTGAGCCACGTGGAGCTCGAGCCGATGAAGGGCAGCACCAGCACGGCGAGCACCGGCACCAGCGCCAGCGGCTTCCAGTCGAAATCCTTGAACAGGTTCATAGCGCCAGCCCGAGCAGCGAATGCTGCAGTTCCTCGTCGTCCGCCAGCTCCTTCATGGAGCCCGCGTGCACGACCACGCCGTTGTCCATCACGGCGACCGTGTCGCCCAGCCGCTTGGCGAAGTTGATGTTCTGCTCCACCAGCAGGATGGTCACGCCGCTCGCCTTGAGCTGGGCGAAGGCGTCGATCATGTTGTTGATGATCGCGGGTGCGAGCCCCTTGCTCGGCTCGTCCACGATCAGCAGCTCGCGCGGCTCCACGATGGCGCGCGCCACGGCCAGCATCTGCTTCTGTCCTCCCGAGAGCTTGCCCGCGGGATGGTTCCAGAATTTCTCCACGGCGGGGAACAGCCTGAAGATCCACTCCAGCCGCTGGGTGTCCATCTGGCCCGCGTGCTTGGCGCCGCGTGCGGCCAGCAGCATGTTCTCCTTCACCGTGAGGTCGGCGAAGATGCCCATGTTCTCGGGCACGTAGGCGATGCCGCGAGCGGCGATCTGCGGCGTGGGCGCCTGCGTGATGTCCTGGCCATCGAAGGCGACGCGGCCCTGCGACGCACGCCACAGGCCCATGATGGTGCGCAGCGTCGTCGTCTTGCCCGCGCCGTTGCGGCCAAGAAGCATGGTGAGCTGGCCGCGCGGCACGGCGAGGTCCACGCCGTGCAGGATGTGGTATGCGCCGATGTGCGTGTGCACGCCGGAGAGTTCGAGAAGATTGGCGCTCATGCGGCTTCCTTCTGGGTCGACACGCCCAGGTAGGCTTCCTGCACCACGGGAGACGCGATGACTTCGGCCGGCTCGCCATCCGCCACCAGAGCCCCGTTGTGCAGCACGATGATCCGGTCCGCCAGTTCGCGCACCACGTCCATCTTGTGCTCCACCAGCAGGATCGTCTTGGTCTTGTCCGCCTTCAGCCTGCGGATCAGGTCCAGGATCACCGGCGCCTCGGCGTGGTTCATCCCCGCCGTCGGCTCGTCGAACATGTAGACCTGCGGCTCCAGCGCCATCAGCAGCGCCACTTCCAGCTTGCGCTGGTCGCCGTGCGGCAGGCTGGCGACGAGCTCGTGCTCCTTGGCCTTCATCGCCACCGCATCGAGGATCTCGTCGGCGCGCTGCGTCAGCGCCGCGTGGTCGCTCCAGATGCTCCACAGGTTCAGGCCGCGCCGGTGCCTGCCGTCGCGCGTGGCCTGCACGGCCAGGCGCACGTTCTCCAGCACGGAGAGGCGCGGGAACAGGTTGGTGAGCTGGAACGCGCGGCCCAGGCCGGCGCGCGTGCGCTGCGAGGCGCTGTCACCCGACAGGTCGCGGCCGCCCAGCGTCACGCTGCCGCTGGAGGCGCGCAGTTGCCCGGAGATCAGGTTGAAGTAGGTCGTCTTGCCGGCGCCGTTGGGGCCCACGATGGCGGTGAGCGTCCCCGGCTCGAACGAGCAGGTGACGCCGTTGACCGCGACGTGGCCGCCGAAACGCACCGTCAGGTCCCGGGTGGCGAGGACGCTCATGAAGGCTTTTCCAGGATGTGCGAGGCCACGCCCGGCGCCGAAGCGCCGGGCGACACAAGAACAAGGCGGCAGCCGCCGCCTTGTTTTCACCTTGTCATTTATTGCGGACGGGGACGTTCATCTCGGAAGGCTTGATCTCCTTCACGAGCTGCAGCTGCACCTCGGGGCCCGGCTTCGCCGCCGGGTCCACCTTGAAGTGGAACATCGACTGCATCGCCTGGTGGTCTTCCTTGCGGAAGGTCATCGGACCCTTGGGCGTCTCGAAGGTCATGCCTTCCATGGCGGCGATCAGCTTGTTGGTGCCGGCGTCGCCGTTGGTCTTCTTCAGCGCGCTCACGACGGCCATCGCCGCGGAGAAGCCGCCAGCCGTGAAGAAGTCCGGCGGGCTCTGGAAGCGCTTCTGGTGTTCCGTCACCAGCCAGTCGTTGGCGGCGTTCTTCGGGAACTTGTAGTAGTAGTAACTGGCGCCTTCCATGCCCGGATGGTTGTTGTAGGCGGCCATGGCGGGCAGGATGTTGCCGCCGGTGGCGATCTCGATGCCGTGGCGCTTGAGGTCGAGGTCGGCGATCTTGAACGGGTTGCCGGCACCGGCCCAGACGATCCAGATCACCTTGCGGCCCGGCTGGTCCTTCAGCTTCTCGATCAGGCGGGTGGCGCCGGCCGTGAAGTCGGTGGTGGTGGCGGGCAGGTATTCCTCGTGGACGATCTTCGCGGTCTTGACCGATTCCTTGAACGCCTTCACGCCGTCACGGCCGAACGCGTAGTCCTGCGCCAGGGTGGCGATGGTCACGCCCGGCTTGTCCAGCGCCACGGCGTTGGAGATCGCGTCCTGCGAACTGTTGCGGCCGGTGCGGAAGATGTACTTGTTCCACTTGTCGCCGGTGATGGCGTCGGCCACGGCGGGCTCGACCAGCAGGACCTTCTTGTATTCCTCGGCGACCGGCAGCATGGCCAGGGCGACGCCGGAAGAAGACGGGCCGATGGCGAGGTCGGCCTTGTCGTCGGAATAGGCGGTGGCCAGCAGCGACTTGCCCAGGTCGGGCTTGCCCTGGTCGTCCTTCTCGATCACGACCAGCTTCTTGCCATTGACGGTCATGGTGCCGCCGGTGGCGTACTCCAGGCCCATCATCAGGCCGGCCTGGGTCTGCTTGCCGTAGGCCTCCAGCGGGCCGGTGCGGCTGTAGACGTGGGCGATCTTGATCTCGCCGGACTGCGCCAGGGCGAAGGGGGTGGCCAGGGAGGTGGCGGCCAAGGCGGCCAGGGCGACCCAGGTGCGTCGTTGCATGGTTTGTCTCCTGCTTGTGGAATGGAAGCGGTGGCCCGACAGTGCACGCGCCGTGCCAGCCCGCAAGTGGTTGATTCTTATCGGGAAAATCTTTGGCGGTGGCCGATATGCCTGGAGTTCAGACACTCCGGATTGCCTGAAATCCAGCCAGATGTCCGAAAATCAGGCAGTCAACTCCAGCCTTTCGTACAGCTTCGCCCGCGAGATCCCGAGCAGCTTCGCGGCCGCGAGCTTGTTGCCGCCGGTGGCTTCGAGGGCGGCCCGGATGGCTCGACGCTCGACCTCCGCGACCTGCTCGCCAAGCGGACGCAGCGTGCCGGCGGCAGCCGCTCCGGCGCGCTGCGCGGGCTGCGGCGCAGGCGGCACGCGCTCGATGCCGGCGTCGGCCAGCACCTGCGCGAGCAAGGCCTCGTCGATCTGCGGCGAGTCGCTGCGCATGGCGGCCTGTTCCAGCACGTTGCGCAGCTCGCGGATGTTGCCGCGCCAGCGCTGCGAGGACAGCATCGCGAGCGCATCGGCATCGAGCTCGAAGGGCGCGGCGCCGTTGCGCATCGCGATGTCCTCGATCAGCACCTCGGCCAGCGCGGGGATGTCGGCGCGGCGCTCGCGCAGCGGCGGCACCTTCACCGGCAACACGTTGAGGCGGTAATAAAGGTCTTCGCGAAAGCGCCCTTCGCGCACCAGCGCGCCGAGATCGCGCGAGGTCGCGGCGATGACGCGCGCGTCGAACGGCACCAGCTTGTTGGAGCCGAGCGGCTCGATCTCGCGCTCCTGCAGCGCGCGCAGCAGCTTGGGCTGCAGGGCGAGCGGCATGTCGCCGATCTCGTCGAGGAACAGCGTGCCGCCATCGGCCAGCTTGAACTTGCCGTCGCGCCCCTTGCGGTCCGCGCCCGTGTAGGCGCCGGGGGCGACGCCGAAGAATTCGGCTTCCAGCAACGTGTCGGGCACGGCGGCGATGTTGACGCTGACGAAGGGACCGCGCGCGCGGGCCGACGCCGCATGGATCGCATGCGCCAGCAGTTCCTTGCCGGTGCCCGTCTCGCCCAGCAGCAGCACGGGACTCGATGACTGCGCCGCCTTGCGCGCCTGGCGCTTGACTTCGACCGCCGCGGTGCTGGTGCCCACGAAGCTGGCCAGGGTGTACTTGCTGCGGCGCTGCGTGGCGAGCTCGCGGCGGGCGTCGTCGAGTTCGCGCTGCAGGCTGGCGAACTTCTGGATCAGGGGTTGCAGCGTCGTCTCGGGATGGTCGAACAGCACGATGCCGAGCGCACCGATCACCTGCCCCGCCTCGTCGCGCAGCGGAATGCGGCTCACGACGAAGGTGCCCGCCTTGTTGGACAGCAGGTCGATCAGGATCGGCTTGCCGGTCTCCAGCACGCGGTGCATCTGCGTGTTGTGCACGACCGTGGAGACGGGGTGGCCGACGAAGTCCTCGACCCGCGCGAAGCCGAGGGCCGGCAGGAAGCGCTTGTACTGGTCGTTGATCCACACCACCCGGGCCTCGCGGTCCACCAGCAGCATGCCTTCGCTGGCGTTGGCGAACAGGTCGAACATGGAGCGCGCGGCCAGCTCCAGGATGCGCTGGCCGTCGAGCGGCAGCGAGGGGTCGGACTTCATGCGGGGAATGGTAGCGGGAAGGCGCGCGACGGCATGCCGGGTCTTCCACGTATGCGGTGCCCGTAGGCCGGCGGTGAGCGCGAAGCCGAACCCCGGTGTCCGTTCGTTTGGGCTCTCTGCCGCTGCCGCTGCCGAGCCGCGTGCGGGCGGACCGGGGCGCGGTGGTCCCTTCCTCTCGTCGATCAAGCAGGGTGCTGAGCGTCGCGCCAGGCGGTGCGCGGTGTCGGCCCGCATAAGGGGGCGGTGCCTGAAAGGCTGTTGCCGGCGCCGCAGCGTGACTACGAGCGCGGCACGCAGTGGCGCATATCGAGCCACGCGACTGTTTCATGCTCGCGAAGCTGTTCGAGTTCGCAGTTTGGCCGCTTGCGGCCAAACTGCAGACGAGTTCTTCGCGTGCGGCGCCGGCAACAGCCTTTCAGGTTTGCCGGCGCGCTTGCGCGCCGGCCACCGCCCCAGCGGGCCGGCACCGCGCACCGCCTGGCGCGACGCGGGCGCGGCGCCGAAGCACACCGGGGTTCGGCTTCGCGCTCACCGCCGGCCTACGAAGACAATCGACCTTCAGGCCGGCGCCACTCCCCGCCTTGCCTGCACCAGCTTGATCACCCGCGGCAGCAGCAGCACCGCCAGGATCACCGCCAGCAGGAAGAGCGACATGGGCCGCTGGACGAACACGGCGAAGCTGCCCTCCCCGATCGACACCGCGTTGCGCATCTGCGCCTCGGCCAGCGGCCCCAGGATCATGCCCACCACGACGGGCGCCGTCGGGAAATCGAAGCGCCGCATCAGCAATCCAACCAGCCCGATCACCCACAGCAGCACGAGGTCGAACGCGCTCTGGCGCATTCCGTACGCGCCGACGGTGGCGAAGATCAGGATGCCCGCGTAGAGCTGCGGCTTGGGGATCTTCAGCAGCTGCACCCACAGCTTCACCAGCGGCAGGTTCAGGATCAGCAGCATCACGTTGCCCAGGTACAGCGACGCGATCAGCGCCCAGACCAGCGCGGCCGAGGTCGTGAACAGCTGCGGTCCCGGCTGGATGCCGTAGTTCTGGAACGCGCCGAGCAGGATCGCCGTCGTGTTCGACGTGGGAATGCCCAGCGTGAGCAGCGGGATCAGCGCCGTGGTCACCGTGGCATTGTTGGCGGCCTCGGGCCCGGCGACGCCCTCGATCGCGCCCGTCGTGCCGAACTCCTTCTTGTCCTCGCCCTTGGCAAGCTTCTTCTCCACCGCGTAGCTCAGGTACGTCGGGATCTCCGTGCCGCCCGCGGGGATGCAGCCGAAGGGCGCACCGATGAAGGTGGCGCGCAGCCACGCCGGGATCGAGCGCTTCCAGTCGCGCGCGCTCATGTAGACGCGGCTCATGCGATTCTGCGTCTCCACGCTGCGCCCTTCAAACAGTGCGAAGTAGAGGATCTCGGCCACCGCGAACAGGCCCACGGCCACCAGCACGATCTCCACGCCGTCCAGCAGCTCCGGCACGCCGCCCGTGTAGCGCGCCTGCCCGGAGATCTGGTCCAGGCCGACGAGCCCCAGCGCCAGCCCGAGGAACAGCGAGGTCATGCCGCGCAGCGTGCTCTGCCCCAGCACCGCGCTCACCGTGGTGAAGGCCAGCACCATCAGCAGGAAGTACTCCGGCGGGCCGAGCTTCACGGCGAACTCGGCCACCGCGGGGGCGAACAGCGTGACGATGACGGTCGCGATCGTCCCCGCCAGGAAGGAGCCGATCGCCGCCGTGGCCAGCGCCGCGCCGGCCCGGCCGCTCTTCGCCATGCGGTTGCCTTCCAGCGCCGTGACCATGCTGGACGTCTCGCCCGGCGTGTTCAGCAGGATGGACGTGGTGGAGCCGCCGTACATCGCGCCGTAGTAGATGCCGGCGAAGAAGATCATCGACGCCGTGATGTCCACCTTGCCCGTGATGGGCAGCAGCATCGCCACGGCGACCGCGGGGCCGATGCCCGGCAGCACGCCGACGGCCGTGCCCAGCACGCAGCCGACGAAGGCCCACACGAGGTTGATCGGAGAGATCGCGGTGGCGAAACCCTGCAGCAGCGCGGCGAAGATGTCCATGTCAGATCCAGCCCGTGCCGGTCAGGCCCGGAAGGTTGATGCCGAGGAACTTGGTGAACATCCAGTACACCGGCGCCGAGATCGCCAGGCCCGTCAGCAGGTCGGCGAGCAGCACGCGCGGCACGCCGGCGGCCTGCCCCTGGGCGCGGCGCAGTCCCTGCACGGCCAGCAGGTAGGTGAGCGCGCAGCTCAGGACGAAGCCCACCGTCGTGATCAGCGCGGCGTTGGCCAGCATGCCCGCCGACACCCACACGAGGCCGGGCCACCAGCCGCGCGGCGCGCCCGAAGGCGGCTCCATGTCGCGGAACCCGCCCGTGAACGCTTCGCGCAGGATCAGCGCGCCGCACAGGGTGAGCACGCCGGCCACCACCCAGGGCAGGAAGTTGGGACCTACGCCGCCATAGCCGGCTTCCCCGGGAATCGAGAGGGCGCCGAAGGCCAGCCCCAGGCCGACCAGGAGCACGAGGCCGCCGACCAGGGCCTGCGGGGTGCGGTGGGATGCGGATTCAGTCATGCGCGGGCCTCCAGGCTTGGCGGAGAAAAGAAAACGCCCGGCGAACCGGGCGATCACTGCCGCTGCGGCAGCCTCAGATCATGCCCGCCTTGGACATGGTGGCGCGCAGCAGCGCGAACTCGTCGTCGACGAACTTCTCGAACGCCGGGCCGGCCAGCACGGCCGGGGTCCAGGCGTTCTTCTCCATCGCCTCGGCCCAGGACTTGGTCTTCAGCGCCGCGAGCACCGCGTCGGTGAGCGCCTTGCGCTGCTGGGCATTGATGCCGGGGGCGCCGTACACGCCGCGCCAGTTGCCCAGTTCCACGTTGATGCCCTGCTCCTTCAGCGTCGGCACGTTCACTCCCTTCAGGCGGGCCGGCGACGTGACGGCGATCGCGCGCATCTTGCCCGCCGCGATGTACTCGGCGAACTCGCTGTAGCCGCTGCCGCCCACCGTGACGTTGCCGCCCAGGATGGCCGCGGTGGCCTCGCCGCCCCCGCGGAAGGCGACGTAGTTGATGCGCGCCGGGTCCACGCCCACTTCGCGCGCGATCATCGCGGCGGCGATGTGCTCGGTGGAGCCGCGCGAACCGCCGCCCCACTTCACGCTGCCGGGATCCTTCTTCAGCTGCGCGACCACGTCGGCCATGGTCTTGAGCGGCGAACTGGCGGGCAGCACGAACACGTTGTATTCGCTGGTCAGCCGCGCGATGGGCGTGGCCTGCGTCAGGCTCACCGGCGGCTTGCCGGTGATGATGCCGCCCAGCATCACGGCGCCCATCACCAGCAGCGCGTTGGGGTCGCCCTTGCTGGCGTTGACGAACTGCGCCAGGCCCAGCGCGCCGGCGGCGCCGCCCTTGTTCTCGTACGTCACGTTGTCCGCGACCTTCGCGTCGGTGAGCGCCTTGCCGAGGGCCCGGCCGGTCGTGTCCCAGCCGCCGCCCGGGTTGGCGGGGATCATCATCTTCATCGTGGCAGCGGCCTTCGCGGACAGCGGCAGCGCGCCTGCGGCGGCCAGCGCCGCCAGGCTCTTGAGGAAATCGTCGCGACGCATGGTCTTGTCTCCTTGGTTGAACCTGCCGATGGTGGACCGGCTGCCTGTCATTCGGCTGTCCGGGGCACCTAGGGAAAGCGCTAATGTGACACCCGTTATGGTGGCGGAAATGAAGATCCTGCTGGTCGAAGACGATCCCTCGATGCAGACGACGCTGAAGCGCACGCTGCAGAACCGGGGCATGGAGGTCGAGCTCTGCAGCGACGGCCGCCTGGCGCTCGAACGCTGGCGGGCCGCGCCGCCGGATGTCGTGATGCTCGATCTCACGCTGCCCGGCATGGACGGCCTGCGCGTGCTGGAGGAGGCGCGCCGCGGCGGATTGGCCACGCCGGTGCTGATCCTCACCGCGCGCGGCACGGTGGGCGACCGCATCATCGGCCTGAACACCGGCGCCGACGACTACCTGCCCAAGCCCTTCGACCTCGACGAACTGGAGGCGCGGCTGCGCGCGCTGCACCGCCGGCGCGCGAACCATGCGGCGCCTGCCGCGGATGCAGCCGCCGGCGGGCTGCGCTGGGACCGGGAAAGCGGCGCCATCCACTGGCGCGACGAGGTGCTGGAGCTCGCGCCGCGCGAGGCCGCGCTGCTGCAGGCGCTGCTCGCGCGTCCGGGCCACGCCGTGCCGAAGGAGCGCCTGTTCGAACTGGTGTTCCCCGGCGAAAGCGAGGTCCAGTACGAAGCCATCGAGGTGGTGGTGTACCGGCTGCGAAAGAAGCTGGCTCCCACCGGCGCCCAACTGGTGACGCTGCGCGGCTTGGGCTACATCCTGAAGGCGAACGGGTGAACCCGCGCGCGCTGTCGCTGCGCAGCTACCTGCTGGCCGGCATCCTGCTGCCGGTGGCGATCTTCGTGCTGCTCAACGCGATCACGCTGTACCGCAAGACCCTGCAGGCGGTGAACACCGCCTACGACCGCACCCTGCTCGCCTCCGCCAAGTCGATCGGCGAACAGCTCGACGTCCAGGGCTACGACGAGCAGGCGCAGCTGCGCGCCACCGTCCCCTATTCCGCGCTGGAGGCCTTCGAGGCCGACGTGCAGAGCCGCCTGTACTACCGCGTCTCCGGCCTGCGCGGGGAGCTGGTGTCGGGCTTCGAGGACCTGCCCGTTTGGCGCGGCCGAATCGCCGCGCAGCCGCCTTATGCGGCGCTGGTCGACTTCTACGACATGAACTATCGCGACAGCGAGGTGCGCGTGGCCGTGCTGCTGCAGCCGGTGGCCAGCCCCACGGGGCGCGGCATGGCGGTGATCCAGGTGGCGGAGACGCTGGAGCTGCGCCAGCGCCTGACGCGCCGCATCCTGTTCGACTTCCTGTGGCAGCAGGCGCTGCTGGTGGCGGTGATCGCGCTGGTGGTGGTGTGGGTCGTGCAGCGCGCTACGCGTCCGGTGCGCCGCCTGAGCCGCGAGCTGCAGGCGCGCCCCGAGGGTGACCTGACACCGTTGCGCGCCGCCGGCGCGCCGCGCGAACTGCTGCCGCTGGTGGACGCGACCAACGAGGTGATGGCGCGCCTCGAGCACATGCTGGACAACCAGAAGCGTTTCGTGCGCGACACCTCGCACCAGCTGCGCACGCCGCTGGCCGTGCTGAAGGCCCAGGTGCAGTCCGCGCTGCGCGGCGACGTGGAGCCGCGGCAGGCGCTGGCCGAGATCAACGACACCGTGGAACGCGCGACGGTGCTGGCCAACCAGATGCTCTCGCTGGCCAAGGTCGAACAGCTGCGGCAGCAGTCCGCGGCGCAGGTGAACGATCTCTCGGAGGCGGTGCGCGCCATGGCGCTGGAGCTCGCGCCCCTGGTGGCCGACAAGGACATCGACTTCGAGATCGCCACACAGCCGGCGCCGGTGCGCGCGCACGAGTGGATGCTGCGCGAGCTCGCCCGCAACCTGCTCCACAACGCGGTGAAGCACACGCCGCCGGGCGGGCAGCTCACCGTGCGGGTCATCACCGATGCGCGCTCGGCGGCCCTGGTCGTGAGCGACAGCGGTCCCGGCATCGCCGCCGGGTTGCGGCCGCGCCTGTTCCAGCCGTTCTCGGCCGGCGACGTGCGCGGCGGCTCCGGGCTGGGATTGGCGATCTGCCAGGAGATCGTCCGGGCCCTGGGCGGCACCATCGAGCTCGAAAACCGTGAAAAGGACCGCCGCACCGATGGGCTCGACGCCACCGTGCGCCTGCCGCTGGCGGAGAATGCGACCTGAATGGACAGGTTGCGCATCGACAAATGGCTGTGGGCCGCGCGGTTCTACAAGACCCGCAGCCTGGCGACGGACGAGATCGACAAGGGCCGCGTGGCCGTGAACGATCAGGAGGCCAAGCCTTCCCGCGAGGTCAAGGTGGGCGACACCGTCTCGATCCGCCGCGAGGGCGTGACGCGCACGGTGCTCGTCAAGGGTGTTTCGGATGTCCGCGGCCCCGCGCCGGTGGCCCAGCAGCTTTACGAGGAAACGCCAGAAAGCATCCAGCAACGCGAGAAGGCCGCGGAGCAGCGCCGCCTGGCCCGCGAGCCCGCGCTCGCCATCGAGCATGGCCGCCCCACCAAGCGGGGCCGGCGCGAGCTGGACGCCGCACGGGGATGGGGCGATCGCTGGAGTGCGTCGATCGACGACGAGGACAAGGACAAGCGCTAGCCGTCGTTCCCGCGCAGGCGGGAACCCAGGAAGCGGCGCATGCCGCTCTCTCCTGAGGACGCCCTGGGTCCCCGCCTCCGCGGGGACGACGACGCCCCGCCTTGGTGCTTCCACTAGGCGACTTCACGCTGTCGAGGTGGTCTACTTCTTGCCTCCAGATCGAAGTCACAAGAGGAGTCTTCCATGAGCATCCAGAAGTGGGCCGCGGCCCTGGCCGCCACGCTCGCCTTCGCCGGCGCCGCGCACGCGCAGCAGTTCTTCCGCATCGGCACCGGCGGCACCGCCGGCACCTACTACCCCGTGGGCGGCATGATCGCCAACGCCGTCTCGCAGCCGGGCAAGATCATCGCCACCGCGCAGGCGAGCAACGGTTCCCTCGCCAACGTCAACGCCGTCGCCAGCGGCGCGATGGAAGCGGGCTTCTCGCAGTCCGACGTGGCCACCTGGGCCTACACCGGCACGGGCGCCTTCGAGGGCAAGCCCAAGGTCGCCGACCTGCGCATGATCGCCAACCTGTATCCCGAGAGCATCCACCTCGTCGTGAAGAAGGGCTCCGGCATCAAGTCCGTGGCCGACCTCAAGGGCAAGCGCGTGGCGCTCGACGAACCCGGTTCCGGCACGCTGATCAACGCCCGCATGGTGCTCAACGCATACGGCGTGAAGGAGTCGGACATCAAGCCCGACTACATCAAGCCCAACCAGGCCGGCGACAAGCTGAAGGACGGCTCGCTCGACGCGTTCTTCTTCGTGGGCGGCGCACCCGCCGGCGCCATCGCCGAGCTCGCCTCCAGCGGCGTGGGCATCGAACTGGTGCCGCTGACCGGCGCGCCCGCCGAGTCCCTGCGCAAGGCCAACCCGTATTTCGCCGTGGACAACATTGCCGCCAACACCTACAAGGACGTGCCGGCCGTGCAGACGCTCGCCGTGGGCGCGCAGCTGGTCACCAGCGCCAAGGTGTCGACCGAGACGGTCTACGAGATCACCAAGGCGATGTACAGCGATGCGACGCAGAAGGCGCTGGGCGCCGGCCACGCCAAGGGCAAGTTCATCACCAAGCAGAATGCCGTGCAGGGCGTGGGCATCCCGTTCCACCCCGGCGCCGAGAAGTTCTACAAGGAAGCCGGCCTGCTGAAGTAAGGCGGCCCTGGAGCACACACGGCAGGGAGGCAGCGCCTCCCTGCTTTCGTTTGGAGAGAGGAAAAGTACATGACGACCGAAGCGGCGCTGGACGACAAGAAGCTGCAGGAACTGGAAGAGAAGTTCGACCCCGAGATGCGCTTCCGGCCCACGGTGCATCCGGCCACCTGGATCGTGATGGCGCTGCTCATCACGCTGTCGCTGTTCCACTTCTACACCGCGGGCTTCGGCCTGCTGCGCGAGACCACGCACCGGGGCGTGCACATGGCCTTCGTGCTGGGGCTGATCTTCCTGGTGTTTCCCTTCACCAAGCGCCTCTATGCCTCGCCGCCCGTGGACAAGTGGCACGCGCCCGGCGGCGTGCCCTGGTACGACTGGCTGCTGGCCGCCGGCTGCGCGGTCAGCGTGCTCTACATCCCTTACGTCTTCGACGACCTCGCCTTCCGCGTCGGCAACCCGAGCACCGCCGACGTGGTGTTCGGCTCGATCCTCTTCATCACGCTGCTCGAGGCCACGCGGCGCTCCATGGGCTGGCCGCTGCCGCTGATCGCCATCGGCTTCACGGCCTACGCGCTGTGGGGCTCGTACTTCCCCGGGCTGCTCAAGCACGCCGGCTCCTCGTGGGGCCAGATGATCAACCACCAGTACCTCACCAGCCAGGGCATCTACGGCGTGGCGATCGGGGTGGTGGCGACCTACGTCTTCCACTTCGTGCTGTTCGGCGTGATGGCCACGCGCATCGGCCTCGGCCAACTGTTCCTGGACATTGCCGCCAGCATCGCCGGGCGCTATGCCGGCGGCCCCGCCAAGGTGTCGGTGTTCGGCTCGGCGATGTTCGGCATGCTCTCGGGGTCTTCCGTGGCGAATGCGGTGACCGTCGGCTCGCTCACCATCCCCGCCATGATCCGCGTCGGCTACAAGCGCGAATTCGCGGGCGGGGTGGAAGCGGCTTCCTCCACCGGCGGCCAGATCACGCCGCCCGTGCTGGGCGCAGCGGCCTTCCTGATGGTGGAGTTCCTCGACGTCTCCTACCAGACCATCATCGCCGCGGCGGTGGTGCCGGCCTTCATGCACTTCTTCGGCGTGTTCATGCAGGTGCACTTCGAGGCGAAGCGGCACGGCCTGCGCGGCCTCACGCCCGAGGAGATGCCCAAGCTGCGTGAATCGCTCAAGCAGCGCTGGCCCACGCTGATCCCGCTGTTCCTGCTGGTGGGCATCCTGGTGTCGGGACGCACGCCCTACCTCGCGGCCTTCACCGGCATCGCGTCCTGCATGATCGTGGGCCTCACCACCCGCGTGAGCGGCAACCGGCCCGCGAACTGGGCGCTGTGCATCGTGCTGCATGCGCTGCTGGCGGTGATCTCCTTCGCCGACCTCGGCGCCAACAGCGAGCAGATCAAGCTCGCGGTCTTCACAGTAGGCGTGGTGATCGCGCTGGCTGGCTGGAAGCTCGCTGGCATCACCGGCCGCATCGGCCACGGCGTGCTGGTGGAAGCCTTCGAGACCGGTGCCAAGTACGCGCTCGCGGTGGGCGCCGCGGCGGCGACGGTGGGCATCGTGATCGGCGTGGTCACGCTCACGGGCGTCGGCTTCAAGATCAGCTTCATCATCACCGGGTGGGCGCAGGCGATCGCCTCCGGCATGGGGGCGCTGCTGCCGGCGTTCCTGTTCGACCTGAAGACGATGACGCTGTTCGCCGCCCTGGTCATGACCGGCGTGGTGTGCGTGCTCATGGGCTGCGGCATCCCCACCACCGCCAACTACATCATCATGGTGACGGTCGCCGCGCCCACGCTGGTGCAGCTGGGCGTGGAGCCGCTGGTGGCGCACTTCTTCGTCTTCTACTACGGGGTGCTCGCGGACATCACGCCGCCGGTGGCCCTGGCCGCGTATGCGGCGGCGGGCATGGCCGGCGGCGACCCGTTCCGCACCGGCAACACCGCCTTCCGCCTGGGGATGGCCAAGGCGCTGGTCCCCTTCGTCTTCGTGTTCTCGCCGGCGCTGCTGCTGGTGGCCAAGGGCTTCACCTGGCAGGACTTCGCCCTCACCTTCTTCGGCTGCATCGTGGGCATCACCGTGCTCGCGGCGGCGCTCAGCCGTTACCTGCTGGTGGAGATGAAGCGCTGGGAACAGCTCCTATGCCTCGCCTCGGCGGTGCTGCTGATCTGGCCCGGGTTCTGGGTGACGCTCGCCGGGCTGGTGCTCGTCGTCCCCGTCCTCCTGCGGCACCTGGCGGCGCGTCGCCGCGCGGCGACGCCTGCTACGGCCGGGCTGGATGTCGGATACCGCTGACCTCCGCTCGTGCCTGAGGCTGTCACGGCCGTTTCATGTCCGCACGGATACTCCCCGCACTGCAGTCACACAAAAGCGCGAGCAGTACGGGAAGTACAGGGACAGAACAATGAACGACACGAGAACGATCGACATCCTGCAGCGCGTGCCCGCCATCCTGGCGGTCACCGCGAGTTCCTACGGCCTGGTCCTCCAGGCCGGCGGTTCGCGCAAGCCGCAGGCTGCCGGCGAGCGCCGGAGCCACGCCCGCGACAAGTCGGGCGACAAGCCGGCGGCACAGGCATAACAGGACGCGTCAGGGAGTGAAAGGCCGCCTTCGGGCGGCCTTTTCATTTGCGGCCGCGGCGCTCGCGTGCGCGGCGCACCTGCCGGCTCTCGTTCGCCCGGCGTGCCTCCTCCTCGCGTTCACGGCGCTTGCGGCGCCAGTTGCGCGACAGCAGCCGCGCCACGGTGAACGTGACGGCGGAGGTGAGGACCAGCAGCAGGATGCTGGCGAAATCGTTGGGCATGCTGTGGGACGGGGAAAGAAGAAAGCCGCCCGAAGGCGGCCTGTTTGGCGGAGCGACAGGGATTCGAACCCTGGATGCAGGTTTTTGCCCGCATACTCCCTTAGCAGGGGAGCACCTTCGGCCACTCGGTCACCGCTCCGGAGGTTGGGATGATAGCAGCTCTGGGCCCCCGCCTGCGCGGGGGCGGCCGCGTACGCGCCCGGCGGGCGCCTTACGCGGCCGGCTGGTCCAGGTCGAACGCCTTGTGCAGGGCGCGCACGGCCAGTTCCATGTACTTCTCGTCGATCACCACCGAGGTCTTGATCTCGCTGGTGGAGATCATCTGGATGTTGATGCCCTCTTCCGACAGCGCGCGGAACATCTTGGAAGCGATGCCCACGTGGCTGCGCATGCCGATGCCCACGATGGAGACCTTGCAGATCTTGGTGTCGCCCTCGATGCGCTCGGTGCCCAGCGTGGGCACCACCTTGGACTTGAGCACGTCGATCGCGCGCGCGTAGTCGTTGCGGTGCACGGTGAAGCTGAAGTCCGTCTTGCCCTCGTGGGAGACGTTCTGGATGATCACGTCCACCTCGATGTTGGCTTCAGCCACGGCGCCTAGGATCTGGAACGCGATGCCGGGACGGTCCGGCACGCCCAGGATGGAAATCTTGGCTTCGTCGCGGTTGAAAGCGATGCCGGATACGACGGCTTGTTCCATTTTCTCGTCTTCCTCAAAAGTGATCAGCGTGCCGGAGGCCGCTTCTTCCGCCACGGGAATGTCCCACGGGGTGAAGCTGGAAAGCACGCGCAGCGGAACCTGGTACTTGCCCGCGAATTCGACCGAACGGATCTGCAGGACCTTGGACCCCATGGAGGCCATCTCCAGCATTTCCTCGAAGCTCACGGTGGAGAGGCGGCGCGCCTCGGGCACCACGCGCGGGTCGGTCGTGTACACGCCGTCCACGTCGGTGTAGATCAGGCACTCGGCCGCCTTCAGCGCCGCTGCCACCGCCACCGCGGAGGTGTCGCTGCCGCCGCGGCCCAGCGTGGTGATGTGGCCCAGGTCGTCGATGCCCTGGAAGCCGGTGATGATCACCACCTTGCCGGCGGCCAGCTCCTTGCGCACGCGCACGTCGTCGATCGACTCGATGCGCGCCTTGGTGTAGGCGCTGTTGGTGCGCACCGGCACCTGCCAGCCCGAGAAGCTGATGGCGGGGCAGCCCTCGGCCTGCAGCGCCAGCGCCAGCAGGCCCACGGAGACCTGCTCGCCCGTGGAGGCCAGCATGTCCAGTTCGCGCAGCACGGCGTCGTCGGCCTTGGCGGGCTGCAGTTCCTTGGCCAGGCCCAGCAGGCGGTTGGTCTCGCCGCTCATGGCGCTGGGCACCACGACCATCTGGTGGCCGGCGCGGACCCACTTGGCCACGCGCTTGGCGACGTTGCGGATGCGCTCGGTCGAGCCCATCGACGTGCCGCCGTATTTGTGAACGATCAATGCCATCGCAGTGGGGATTAAGGTTGCGGCGCCCGGAAAGAGAAGGTCCGCTCAGGGGCGGACCATGGCGCGAGAAACCCCGGGATTATACCTAGGGCACGTAGTGGAGCCGTTCGCCCTGCCGCTCCACGAACCCGTGGCCCACCTTGATGCGGATGCGATGGCCGCGCGTCGTGCAATCCGCCACCTGGTCCAGCAGTTCCTCCAGCTGCGCCGCACTCGCGCTGGACGCGTGCGCCGTGCGCAGCCAGTGCCGCAGCACGTTGCCCTGCCGCGCGCGGGGCAGCATCTGCAGCGCGGTGATCGCGGGGATGCCGCCCATGCGCGCGAGGTCTTCCGCCGCGACGCCCTCCAGCAGCTCCTGCGCCTGCGCGGCATGCCGCGCCGACCGTGCGAAGGTCTCGCGGTACTGCGGGAAAGCCTCCTGCAATGCAGGCAGCAGCAGGTGACGGATGCGGTTGCGGGTGAATGACGTGTCGGCGTTGGTCGGATCGTCGATGGCGGCGATGCCCTGTTGCGCGATCCACTCGCGGATCGCGCGGCCCGGCAGGGCGAGCAAGGGCCGCACGAACACCATGCCCTCGCGCTGGAAGACCGGCGGCATCGCGGCCAGTCCCGGCAGCCCGGCTCCCCGGCTCAAGGCCAGCAGCAGCGTCTCGACCTGGTCGTCGGCATGCTGCCCGAGCAGCACCGCCTGCAAGCCGGCGTCGCGCGCCGCACGCGCCAGCGCGTGGTACCGGGCGTTGCGGGCCGCATCCTCCGGGCTTTCACCCGGCGCGTTGCGCGCCGACACCCGCCGCACGTGCAGGGGAACGCCGAACTGCTCGCACACCGCCCGGCAATGTTCCTCGAACGCATCCGCCGCCTCCTGCAGGCCATGGTGCACATGGATGGCGTGCACCTGCCCGGGCCAGCGCTGCGCAGCCGCGAGCAGGAGGACGGTGGAGTCGGCGCCGCCGCTGTAGGCCACCGCGAGCGGCAGCGGCAGCTGCAACCCGGCGAGCGCTGCGGCCGCCGGGTTGCCGGACGAATCAGGCGGATTCGGCCTTGGTGTCGGAGAAGCGGCCATAGCTTTGCAGCCGCTCGTAGCGCCGCTCCAGCAGCTCGCGCACCTTCAGGTCGCTCAGCTGGCGCCAGGCGTCGTTCAGCCCGCGCTTCAGGAACGCGGCCATCTGCTTGTGGTCGCGGTGCCCGCCGCCCACCGGCTCGTTGACGATCTTGTCGACGAGGCCCAGGGCCTTCAGGCGGTGCGCCGTGATGCCCATGGCATCGGCGGCGTCCTGCGCCTTCTCGGAGGTCTTCCAGAGGATGGACGCGCAGCCCTCGGGGCTGATCACCGAGTAGATGGAGTACTGCAGCATCAGCACCTGGTCGGCCACGGAGATCGCCAGCGCGCCGCCGGAGCCGCCCTCGCCGATGATCGTGGTGATGATGGGCACTTCGAGCTGCGCCATCTCGTAGATGTTGCGGCCGATGGCCTCGGACTGGCCGCGCTCCTCGGCATCGATGCCGGGATAGGCGCCCGGGGTGTCGACGAAGGTGAAGACCGGCAGCTTGAACTTCTCGGCCGTCTTCATCAGGCGCAGCGCCTTGCGGTAGCCCTCGGGGCGGCTCATGCCGAAGTTGCGCGCGGCGCGCTCCTTCGTGTCGCGGCCCTTCTGGTGGCCCAGCACCATGCACGGCGCGCCGTTGAAGCGCGCCAGGCCGCCCACGATGGACTGGTCGTCCGCGAAGTGGCGGTCGCCATGCATTTCGACGAAATCCGTGAAGATTTCGTTGATGTAGTCCATCGTGTACGGCCGCTCCGGGTGGCGCGCGATCTTGGTGATCTGCCACGGCGTGAGCTGGCTGTAGATGTCCTTGGTGAGCTGCAGGCTCTTCTTGCCGAGCTGCTCGATCTCCTCGGAGATGTCGACGGCGGATTCGGTCTGCACGTAGCGCAGTTCCTCGATCTTCGTCTCCAGCTCCGCGATCGGCTGCTCGAAGTCCAGGAAGGTTCTTTTCGCCAAGCGTTTACTCCTCTGATGGTCGCCCGGTGCCCTGGCAGCCTAGTAGGCTACGGGCAGCGGGTCGAGCGACCGCCAAATATACCAAGTCGCGACCGAGCAATACGGGTTCCAGGCGGCGGCCACTTCCCGGGCGTCGCTGCGGCTCACGGCCTCGCCCGAGAAATAGTTCTTGCTGATGCCCGTGATGAGCCCGACGTCGTCGAGGGGCAACACGTTGGGCCGCATCAGGTGGAAGATGAGGAACATCTCCGCGGTCCACCGGCCGATGCCGCGGATGCCCACGAGCTCGCCGATGATGTCCTCGTCGACCATCTCGCGCCAGGACTCGACGTGGATCGCGCCCGAATCGAAGTGCAGCGCGAGGTCGACCAGGTACTCGATCTTGCGCGCCGACAGGCCGGCGGCACGCATGTCGTCCACCTTCAGCTTCAGCACGCTGGCCGGCGTCATGCGCCTGGGCAGCGCCGCGAACTTGTCCCACACGCTCTGCGCCGCCTTCACCGAGATCTGCTGGCCGACGATGCTGCGGGCGAGCGTGGTGAACGCATCGCCGCGCGACTGCAGGCAGGCGTTGCCGAACTGCGGGATCAGCCGCTTCATCACGCGGTCCTTCCGCGTGAGGTACTTGCGCGCCTCGTCCCAGTACTCCGGGGTGACCAGCTCGATGTCGCTCACTGCTTCGCTTCCCACGTGGTGCCCGTGGGCGAATCCTTCAGCACGATGCCCTGCTCGAGGAGTTCCCTGCGGATGCGGTCGGCCTCGGCGAAGTCCTTCGCCTGCTTGGCCGCGGCACGCGCGGCTATCCGCTCCTGGATCGTGGCCTCGTCGAGGACTGCGCCGGCGCGCAGGAAGGCCTTGGGGTCGCCCTGCAGGATGCCCAGCGTGGCGCCCAGCGCCTTGAGCAGGCCGGAGGCCTGCGCCGACTTCGTGCGGTTGGCCTCCGCCGCCAGCTCGAACAGCACGGCGATCGCCTCGGGGGTGCCGAAGTCGTTGTCCATGGCGGCCTGGAAGCGCGCGGCATGCGGCTCGGACCAGTCCACCTGCACGGCGTCCGGCGACACCGCGTCCAGCGCGGTGTACAGGCGGCGCAGGGCGCCGCGCGCGTCCTCGAGGTGCACGTCGCTGTAGTTCAGCGGGCTGCGGTAGTGCGCCCGCACGATGAAGAAGCGCAGCGTCTCGGCGTCGAACTTCTGCAGCACCTCGCGGATGGTGAAGAAGTTGCCCAGCGACTTCGACATCTTCTCGTTGTCGATGTTCACGAAGCCGTTGTGCATCCACACCTTGGCCAGCGGCACGCCGTTGGCCCCCTCGCTCTGCGCGATCTCGTTCTCGTGGTGCGGGAACTGCAGGTCGGCCCCGCCGCCGTGGATGTCGAACGTCTCGCCCAGCAGCGCGCACGCCATCGCGGAGCACTCGATGTGCCAGCCCGGGCGGCCGCGCCCGTAGTCGCTGTCCCATTGCGCGTCCGCGGGCTCCTCGGGCTTGGCCGCCTTCCAGAGCACGAAGTCCAGCGGGTCGTCCTTGCCCTCCAGCACCGCCACGCGCTCGCCGGCGTGCAGTTCGTCCAGGGACTTGCCCGAGAGCTTGCCGTAGCCGGGGAAGCGGCGCACCGCGTAGTTCACGTCGCCGCCGGCGCGATACGCGAGGCCCTTGCCTTCGAGCGTGCGCACGATGTCCAGCATCTGCGGCACGTAGTCGGTCGCGCGCGGGTCGTGCGTGGGGCGCTCGATGCCCAGCGCGTCGAAATCCCGGTACATCTCGGCGATCATGCGGTCGGTGAGGGACCGCACGGTCTCCCGGTTCTCCACCGAGCGGCGGATGATCTTGTCCTCGATGTCCGTGATGTTTCGCACGAACGTGACGCGCAGGCCCGAAGCCTTCAGCCAGCGCTGGACCACGTCGAACGCCACGCCGGAGCGCGCGTGGCCCACGTGGCACAGGTCGTAGACCGTCATGCCGCACACGTACATCCGGACGTGTCCGGGCTCGAGGGGCGAAAAGTCCTCCAGAGCACGCGAGAGCGTGTTGTAGATGCGCAGGCTCATTGGAATCGGGGGCGCCGCGAGCGCCAGGTGCCGCGGGCCAGGTGTTGTTCTGGGGGTGCAGGCATGAGCCGCGGCGCGGCCCCACGGCTACAATCGGCCGCAGTATATAGCCCCCTGCGGGGGGCCTGTCAGAGCGTTTCGACCCAGAGGCCCCATGAAGCTTGCGCGCACGAACCTTCCGAAAACCCTCGGCGTGGCCATGCTCGCCGCGGCCTTGTTCGCGGCCGTGCCAGCGCACGCCGACGAGTACGGGGACGTCAACCAGCTGCTGCGTTCCGGCAAGCATGCCGAGGCGCTCACCAAGGCCGACCAGTACCTGGCGGGCAAGCCCAAGGACCCGCAGATGCGCTTCCTGAAGGGCGTGGTGCTCACGGAGGCGGGCCGCACCAACGAGGCCATCTCCACCTTCCAGAAGCTGACCGAAGACTACCCCGAGCTGCCCGAACCCTACAACAACCTGGCCGTGCTCTACGCCGGGCAGGCCCAGTTCGACAAGGCGCGGGCCGCCCTGGAGATGGCGATCCGCACGAATCCGAGCTACGCCACCGCGCACGAGAACCTGGGCGACGTGTACGCCAAGCTGGCCAGCCAGGCCTACAGCCGCGCGCTGCAGCTCGATGCGGGCAACACCGCCGTGCAGCCCAAGCTGGCGCTGATCCGCGAGCTGTTCTCCCCGGCCGCGCGCAGCGCCGCGGCAGCCGCAGCCGCCCCGCGCGGC
>SEAY01000142.1 GCA_004144865.1 Comamonadaceae bacterium
TACATGGTGCGACGTCGGTAACGCGGAGACGCATCGACTTTACGGTCCAGACATCAGCGCAACAAGGGGGCTGGTGGTTGCCGGATGTGTCCGATGAGCCACGCGGTGAATATTCCCGATGCGGGTACGCGCGCGTTCCTGATCGTCTTGCGCAATGGAGAAGGCGCGTCCGATAGCAGAGGGTGGTACGCGCATGTCCCAGTCACACGCGCGGACATGGTCGAAGAACGGCCCAGCTGGCCCTAGACTGCACACCCGGCCCCTGTCAAGGCCGGTGAACGCAGCAATGCAGACTGCGTGTGGGGGATCCATGACGGGAAGTGAATGCCAGGCGACGCAAGCGGCGGCCACCGAAGTAGAGGCGGCGCTGGATGCCTACGAGCGCCACGTGCGCAGGCTGGTGCGGACCTGGCTCGACATGGATCTCTACCGCACCGTGAGCGCGGAGATCGACGACCTCCGCTCCTGCTGCGCGGCCTTGCCCCAGCTCTCGACGTGCTGGGTCGCCCTGCTGATCTCCCATGCGGACCTGGTGCACTGCCTCTGGCGCAGCAGCCAGGCCGGCGAGCGGGTCAGCCGCGAGGAACTGCAACACCGGCTGGAAGAACACCTGGACTGCATCCACGCGCTGGCCGACCGCAGCCACCAGCTGGCCGAACGCGGCTGAGCTTCAGCCGCAGCGCACGCGCAGCACCCGGCTTGCGCCATCGACGTCGAGGTTGAGCCGCGTCGCGTCGAATTCCATCGTCACCACCTGCCCCGGCCGCAGCACCCGCGCGCTGCGGGCGCCGGCGCGCTGCCGTGCTTCCTCCACCACGGAGGCAGTGGCCACCTGGCCGACCACGGACTGCGCCGGCTCCGCCTGGCAAGCGGTGACCGTCGGCGGGGCGGGGGCGGGGCCGCCCGCGGGCGGCGGCAGCGCGGTGGCGCAACCAGCCACCGTGCCGGCGGCAAGCAGGGCGAGGAGATGGAAGGGGCGGAGTGTCTTCATGGCCGGAAAGTCTCCCAGAAACGCGCGCGGCCAGGTGAGACCGCGCGCCTTTCGGGTCAGGTGCCGCTCTCCGCGCGCGCCGCGATCAACTGCACCAGCGATTCCATCTCGACCGGCTTCACCAGGTGGTGGTCGAAGCCGGCCTCGGTGGCGAGCGCGATGTCCTGCGGCTGGCCCCAACCCGTCACGGCCACGATGGTGCGGCCGTTGCCGCCCTCCTGCGTGCGGAGCGCGCGGCAGGCTTCGTAGCCGTTGAGGCCCGGCATCCCGATGTCCAGCAACACGAGCTGGGGATCGAACCCAGGCGTGGCCGCCACGGCCTGCTCGCCATCGCCCACGTGCCGGACGTCGTGCCCCATCACCTGCAGCAGCATGGCCAGCGTCTCGCCGGCATCCGCGTTGTCGTCCGCCACCAGGATCCGCAGGCCGCCTCCCGCGTGCGCTGGCGCAGGGCTCGCCCCAGCGGCGTCCGTGCCCGCGGCCATGGCCACCACCGGCAGCCGCACCGTGAAAACGCTGCCCTTGCCCGGCCCTTCGCTGTGGGCGACGACCGTTCCGCCGTGCAGTTCCACCAGTTGCCGCGTGAGCGACAGGCCGATCCCGAGGCCGCCGCGCGAACGCGACAGTGCCGGTTCTTCCTGCGAGAACATCTCGAACACGTTCTCCAGCCGGTGCGACGGGATGCCGATGCCGGTGTCGCGCACCGAAACCACGGCGTGGCCGCCCTCGCCGACGACGCGCAGCTCGATCTGGCCGCCCGGATCGGTGTACTTCGCCGCGTTGCTCAGGAGGTTGACGAACACCTGCGCCAGGCGCCCGCGGTCCGCGTCGAGCACCAGGCGGGAAGGAGGCTGCACCACCGTGAGCTTGTGGCCCGATCCGTCGATCTGCGGCTCCATCGTTTCCAGCGCCTCCGCGATCACCTGGTCCAGCGCCACGCGCGTGCGGCGCAGCTCCAGGCGGCCCTGGTTGATGCGGCTGACGTCCATCAGGTCTTCGATCAGCCGGCCCATCACGGAGACCTGGCGATCCATCACGTCGGCGGCCCACTGCACGTCCTGCGTGCCGGGGCCGCGCAGCTTCAGGAAGTGCGCGGCGTTGCGCAGCGGGGAGAGCGGGTTGCGCAGCTCGTGCGCCAGCGTCGCCAGGAATTCGTCCTTCCGGCGGCTCGCCTCCATCAATCGCGCCTCGCTCGCCTGCAGTTCCAGCGTGCGCTCGGTGACGCGCTGGTCCAGCGACGCATTCAGCTCGCTCAGGCGCGCTTCGGCACGGCGGCGCTCTCCCACTTCGGCGTGCAGCAGCCGGTTGGCGCGTTCGACCTCGCGGCTCTTGCGGTGCAGCTCCGCGAACACCGCCACCTTCGAGCGCAACACGGGCGGGTTCACCGGCTTGTTCAGGTAGTCGACGGCGCCGCTGCCGTAGCCCTCCATGATGTGCTGGTCGTCGGTGTAGAAGGCCGTGAGGAAGATGATCGGCACGCGGGCCGTCTTCCTGCGCTCCTTGATCATCTGCGCCAGCTCGAAGCCGTTCATGCCCGGCATCTGCACGTCGAGGATCAGGACGGCGAACTCGTCGGCCATCAGGGCGAGCAGCGCCTCGTCGCCGGAGGTCGCGCGCACCAGCCGGTAGCCGGGGTCGTCGAGGACGGACTCGAGCACCGCGAGGTTGCGCGGCTCGTCGTCGACGATGAGGATGTTGACGGGGGGCAGGTTGTCGCTCATGGTTTTCTCAGCGGTACAGCCACACGCGCATCAGCGACAGCAGTTGGTCGGTGTTCACCGGCTTGGAGATGTAGTCGCTGGCGCCGGCCTCCAGGCATTTCTCCCGGTCGCCCTTCATCGCCTTGGCGGTGAGCGCCAGGATGGGCAGGGTGCGGAACTCGGGGACCTTGCGGATCTCGCGCATGGTTTCGTAGCCGTCCATCTCCGGCATCATGATGTCCATCAGCACCATCTCGACGTCGGGCGTGCTCGTGAGGAGGTCGATTGCCTGGCGGCCGTTGGTGGCGCTCAGGACCTGCACCTCGTGGTTCTCCAGCAGCGAGGTGAGCGCGAAGATGTTGCGCACGTCGTCGTCCACTACCAGCACGCTGCGCCCGCGCAGCACCTCCGACGAGTCGTGCAGCCGCTCCAGCATGGCCTGCTTGGGCGCCGGGAGCTGCGTCACGACGCGATGGAGGAACAGCGCCGTCTCGTCGAGCAGGCGCTCCGGAGAACGCACGTCCTTCAGCACGATGCTCTTGGCCATCGTGTTCAGCTTGTCCTGCTCCTCCTCGCTCAGGACCTTGCCGGTGAACACCACGACCGGCACGGCGGCCAGCGCAGGGTTCGTCTGCAGGATGTCGAGCAGTTCGAAGCCCGTCATGTCCGGCAACCGCAGGTCGAGCACCACGCAATCGAAGTGGCTCTCGCGCAGCAGCGCCAGTGCTTCGTCGCCGCGGCCGGCCGTCACGATCTCGATGTCCTCGTAGCCCAGCAGCTCCACGACCGCGTCGCGCTCGATCTCGTTGTCCTCGATCACCAGCAGCCGCTTGGTGCGCGGCACCGTGAACTCCTTCAGGCGATCGAACGCAGCCTCGAGGCCCGCGGTGGTGGGCTCCTTGACGAGGTAGGCGAACGCACCGTGCGAGAGGCCGTGGTGGCGCTCCTCCTCCAGGCTCACGACCTGCACCGGGATGTGGCGCAGCGCGGGATCGAGCTTGATCTGGTTGAGAACGGTCCACCCCAGCATGTCGGGCAGGAAGATGTCGAGGGACACCGCGGTGACCTGGAACTGGCGGATGAGGGACAGCGCGATCGCGCCCTTCTGCGCCACCAGGCCGCGGAAGCCCTTGTCGCGGGCCATCCCCAGCAGCAGCCGCGCGTAGTGCGGGTCGTCCTCCACCACCAGCAGCACCGGCTCGCCCGGCTGGATCAGGTCGCGGTCGTCCGCGATCACCTCGTCGCGTGCCGCCGGCAGGGTGATGACCGTGGTCTCGGACGTGTTCGTCTTGCGCACCGAGATCGATGCGTCCGGGCCCGCATAGTGCAGCGGCAGGTACAGCGTGAACGTGCTCCCCTCCCCGTGCACGCTCTGCAGCTTGATCTCGCCACCCAGCAGGTAGGCCAGCTCGCGGCTGATGGCCAGGCCCAGGCCGGTGCCGCCGTACTTGCGCGAGGTGCCCGCGTCGGCCTGCTGGAACGCCTCGAAGATCAGGCGCTGCTTGTCCGGCGGGACGCCGATGCCGGTGTCCTCCACCGCGAACGCGACCACCTGGGCGGCCTGCGACAGCGAGGGATGGTCGGGCGTCCAGCCGCCCTGCGCCAGGCCGACGCGCACTTCGACGTGGCCCTGGGCCGTGAACTTCACGGCGTTGGACAGCAGGTTCTTCAGGATCTGCTGCAGGCGCTTGGGGTCGCTGCCCATCGAGCGCGGCAGGTCGTCGGCGAAGCGGATGCGCAGCGGCAGGCTCTTCTGCTCCGCCACGTGGCGGAAGTTGCGGTCCAGGCTGTCGCGCAGCCCCGAGAAGGCGATCTCCTCGATGTCCACCGTCACCGTGCCCGACTCGATCTTGGACAGGTCCAGGATGTCGTTGATCAGGTTCAGCAGGTCGCTGCCCGAGGAGTTGATGTTGCGCGAGAACTCCACCTGCTTGAGGGTGAGGTTGCCCGCGCTGTTCTCGGCCAGCTGCTGCGACAGAATCAGGATCGAGTTGAGCGGCGTGCGCAGCTCGTGCGACATGTTGGCCAGGAACTCGGACTTGTACTTGGAAGTGAGCGCCAGTTCGGACGCCTTCTCCTCCAGCGCCCGCCGCGCCTGCTCCACTTCGGAGTTCTTGCGCTCGACCTCGGCGTTCTGCTCGGCCAGCAGGCGCGCCTTGGTGCCCAGCTCCTCGTTGGTCTGCTGCAGCTCGATCTGGCGCGACTGCAGTTCGGCGGTGAGCTGCTGCGACTGCTTCAGCAGGCCCTCGGTGCGCATGGTGGCCTCGATGGTGTTGAACACAGCGCCGATGCCCAGCGCGAGCTGGTCCAGGAAATTCAGGTTCACCGGCGTGAAAGGCTGCAGCGAAGCCAGCTCGATCACCGCCTTGGTCTGGTTCTCGTACAGCACCGGCAGCACCACCACGCTCAGCTGGCGGGCTTCGCCCAGGCTGGAGGAGATGCTGACGTACTCCGCCGGAACGTCGGACAGCAGGATGCGGCGGTTCTGCAGCGCGCACTCGCCGACCAGGCCTTCGCCGAAGCGGATGGATTCGGACAGGCGGACCTTGCCCGATTGGGCATAGGTCGCCAGCAGCATCAGTTCGGCATCGCCTTCCTGCACCACGTTGCTGTGGTAGATGCTGCCCTGGTGCGCGTCCACCAGCGGTGCCAGCTCCGACAGCAGCATCTTGCCCACGGTGTTCAGGTCGCGCTGGCCCTGCAGCATGCCGGTGAAGCGTGCCAGGTTGGTCTTGAGCCAGTCCTGCTCGCGGTTGCTTTCCGTGGTCTCCCGCAGGTTGGAGATCATGGTGTTGATGTTGTCCTTGAGCTCGGACACTTCGCCCTTGGCATCCACCTGGATCGAGCGCGTCAGGTCGCCCTTGGTCACGGCCGTCGCCACTTCGGCGATCGCGCGCACCTGGGTCGTGAGGTTGGCCGCCAGCAGGTTCACGTTGCCGGTCAGGTCCTTCCAGGTGCCGGCCGCGCCCGGCACGTTGGCCTGGCCGCCCAGCCGCCCTTCCACGCCCACCTCGCGCGCCACGTTGGTCACCTGGTCGGCGAAGGTGGCGAGCGTGTCGGTCATGTTGTTGATGGTGTCGGCCAGCGCCGCCACCTCGCCCTTGGCCTGCACCGTGAGGCGCTGCGTGAGGTTTCCGTTGGCCACCGCGGTCACGACCTTCACGATGCCGCGCACCTGCTCGGTCAGGTTCGAGGCCATGAAGTTCACGTTGTCGGTCAGGTCCTTCCAGGTGCCGCCCACGCCGGTCACCTGCGCCTGGCCGCCCAGCTTGCCCTCGGTGCCCACTTCACGGGCCACGCGCGTCACTTCGTTGGCGAAGGAGTTGAGCTGGTCGACCATCGTGTTGATGGTGTTCTTCAGCTCCAGGATCTCGCCCTTCACGTCCACCGTGATCTTGCGGTTCAAGTCGCCGCGCGCCACGGCGGTGGTCACCTCGGCGATGTTGCGCACCTGCGAGGTGAGGTTCGCGCCCATGGTGTTGACCGAGTCGGTCAGGTCCTTCCAGGTGCCGGCCACGCCCGGCACCACGGCCTGCACGCCCAGCCGCCCTTCGGTGCCCACCTCGCGCGCCACGCGCGTCACTTCGGAGGCGAAGGAGCGCAGCTGCTCCACCATCGTGTTGATGGTTTCCTTCAGCTGCAGGATCTCGCCGCGCACGTCCACGGTGATCTTCTTGGACAGGTCGCCGTTCGCCACCGCGATCGTCACTTCCGCGATGTTGCGCACCTGGTTCGTCAGGTTGGACGCCATCGAGTTGACGTTGTCGGTCAGGTCCTTCCACGTGCCGGCCACGCCGGGCACCTGCGCCTGGCCGCCCAGCTTGCCTTCGGAGCCCACCTCGCGCGCCACGCGGGTCACTTCGGAGGCGAACGCGGAGAGCTGATCGACCATCGTGTTGATGGTTTCCTTCAGCTGCAGGATCTCGCCCTTCACGTCCACCGTGATCTTGCGGCCCAGGTCGCCGCGCGCGATGGCCGTGGCCACGTCGGCGATGTTGCGCACCTGGCCGGTCAGGTTGTTGGCCATGGAGTTCACGTTGTCCGTGAGGTCCTTCCACGTGCCCGCCACGCCCGGCACCTGCGCCTGGCCGCCCAGCTTGCCTTCGGTGCCCACCTCGCGCGCCACCCGCGACACTTCGGCCGCGAAGGCGTTGAGCTGGTCCACCATGGTGTTGATGGTTTCCTTCAGCTCCAGGATCTCGCCGCGCACGTCCACGGTGATCTTCTTGGACAGGTCGCCGTTGGCCACCGCGATCGTCACTTCCGCGATGTTGCGCACCTGGTCGGTCAGGTTGGACGCCATCGAGTTGACGTTGTCGGTCAGGTCCTTCCAGGTGCCGGCCACGCCCTCCACCGCCGCTTGGCCGCCCAGCTTGCCCTCGGTGCCCACCTCACGCGCGACGCGGGACACTTCGCCCGCGAACGCGTTGAGCTGGTCCACCATGGTGTTGATCGTCTGCTTCAGCTGCAGGATCTCGCCGCGCACGTCCACCGTGATCTTCTTGGACAGGTCGCCGCGCGCGATGGCGGTCGCCACGTCGGCGATGTTGCGCACCTGCGCCGTGAGGTTGGACGCCATGAAGTTCACGGAGTCGGTCAGGTCCTTCCAGGTGCCCGCCACGCCCGGCACCTGCGCCTGGCCACCGAGCTTGCCTTCCGTGCCCACCTCGCGCGCCACGCGCGTCACTTCGGACGCGAAGCCGTTCAGCTGGTCCACCATCGTGTTGATGGTGTTCTTCAGCTCCAGGATCTCGCCCTTCACCTCCACGGTGATCTTGCGCGAAAGGTCGCCCCGCGCCACGGCCGTCGTCACTTCGGCGATGTTGCGCACCTGGCCGGTCAGGTTGTTCGCCATCGAGTTGACGTTGTCGGTCAGGTCCTTCCAGGTGCCAGCGACGCCGCGCACCACGGCCTGTCCGCCCAGCTTGCCCTCGGTACCCACTTCGCGCGCCACGCGCGTCACTTCGGACGCGAAGCCATTGAGCTGGTCCACCATCGTGTTGAGGGTGTTCTTCAGCTCCAGGATCTCGCCCTTCACGTCCACCGTGATCTTCTTGGACAGGTCGCCGTTGGCCACCGCCGTCGCCACGTCCGCGATGTTGCGGACCTGCGCGGTCAGGTTGTTGGCCATGGAGTTCACGTTGTCCGTGAGGTCCTTCCACGTGCCAGCGACGCCGGGCACCTGGGCCTGGCCGCCCAGCTTGCCCTCGGTGCCCACTTCGCGCGCCACCCGCGACACTTCGCCGGCGAAGCCGTTCAGCTGGTCCACCATCGTGTTGATGGTGTTCTTCAACTCCAGGATCTCGCCGCGCACGTCCACGGTGATCTTCTTGGACAGGTCACCCCGCGCCACCGCCGTCGTCACTTCCGCGATGTTGCGCACCTGGTTCGTCAGGTTGGACGCCATCGAGTTGACGTTGTCGGTCAGGTCCTTCCAGGTGCCCGCCACGCCGGGCACTTCGGCCTGGCCGCCCAGCTTGCCCTCGGTGCCCACCTCGCGCGCCACCCGCGTCACTTCCGATGCGAAGCCGTTCAGCTGGTCCACCATCGTGTTGATGGTGTTCTTCAGCTCCAGCACCTCGCCGCGCACGTCCACGGTGATCTTCTTGGACAGGTCGCCGTTGGCCACCGCGGTGGTCACCTCGGCGATGTTGCGCACCTGGCCGGTGAGGTTGGA
>SEAY01000143.1 GCA_004144865.1 Comamonadaceae bacterium
GCGTAGGCTGGTGGTGAGCGGAGCGAACCCCAGCGGCGTGCGCCGATCGCTGGGGTGCGGCTTCGCGCGCACCCCAGCCTACGGGCTCAGCCGGTCGCCATCTCCCGCAGGCGGAAACGCTGCAGCTTCCCCGTCTCCGTGCGCGGCAGCGCCGCCACGAACTCGATCTCGCGCGGATACTTGAACGGCGCGATGGTGGCCTTCACGTGGTCCTGCAGCGTCTTCACCATCGCGGCGTCGGCGGCATGGCCCGGCTTCAGCACGCAGAAGGCCTTGACGATCATCCCGCGCTCTTCGTCGGGCTTGCCGATCACGCCGCACTCGGCCACCGCCGGGTGCTTCAGCAGCGCGTCCTCCACTTCGGGGCCGCCCACGTTGTAGCCGGCCGTGATGATCATGTCGTCGGCGCGCGCCTGGTAGAAGAAGTAGCCGTCGGCATCCTGCATGAAGGCGTCGCCCGGATAGTTCCAGCCGCCCTTGACGTAGTTCGCCTGGCGCGCGTCTTCCAGGTACCTGCAGCCGGTGGGGCCGATGACGGCCAGCTTGCCGATGGTGCCGCGGGGCACCTCGTTGCCGTCGTCGTCGACGACTTTCGCGTTGTAGCCCGGCACCGCCTTGCCGATCGCGCCGCGGCGGATTTCATCCCCGGCCGACGAGATGAAGATGTGGAACATCTCGGTGGCGCCTATGCCGTCCAGCATCTCGATGCCGCTCGCCTGCTTCCACAGCTGGCGGGTGGCGTCGGGCAGGCCTTCACCGGCGCTCACGCAGGTGCGCAGCTTGCCCACGCCGAGGTCGCGCGCGAACGGCGCCGCCTGGCGGTAGAAGGTGGGCGCGGTGTAGCAGATGGTGGCGCCCACTTCGTGGATGGTGCGCACCAGGCTCTCCGGCGTGTACGGGCCCTCCGGGTAGTACACGGAAGCTCCCGCCCACATCGGGAACACCAGCAGGCCGCCGAGCCCGAAGGTGAACGCCAGCGGCGGGCTGCCCACCACGATGTCGTCGGGCGTGGCCTTCAGCACGTGGCGCGGCCAGGCCTCGCAGGCCGCCAGCACGTCGCGGTGCGTGTGCACGGCGGCCTTGGGCTTGCCGGTGGTGCCCGAAGTGAAGGCGAGCATGGCGATGTCGTCGGCGTCCGTGGGGCAAGCGGTGAAGTTGCCTTCCTTCTGCGCCGAGAGCACCGCCATCGAGCCGGGCTCGTTGGGGGCGTTGAAGGGCACCACGGTCTTCAGGACCGGGCGATCCTTGCGCGCCAGCTCCAGTTCTTCCAGCAGCTTGATGTCGCACAGCGCCAGCGTCGGCTGCGCCTTGTCGATGATGTCGCCGAGCTCGCGGGCGCGCAGCAACGGCATCGTCGCCACCGCCACGCCACCGGCCTTCACCACCGCCAGCCAGGCGAGCGCCATGCCGACGGAGTTGCCGCCGCGCAGCAGCACGCGGTTGCCGGGCACCAGCCCCAGGTCTTCCACCAGCACGCGGCAGATGCGGTCAACGCGGTCGCGCACGTCGGCGTAGGTGAGGGTGATGCGGGGCGAGCGCAGGAGCGGGCGCTCACCCCAGCCCTTCTCGGGGGCGCGGTCCAGCAGCTGTTCGACGAGGTTGATGCGCGGCGGCATCTGCAGCTCGGGCAGGTCGTAGCGCAGGTCCGGCCACTGCTCCCGCGGCGGCAGGCGGTCGTGGACGAAGCGGTCGGACTGGGCCGAGGCGATCGGCGCTCTCATAGGGCGGCCTCCTGGCGGGCGATGGTGTGGTCCTTCACCTTGCCGAGCAGGCGGTGCAGGCTGGAGATGTCCTTGTCCGACAGGCCGGAGAACGCCTGGACGATCCAGCTTTCGTGCTCGCGGGCCATGTCGTTGAACTGCTTGCGGCCCTTGGGAGTGAGCCGCACGCGATAGGCCCGGCGGTCGCCCTCGACGTCGATGCGCTCCACCAGTCCCTCGGCGACCAGCTGGTCGGTGATGCCGGTGACGTTGCCGCCGGTGACCATCATGCGGCGGGAGAGCTCGTTCATCTTCAGTCCGGCGGGCGCGCGTTCCAGCTGCGCCATCAGGTCGAAGCGGGGCAGGGTGGTGTCGAAGCGTTCCCGCAGCAGGGAGCGGACCTGCTTTTCCACCAGCTGGGTGCAGGTGAGCATGCGCAGCCAGAGCCGCAGCGCCTCCGGGTGCTCGCTGTGGGCGCGCGCTTCCATGTCCATGGGAATCCTTTCGATGCGTCTAAATAGTTTAGGCTTGAACGAATGCGGCGCGCAACAAGGGCTATCACGGTCATGGCCCTTCCGCGGACCTGACCGCCGGACGGCGCATTGACGGCCCTGTCGCGTATGGCAAGAATCCGCCCATGGAACCTCTTCTGCAGAAGCTGGAGTCCCAGCTGGCCCGCTTGCCCGTCCCCCTCTCCGTGGCCTTGCCCGGCAACCGCAAGGTGGGGCCGCCGGACGCCGCCGTGCGGCTGGAGTTCCAGGACTGGTCCGGTATCGCCACGCTCGCGGCCGGGCAGATCGGCAAGGTGGCGGAGGATTACGTCGAAAGGCGCGTGAAGATCGAGGGCACCATGCGCGACGTGATGGCGGTGGCGGCGTCCCTGCTGCCGGGCAGCCCGGTCCCCAGCGACACGGGCTGGTTCACGCAGATGGTGCGCCGCGCGCGCTCCGTCGCCTCCCACACGCTGCAGAAGGACGCCGAGCAGATCCGCTTCCACTACGACGTCTCCGACGACTTCTATGCGCTGTGGCTGGACCCGCGCCGGGTCTACTCCTGCGCGTACTACCGCGATGCGGGCATGTCGCTGGCCGAGGCGCAGGAAGCCAAGCTCGACCACATCTGCCGCAAGCTGATGCTGCGCGAGGGCGAACGCTTCCTCGACATCGGCGCGGGCTGGGGCGGCCTGCTGCTGTGGGCGGCCGAGAACTACGGCGTGCAGGGCACGGGCATCACGCTGTCGAAGAACCAGCATGCCCACGTCAACCGGCTGATCCAGGAGAAAGGCCTGCAGGACCGCGTGAAGATGCTGCTGCTGGACTACCGGGAGCTGCCCGAGAGCGAGCCCTTCGACAAGATCGCCTCGGTGGGCATGTTCGAGCACGTGGGCTACGCCAACATGCAGGGTTACTTCTCCAAGATCTACCGCCTGCTCAAGCCGGGCGGCATCGTGTTGAACCACGGCATCACCGCCGGCTGCCTGGAGCCGGGCCAGCTCGGCGCGGGCATGGGCGACTTCATCGGCAAGTACATCTTCCCCGGCGGCGAACTGCTGCACCCGAGCCTGGTGCTGCGCGAGATGGCTTCCGCCGGGCTGGAAATGGTGGACACCGAGAACCTGCGGCCGCACTACGCCCGCACGCTGTGGGCCTGGTCCGATGCGCTGGAGGAGCGCCTCGACGAGGCCCGTGCCGTGCTCGAGAAGAGCCATGGCCCCGAAGGCGCGGGCACCGTCCTGCGGGCCTACCGTCTCTACCTGTCGGGCTGCGCGATGAGCTTCGAGCGCGGCTGGAACGCGTTGCACCAGATGCTGGCCACGCGGCCGGACGGCGACATGCACACCGGCACGCTGGCCGGCTCGCAGTCGGCGTACCCGTTCACCCGCGACTACATCTACCGGTGAGATCGCCGATACTCGCGCGATGCTTTACAAGTTCAAGTCCAAGGCCGCCGGCGACCTGATCATGCTGGAGCCGAACGGGCGCCGCGTGCTGGAGATCATCGGCAAGGACGCGGGGCCCAAGGGGATCATCCTGCCCGAGGAAATGCCCGCGGCCATCGCTGCCCTGGATGCGGCCATCGAGCGCGAAGAGGCCGAGCAGAAGGCCGCCATCGCCGAAGCCACGGCGCAGGGACAGGTGCCCCCGCGCTTCGGCGATGTCTCCCTGCGCCAGCGCGCCGTGCCCTTCATCGACATGCTCAAGCGCTGCAGCGCGGCGGGCAAAGAGATCGTCTGGGGCGTCTGATGTCGTTCCCGCGAAGGCGGGAACCCAGGGCGTCCGAATGAAGAGAGAAGAGAGCGGCCCGCAGGCTCTTTCTCTGGGAGCCCTGGATCCCCGCCTTCGCGGGGATGACGGCATCAATCCACCTTCGCGCCGGAAGCCTTCACCACCGGCTGCCACTTCTTCAGCTCGCGATCGATCTGCTGCGCGAACTGGGCCGGCGTGTTGCCGCTGGGAATCGCACCCTGCGCCTGCAGCCGCTCCTTCATCGCCGGCGTGGCCAGGGCCTTGGCGGTCTCCTGCTGCACGCGGTTGACGATGTCCATGGGCGTGCCGGCCGGCGCCAGCAGGCCGAACCAGGAGCTCGCCTCGAAGCCCTTGAGGGTCGGGCCGCCCGCCTCTTCCACCGTCGGGATGTCGGGCAGTGCCGAGGAGCGCGCCGAGCTCGTCACGGCCAGCGCCTTCAGGCGGCCCGACTTGATGTGCGGCATGGCCGAGGGCAGGTTGTCGAACATCACGTCCATGTCGCCCGACATCAGGCTCAGGAGCGCCGGGTTGGAGCCGGTGAAGGGGAAGTGCGTCATGTACACCCCGGTCATCGCCTTGAACAGCTCGCCCGCCAGGTGGATCGAGGTGCCGTTGCCGCTGGACGCCATGTTCAGCTTGCCGGGGTTGGCCTTGGCGTGCTTGATGAAGTCGGCCACCGTGTTGATGCCCTGGGCCTTGGCCTTCTCGGCGTTGACCACCATCACGTTGGGCACGCCCGCCACCAGCGTGACCGGCTGGAAGTCCTTCTGCGGGTCGAAAGGCATCTTCGCGTACAGCCACTTGTTGATCGACTGCGTGCCCACGGTTCCCATCAGGAAGGTGTAGCCGTCGGGCGCGGCCTTGGCCACGAGGTCCGCGCCTATGTTGCCGCCGGCGCCGGCCTTGTTCTCCACCACGAAGGACTGACCCAGGCTCTTGCCCAGTTCCTGCGCGACGGCGCGCGCCAGGATGTCGGTGGTGCCGCCGGCATTGAAGGGCACGACGATGCGCACGGGCTTGGCCGGCCACGCGGCCTGCGCGAAGGCACCGGCGGGCAGCAGCGAGGCGAGGGCCGCGCCGGCCAGCAGGCGGCGGCGGGAAGCGGATCTGATCTTGTCCAAGGAAGGTCTCCTGTTGTTCGAATTGCGTGGCCGATGATGCCATCGACCGGCCAAGAAAAAGCCGCCCGGGGGCGGCTCGTGTCTCTCAGGCGAAAGCGCCTCAGTTGGCCGGAACGTTGGCAGCCTTCAGCGCCGCGCCCCACTTGGCGGTTTCGGCGGCAACGAACTTGCGGTGCTCGGCCGGCTCCACGCGCTTGTCGTCCACGACGACGGCGCCCAGGCCTTCCTGCTTCTTGATGAAGTCGGGGTCCTTCAGCGCAACCTTCAGCGCGTCGTTCAGCTTCTTCAGCACCGGCGCCGGCGTGCCCTTGGGCGCGTAGAGGCCGTGGAAGATGCTGACGCTGAAGCCCTTGTGGCCCAGCTCCTGCATGGTGGGCAGGTCCTTGAGGGCCGGCGTCGTCAGGCGCTTGGGCGAGGTGACGGCGAACGCCTTGACCTTCTTGGCCTCGATCTGGCCCGTGGTGTTGGTGGTCTGGTCGCACATCAGGTCGACCTGGCCGCCCATCAGGTCCGTCATGGCCGGACCCGTGCCCTTGTAGGGCACTTCGGTCATCTGCACGCCGACGGCCGACTGGAACAGCACGCCGCACAGGTGCGAAGCCGCGCCCACGCCGGCGTTGGCGAGGTTGATCTTGCCCTTGTTCTGCTTGATCCAGGCCTGCAGTTCCTTGTAGTTGTTGGCCGGCAGGTCGGGGCGTGCGATCACCGTCATCGGCACGTCATTGATCATGCCGACGAACTCGAAGTCCTTCTCCACGGAGAAGGGCAGGCTTTTCAGCAGCGAGGGCATCGTCGCCATGCCGATGTGGTGCACCAGCAGCGTGTAGCCGTCGTTGCCGGCCTTGGCGACCTTGTTGGCGCCGATCGAGCCGCCGGCGCCGGCGGAGTTGTCCACCAGCACGGTGGCGCCACCCAGCGGCTTGCGCATGGCTTCGGCCAGGTCGCGCGCCACGCGGTCGGTCGGGCCGCCCGCGGCGAAAGGCACGTAGATGGTGATGGGCTTGGCGGGGAAGTCCTGCGCGGAAGCGCCGAAGGCGGCGGCGGCCAGCGCCACGGGCACGAGGGCCTGCATCAGTTTTTTCATTGGGGAGTCTCCGATTGTTGACCGCGCGATGATAGGCAGTCCGGCTTGCGGCTGCATGACGGGAAGTACTTAGGTTTGATCCGCGTCAGGCCTTCCGGCCCGTAAAACCGGGACTTTGTCGCGCAGGGGGCCCCGTGTTCACCAAAGCTTTACTTGTAGCTGCGCGCGTCTTCGATGACCTTGCCGTCGTTGGGCAGGGTGCCCGGCTGCACCAGCTGCACATCGGCGCGCAGCTTGGTGACGTCGCGCACCGCCTCGCCGATGCGCGCGTCCAGGCCCTGCGGCGCGGCGGCGGCCTCCACCTTCAGGGTCATCACGTCGTTGGCCATCTCGCCGCTGACGACGAGCCGCGCCTTCACGATCTCCGGGAAGCGGCGGGCGATGTCCGCCACCTGGCTGGGGTGCACGAACATGCCGCGGATCTTGGTGGTTTGGTCCGCGCGCCCGAGCCAGCCGCGGATGCGCACGTTGGTGCGGCCGGTGGGGTCGTCGCCGGGCAGGATCGCCGACAAGTCGCCGGTGCCGAAGCGGACCAGCGGATAGCCGGGGCTGAGCGTGGTGACCACCACTTCGCCCACTTCACCGGCCGCCACGGGATCGCCGGTGCCCGGCCGCACGATCTCCAGGATCACGCCCTCGTCGACGACCATGCCTTCGCGCGAGGCGGTCTCGTAAGCGATGAGGCCGAGGTCGGCCGTCGCGTAGCTCTGGTAGATGTGCAGGCCGCGCTCGGTGAACCAGTCGCGCAGGCTGGGCGGGAACGCCTCGCCGCCGACCAGGCCCTTGCGCAGGCTGGAGATGTCGCTGCCGCTTTCCTGCGCCTTCTCCACCAGGATGCGAAGGAAGCTGGGCGTGCCGGAATAGGCCTGGGGCTTGAGCTCGGCGACAGCCTGCAGCTGCTGTTCGGTCTGGCCCACGCCGGCGGGAAACACGGTGCAGCCCACCGCGTGCGCGCCGGATTCCATCATGAAGGCGCCCGGCGTCATGTGGTAGCTGAAGGCGTTGTGCACGAGGTCGCCGCTGCGAAAGCCCGCCGCGTACATCGCGCGGCCGACGCGCCAGTAGTCGCGCGTGCTGCCGTCGGGCTCGTAGATCGGCCCGGGCGAGGCGAACAGGCGCGGCATCGCGGGGCCGCGCACCAGCGCGGAGAAGCCGCCGAAGGGATCCTGCGCGCGCTGCGCCTTCTGGCGCTCCAGCAGTTCGCTCTTGCGCGTGACGGGCAGCTTCGCGAGCGCGGCGCGCGAGTTCACGCGCGCGGCGTCCACGCCGCCCAGGATCTCCGCGAAAGCGCGGGTCTGCTGCTGCGCGTGGGCCACCTGCGCGGGCAGCGCGTCCATCAGCTGCGCCTCGCGGTCGGCATGACGGCGCGTCTCGAGGCTGTCGTAGTGCTGCTTGTCCATCCCGGTCTCTCCGTTGCGCCTCAGGCCAGCCAACGCTTGCGGCGCTTGTAGCTCTTGACCGCGCGGAAGCTCTTGCGCTCGCCGCCGCCCACGCCCAGGTAAAACTCCTTGACGTCCTCGTTGCTGGCGAGCTCGGAGGCCGGGCCGTCCATCACGATGCGGCCGCTTTCCATGATGTAGCCATAGCCGGCGTACTTCAGGGCCATGTTGGTGTTCTGTTCGGCGAGCAGGAAGGTGACCTTCTCCTTGGTGTTGAGGTCCTTCACGATCTCGAACACCTCCTGCACGATCTGCGGCGCCAGCCCCATCGAGGGTTCGTCGAGCAGCACGATGCTGGGATTGGCCATCAGCGCGCGCCCGATCGCGCACATCTGCTGTTCCCCGCCCGAGGTGTAGGCGGCCTGCGAGGTGCGGCGCTGCTTCAGGCGCGGGAAGTACGCGTAGACCTTGTCCAGGTTGGCTGCGATCTCGCCCTTGCTCTTGCGCGTGTAGGAGCCGGTGAGCAGGTTCTCCTCGATGGTGAGGTGGGCGAAGCAGTGGCGGCCCTCCATCACCTGCACCACCCCGCGCTGCACCAGGTCGGCCGGCGTGAGGTTCTCGATGCGCTCGCCGCGCAGCTCGATCGAGCCCTTGGTCACCGCTCCGCGCTCGCCGGCCAGCAGGTTGGAGATGGCGCGCAGCGTGGTCGTCTTGCCCGCGCCGTTGCCCCCGAGCAGCGCCACGATGCCGCCTTCGGGCACCTGCAGCGACACGCCCTTGAG
>SEAY01000144.1 GCA_004144865.1 Comamonadaceae bacterium
TCCTCAAGGCGCTGCAGAAGTAAGACTCCCTCCCCCGGAGGGGAAGGGAGTCTTACTTCTGCAGCGCCTTGAGGACGTTCTCCGCCGTCGCCGGCGCGTCCATCCGCACCTGCGCGTCCCCGCGCGCCGCCGCGGCCGCGTCGCGCAGCGCTTCCCACACGCTGATCGCCAGCATGAAGGGCGGTTCGCCCACGGCCTTGCTGCCGCCGACGTTGTCCTCGGGATTCGGCTCGGGCCACAGGGCGATGCGGAAGTGCTCCGGCACGTCGCCGGTGGCGGGGATCTTGTACGTGCTGGGCGCGTGCGTCGCGAGGGAGCCCTTGTCGTTCCACACCAGCTGCTCGGTGGTGAGCCAGCCCATGCCCTGGATGAAGCCGCCTTCGATCTGGCCGATGTCGATCGCCGGGTTGATGGAGGTGCCCACGTCGTGGAGGATGTCCACCTTCAGCACGCGGTTCTCGCCGGTCAGCGTATCGATCGCCACTTCGGTGCAGGCCGCTCCGTAGGCGAAGTAATAGAAGGGCCGTCCCGTCAGCGTGTGCTTGTCGTAGTGGATCTTGGGGGTGCGGTAGAACCCGTCGCTCCACAGCTGCACGCGCGAGTGCCAGGCGTCGTCGACCAGCTGCTCCCAGGTCATCACGGCATCGGGGCCGCTCACCTGGCCGTGCGCGAAGATCACCTGCTCGGGGCGGCAGTTCTGCTTTTCCGCCACGTACTCGGCCAGGCGCTGGCGCACCTGGCGCGCGGCGAACTGCGCGGCGCGGCCGTTGAGGTCGGTGCCGCTGGAAGCGGCCGTGGCGCTGGCGTTGGGAACCTTGCTCGTGTCGGTGGCGCTGATGCGCACCTTGTGGAAGGGCACGCCGAGTTCGTCCGCCACCACCTGCAGGATCTTGGTGTGCAGGCCCTGGCCCATCTCGGTGCCGCCGTGGTTCACCTGCACGCTGCCGTCGGTGTACACGTGCACCAGGGCGCCGGCCTGGTTGAAGAAGGTGGCGGTGAACGAGATGCCGAACTTCACCGGCGTGAGCGCGATGCCGCGCTTGATGACGGGGCTCCGCGCGTTCCAGCGCGCGATCTCCTCGCGCCGCCGGCGGTACTGCGCGTCCTGCTCCAGGCGCGTGATGATCGGATGGAGGATGTTGTCCTCCACCGTCATCTCGTAGTGCGTGACGTTGCGCTCTTCGATGCCGTAGAGGTTGGCCTTGCGCACGTCCAGCGGGTCCTTGCCCAGGTGGCGCGCGATGTCGCCGAGCAAGGCCTCGGTGGCGATCATCCCCTGCGGCCCGCCGAAGCCGCGGAAGGCGGTGTGGCTCTGCACGTTCGTCTTGCAGCGATAGGACACGATCTCCACGTCGCCGAGGAAGTAGGCGTTGTCCACGTGGAAGACGGCGCGGTCGGCCACCGGGCCGCTGAGGTCGGCGCTGAAGCCGCAGTTGGCCGCCAGCATGAGCTTGAGGCCCGTGATGCGGCCGCTGTCGTCGAAGCCCGCCTCCCAGTCGTAGGCGAAGGGATGGCGCTTGCCCGTCACCATGAAGTCGTCGTCGCGGTCCAGGCGCAGCTTGACCGGGCGCCGGAACTTGCGCGCGGCCAGCGTGGCCCACACGGCGACGTGCCCCGCCTGCGTTTCCTTGCCGCCGAAGCCGCCGCCCATGCGCCGGCACTCCACCTTTACGTCGTGGTTGGCCAGGCCCAGCGCGTGCGCCACCCAGTGCTGCACTTCCCCGGGGTGCTGCGTGCTGGAGTAGATCCACCACTGGTCCTGCTCCAGCGGCAGGGCATAGGCCACCTGGCCTTCGAGGTAGAAGTGCTCCTGGCCGCCGACGTCCAGGGAGCCGGTGATGCGGTGCGGCGCCTGCGCGATGCCGCGCTCCGGGTCGCCGCGGCGCACGGTCACGGGCGGCAGCACGAAGCTCTGAAGCTTCACCGCTTCGCGCACGTCGACCACGGCCGGCAGCGCCTCGATGTCCAGCTTCACCAGGCGGGCGGCGCGGCGCGCCTGCATCACCGTCTCCGCGACGACCAGGCCCACCACCTGGCCGAGGAACTCGACGCGGTCGCGCGCGAAGATGGGCTCGTCGTGCACGAAAGTCGCGAGGATGGGATCACCCGGGATGTCGGCGGCGAGCACCACGCCCTTCACGCCTTCCATGGCGAGCGCGGCGCTGGCGTCGACGCCGCGCAGCACGCCGTGCGCCAGATTCGACAGGATGGGCGCCGCATGCAGCGTGCCCTTCACCTCGGGGATGTCGTCGATGTAAGTGGCGGCGCCCGCCACCTGGGCGCGCGCGCTCTCGTGCGGATGCGATGCGCCCGTGGCGGGCTGCGGCGTGCTCGTCGCGAGGTACTTCTCCGGCGCGTTCATGGTGCGAGCGCCTCCTCGATGCGGAAGCTTTCGAGATTGATGTGCTGCTGGCCCTGGCTCTCCAGCCAGAAGCGCTGCATGAGGTTGCCGAGCACCTCCGAGCGGTACGCGGCGGAAGCACGCATGTCGCTGATCGGCTGGAACTCCGAGCGCAGGGCCGCCGCGGCGGCCCGGGCCGCATCCTGCGTCCAGGGGCGGCCGCGCAGCGCGGCCTCGGCCTGCAGCGCGCGCACCGGCGTCGCGGCCACGCCGCCGGCCCCGATGGCTACGTGCGCCACGACACCGTCTTCGAGGCGCAGGTTCACGGCCAGGCACACGGCGGAGATGTCGTCGTCGAAGCGCTTGGAGATCTTGTAGGCGCGCAGGAACTCGCCCGGCACGGGACGCGGCACCCTGATCCAGGCCACCACCTCGTCCGGCGCCAGCACGTTCTTGCGGTAGCCGGTGTAGAACTGCTCCAGCGGCAGCTCGCGTTCACCGCGCGCGCTGGCCAGCACGAGCTGCGCGCCCAGCGCGATCAGCAGCGGCATGGAGTCGCCGATGGGCGAACCGTTGGCCACGTTGCCGCCCAGCGTGCCGGAGTTGCGCACCGGCAGGCCGGCGAAACGGTTGGCGAAGGTCTTCAGCTGGGGGCGGTCCTGCACCAGCGCTTCGAAGGCTTCGGTCAGCGTGACCGCCGCGCCGATCGCGACGTGGTCCTCATGGCGCTCCACCCGGCGCAGTTCCGCCACGCGCGTGACGTCCAGCACGCGGCCGAACTGCTTGTGCATCTTGGTGACCCACAAGCCGACGTCGGTGCAGCCGGCCACCACCTGCGCTTCGGGATGGGCGGCGCGCAGCGCCAGCAGGTCGGGCAGCGAACGCGGAGCCAGGTACGGGCCCGCGGCGGTGGCAGCGCCCTCCCGGGCCAGTGCGCCGAGCTGCTGCACGATGGCGGCCTCGTCCACGCTGCTGCGCGGCAGCTGCTCCATCTGCTGCGCGGCGTCGAGGATGGGCCGGTAGCCGGTGCAGCGGCACAGGTTGCCCGACAGCTCCTCCTGTGCCAGCTCGCGCGTGACCGGCTCGCCGCGCGCCACGTGGTTCTGGTACATGCCGAACAGGCTCATCACGAAGCCGGGCGTGCAGAAGCCGCACTGCGAGCCGTGGCACTGGACCATGGCTTCCTGGGCGGGATGCAGGCTGCCGTCGGCCCCGGCGAGGTCTTCCACCGTCCACAGCGCCATGCCGTCGATGGAATGCGCCAAGCGGATGCAGCTGTTGATGGCGCGGTATTGCAGGCCGCCCTCATGCGCTTCGCCGAGCACGACGGTGCAGGCGCCGCAGTCGCCCTCGCCGCAGCCTTCCTTGGTGCCGGTGCAGGCGAGGTCCTCGCGCAGCACCTCCAGCAGCGTGCGGTCGGGTGGTACATTGGACAAGCTGACGAGCTCGCCGCGCCGGACAAACCGGATTGTTGACCGAGCGCAGCGTCTCCCGCGCCGCCGTGAAGCTGGGCATGTACCAGCCGGCCGTGTCGGCTTCCCTCAAGCGCCTGCGCGAGCTGGCGGGAGATCCCCTGCTGGTGCGTTCGGGGGCGGGGATGGTGCCCACGGATACGGGACTGCGCATGGTCGAACCCAGCGCCAGCATCCTTCGTGCGGCCGAGATGCTGTTCTCCGACGCGCGCGGCTTCGATCCGCGCACGGCCACCACCACCTTCCGCGTGGCGGCGGCCGACTACCTCGACCCGCAGTTCCTGCCCCAGCTGGTGGCGCAGGTGAAGGCGCAGGCGCCGGCCAGCCAGATCGAGATCCATCCGCTGACCGCCTCCTCGGACTACCACGCGCAACTCGCGCACGGCGACGTGGACGTCGTGGTGGGCAACTGGCTCAAGCCGCCACAGGAGCTGCACATCGCCCCGCTGTTCGCGGACCGGATCGTCTGCCTGGTGGCGAACGACCATCCGGCGGTGAAGCGCGGCTGGACGCAGGAGAGCTGGCTGGAGGCGGAGCACATCGCGCCCACCCCCACGCACCCCGGTGCGCGCGGCGTGATCGACGAATTCCTGGAAAGCCAGGGACTCGCGCGTAACATCACGGCCCGTTGCCCCCATTTCGGGCTGCTTCCGCCCATGGTGGCCGCGAGCCTGCTCGTGCTCACCACCGGCCGGCAGTTCTGCGAGCGCTTCGCGCGGGAGCTGCCGGTGCGCATCCTGGAATGCCCGGTGGCCTTCCCGGACCTCGTGTACTACCAGCTGTGGCACGAGCGGACGCACCAGTCCGCCGCCGGCCGCTGGCTGCGCGAGCGGGTGAAGGCGGTGGCGGCGGGACTCAGGCCAAGTACATGAACCAAACAACATTTGTCATCCCGGGCTTGACCCGTGATCCAGCGACGGTGCGTGGATCGGCGCCGGGGTGGATTGCGGGTCAAGCCCGCAATGACGGCCGTTACGTTGTCATCCCGGGCTCGACCCGGGATCCAGCGACGGTGCCTGCATCGGCGGCGCGGTGGATTGCGGCTCGAGGCCGCAATGACGAACAGGGGAGATCCCTTTGACCACCCCCCGACTCCAGCTCGCGCACATCACCAAGCGCTACCCCGCCGTGGTGGCCAACAGCGACATCTCGCTGGTGGTCCAGCCGGGCGAGACGCATGCGGTGCTGGGCGAGAACGGCGCCGGCAAGTCGACGCTGATGAAGATCATCTACGGCTCGGTGAAGCCGGATGAAGGCAGCGTCACCTTCGACGGCAAGCCGGTGCACATCCGCAACCCGCAGGAGGCGCGCGCGCTGGGCATCAGCATGGTGTTCCAGCACTTCAGCCTGTTCGACACGCTGACCGTGGCCGAGAACGTCTGGCTGGGCCTGGACAAGAGCTTCTCGCTCAAGCAGGTGACCGAGCGCATCACCGCCAAGGCGCGCGAGTACGGCCTGCACGTCGATCCCGGCCGCCCCGTGCACACGCTGTCCGTGGGCGAGATGCAGCGGGTGGAGATCATCCGCGCGCTGCTCACCGACCCCAAGCTGCTGATCCTCGACGAGCCCACCTCGGTGCTCACGCCGCAGGCGGTGGAGACGCTGTTCGTCACGCTGAAGCAGCTGGCGTCCGAAGGCTGCAGCATCCTCTACATCAGCCACAAGCTGCACGAGATCCGCGAGCTGTGCACCGCCTGCACCGTGCTGCGGGGGGGCAAGGTCACCGGCGTGGTCGACCCCCGCGGCGAATCCAACGCATCCCTCTCGCGGCTCATGATCGGTGCGGAGCCGCCGCAGCTGGAGCACCACGAGCGCCAGCCGGGCGAGGTGGTGCTGCAGGTGCAGGGCCTGAAGCTGCCGCGGGAGGACCAGTTCGGCCACGACCTGGAAGACATCTCCTTCGAGGTGCGCGCGGGCGAGGTCGTGGGCGTCGCGGGCGTCTCCGGCAACGGGCAGCGCGAGCTGCTGTTCGCGCTGTCGGGCGAGGACCGGCGTGCGGCGCCCGCCATGATCCGGCTCGGCGGCGAGCCCGTGGGCCGGCTCGGGCCCGCGCACCGGCGCCACCTGGGCCTGCACTTCGTGCCGGAGGAGCGCCTCGGGCGCGGCGCGGTGCCCAGCCTGGGCCTGGCGCAGAACCTGCTGCTCACGCGCACCGACGCGGTGGGCGCGAGCGGCTGGATCGACGTCAAGGCGCTGCAGCGGCAGGCCGCCGACATCATCCGGCGCTTCAACGTGAAGGCGGGCGGCCCGGACGCCGCGGCGCGCTCGCTCTCGGGCGGCAACCTGCAGAAATTCATCGTCGGCCGTGAGATCGATGCGAAGCCGAAGCTGCTGGTCGTGTCGCAGCCCACCTGGGGCGTGGACGTGGGCGCCTCGGCGCAGATCCGCGCGGAGATCCTGGCGCTGCGCGATGCGGGCTGCGCGGTGCTGGTGCTGTCGGAGGAGCTGGAGGAGCTGTTCGAGATCAGCGACCGCCTGCACGTGATCGCCAAGGGGCGCCTGTCCCCCTCGATCGCGCGGGCGCGGGCGACCGTCTCGCTGATCGGCGAGTGGATGAGCGGACTGTGGGACGGCCGGGACAACAAGGAGAAGAAGAATGCTGAAGCTGGAACCGCGGCCTGAATCGTCGCGATTCTGGAGCTTGGCCTCGCCGCTGCTCGCGCTGGCCGTCACCGTCGTGATCGGCACGCTGCTGTTCGCGGCGCTCGGCAAGGACCCCGTGCAGGGCCTGCGGGTGTTCTTCTGGGAGCCGCTCAGCTCGGGCTACCGCATCGGCGAGCTGCTGGTGAAGGCCACGCCGCTGCTGCTGATCGCGCTCGGCCTGGCGGTGTGCTTCCGCTCCAACGTGTGGAACATCGGCGCCGAAGGCCAGTTCGTCATCGGCGCGATCGCCGCGGGTGGCATCGCGCTGCTGGCGGGCAAGGACACCAGCCGCTTCATCGTGGTGGCGGTGCTGCTGGCCGGCGTGCTGGGCGGGATGGCCTGGGCGGCCATCACGGCGCTGCTGCGAGATCGCTTCAACGCCAACGAGATCCTGGTCAGCCTGATGCTGGTGTACGTGGCCGGGCTGGTCCTGAACTACCTGGTGTTCGGGCCGTGGAAGGATCCGGGCGGCTACAACTTCCCGCAGACGAAGAACTTCGAGGCGGTGACGCAGGTGCCGCGCCTGGTGCAGGGCATGCGCGTGAACGTCGGCGTGCTGGTCGCGCTGGCGGGCGTGGCCGCGCTGTGGATCTACCTGTTCCGCACCCGCGCGGGCTTCGCGCAGCAGGTGGGCGGCCTCGCCCCCGCGGCGGCGCGCTACGCCGGCTTCTCCTCGCGCAAGGCGCTGTGGACGGCGCTGCTGATTTCCGGCGGCGCCGCCGGGCTGGCGGGCGCGTTGGAAGTGGCCGGCCCCATCGGCCAGCTCACGCCCTACGTGCCGGCGGGCTACGGCTTCGCCGCCATCATCGTGGCCTTCGTCGGGCGCCTGCATCCGGTGGGCATGGTGTTCTCGGCCATCCTCATGAGCATGTTCTACATCGGCGGCGAGCTGGCGCAGTCGCGCCTGGGCCTGCCCAAGTCCATCACCGGCGTGTTCCAGGGCCTGTTGCTGTTCACGCTCCTCGCCAGCGATACGCTCATCGCCTATCGCGTCCGCTTCCTGCCTTCGGCGAAGGCCGCCTGAGATGGATACCTACGCACTCCTGTTCGCTTCCATGCTCAACGCCGGCACCGTGCTGGCGCTCGCTGCCCTGGGGCTCCTGATCAACGAGAAGGCCGGTGTCGTGAACCTCGGCGCCGAGGGCATGATGCTGTGCGCCGCGATCGCCGGCTTCGCCACCGTGGTGCACACGGGCAACGACTGGATCGGCTTCGCCGCCGGCATGGGGGCGGGCGCGCTGCTGGCCGCCGCCTTCGGCGTGCTCGCCATCTGGATGAACACCAACCAGTACGCGACCGGCCTGGCGCTCAGCCTGTTCGGCGCGGGCTTCTCGGCGTTCGCCGGCATCTCGTACGTGCAGGAGAAGCTGCCCGAGCGGCCGCACTTCGCCGTTCCCGTGCTGGCCGACCTGCCGGTGGTGGGCACCGCGCTGTTCCGCCAGCACCCCATGGTGTACATCGCCATGGCGCTGGTCGCCTGGCTGGTCTGGTTCCTGTACCGCTCCCGCTCGGGCCTGGTGCTGCGTTCGGTGGGCGAGTCGCCCGAGTCGGCGCATGCCCTGGGCTACAACGTGCGGGTGATCCGCCTGCTGGCGGTGGTGGCCGGCGGCGCCCTGTGCGGGCTGGCCGGCGCCTACCTCGTGATCATCTACACGCCCCTGTGGGTGGAGGGCGTGACGGCGGGCCGCGGCTGGATCGCGCTGGCCCTCACCACCTTCGCCACCTGGCGCCCGGCACGCGTGTTGCTTGGTGCCTACCTGTTCGGCGGCGTGACCATGCTGCAGTTCCACCTGCAGGGCAGCGGGGTCGACGTGGCCAGCGAGTTCCTGAGCATGCTGCCCTACGTGGCGACCATCGTGGTGCTGGCGCTGATCTCGCGCAACCCGGCGTGGATCCGCATCAACATGCCCGCATCGCTTGGAAAGCCGTTTTACCCGGGCTCATAATCCGGGGTTTCGCGTACCGACCGTTTTCGTCAAAGAGGGGAATCTCCCATGACCGACCTGAAGAAACGCTCACTGTTCCAGGCAGCAGCCCTGGCGGCAGCCGTTGCGGGCCTTGCCGCCTGCGGCAAGTCGGAGCCGCCGGCGCCAGCGCCGGCTCCCGCCGCCGCCCCGGTGGCCGCCGCTCCGGCGCCCGCTCCCAAGCCGGAGCCGCTGAAGATCGCCTTCGCCTACGTCGGCCCGGTCGGCGACGGCGGCTGGACGTTCGCGCACGACAACGCCCGCAAGGCGATCGAGAAGGAATTCGGCGACAAGATCGTCACGAGCTTCGTCGAGAAGGTGCCCGAGTCGGCCGACGCCGAACGCGTGATGCGCGACATGGTCGGCCAGGGCAACAAGCTGATCTTCGGCACGACGTTCGGCTACATGGAGCCGATGCTGAAGGTGGCCGCCGACAGCAAGGACGTGAAGTTCGAGCACGCCACCGGCTACAAGACCTCCGAGAACCTGCGCACGTACGACAGCCGCACCTACGAAGGCGCGTACATGGCCGGCGTGATCGCCGGCAAGATGTCCAAGACCGGCACGCTGGGCGTGGTCGGCTCGGTGCCGATCCCGGAAGTGATCCGCAACATCAACAGCTTCACGCTGGGCGCGCAGTCGGTCAACCCGAAGGTCAAGACCAAGGTCGTGTGGGTCGGTGACTGGTTCAATCCGCCAAAGGAAACCGAAGCCGCCACCGCGCTGATCAACGGCGGCGCCGACGTGCTGTTCCAGAACACCGACTCGTCGGCCGTGCTGCAGACCGCCGAGAAGATGGGCAAGCGCGCGTTCGGCTGGGACAGCGACATGACGGCCTACGGCCCGAAGGCGCACCTGGGCTCGGCCATCATCAACTGGACGCCGTACTACACCAAGGCCGTCAAGGACGCCCTGGAAGGCACCTGGGCCACGGGCCAGGTCTGGTGGGGCGTCAAGGAAGGCGCGATCGACCTCGTGTCCGTGGCGGCCGACGTGCCGGACGACACGAAGAAGCGCATCGACGAGATCAAGGCCGGCCTGAAGGACGGCACCTTCTCGATCTGGAAGGGCCCCATCGCCGACAACACCGGCAAGGAACTGCTGGCCAAGGACGCCGTCGCCGACGACAAGTTCCTGGGCGGCGTGAACTTCTACGTCAAGGGCGTGGAAGGCAAGGTCCCCGGCGGCGACAAGAAGTAAGCAGGGCCTCCCTGTGCGAGGGCCGCCCCTGGGCGGCCCTTTTCATTTTGGAAGACGCATGATCGAGAGAACGCACTGGCATCCCGTCGCGGATGCGCAAACGATCGCCGACGGGCCGGTGGCGGCCCGCCTGCTGGGCGACGACCTCGTGCTCTGGCGCGATCCCCAGGGCGCCGTGCACGCATGGCCCGACCGCTGCCCGCATCGCGGCGCGAAGCTGTCGCTCGGACGCATCGAGGGTGGCCACCTCGAATGCCCGTACCACGGCTGGCAGTTCGAAGGCGGTGGCCGCTGTATGCGGGTGCCGGCCCTGCCCGGGTTCGTGCCGCCCGCCACGCACCGCGTGCAAGCCTTCGAGGCGCGTGAAGACCACGGCCTCGTCTTCGTGCGGCTGGCGAGCGGCGGCGACGCGATGCCGCTGTTCGAAGCGGAGGGCGACGACCGTCTGCGCAAGCTCAATTGCGGCCCGTACGACGTGGCGGCGAGTGCGCCGCGCATCATCGAGAACTTCCTCGACATGGCGCACTTCGGCTTCGTGCACGAAGGCTGGCTGGGCGCCCGCGACGCCACCGCCATCGACACCTATCGCGTGGAAGAGACGCCGACCGGCTTGCGTGCCACCGACTGCAAGGCGTGGCAGCCGCAGAGCAACCTGCATTCCACCGCGCCCGCGCAGGTGGAGTACGGCTACGAGGTCACGGGGCCGTACACGGCGGTGCTGACGAAGATCCCCGAAGCCGGCACCGTGGCCGTGGCGGGCTGGCGCGAAGCCATCGCGCTATTCATCTGTCCGCGGGAGCCGGAGCGCAGCCGCGTGTGGTTCCGGCTGGCGGTCGCGGATTTCGACAGCAGCGACGAGAAGCTGCGCGCGTTCCAGGACACCATCTTCCTGCAGGACCGGCCCGTGCTGGAATCGCAAACCCCCAGGCTGCTGCCGCTCGATCCGCGCGCGGAACTCCATACCGCGGCCGACCGTGCGTCGGCGGCCTATCGGCGCTATCTTTCCCGCCTGGGAATCACCTTCGGAGTGCTCTGATGCCTTTCTCCCTGCCCCACGTTTCCCCCGAGCGGATGCCGGCCCTGCTGGCGGCGATGCCGAAAGCCGAACTGCACATCCACATCGAAGGCTCGCTCGAGCCCGAGCTGATCTTCGCGCTGGCGCAGCGCAACGGCGTCGCGCTGCCGTATGCGAGCGTGGACGACCTGCGCCGCGCGTACGCCTTCACCAACCTGCAAAGCTTCCTCGACATCTACTACGCCGGCGCCAGCGTGCTGCTGCGCGAGCAGGACTTCCACGACATGGCGTGGGCGTACCTGCAGCGCGCGGCCGCCGACAACGTGCTGCGCACCGAAATCTTCTTCGACCCGCAGACGCACACGGCGCGCGGCGTGCCCATCGACGTGGTGGTGGCCGGCCTGCACCGCGCCTGCGCCGATGCGCGGGCCGAGCTGGGTATCTCCAGCGCGCTCATCTTGTGCTTCTTGCGCCACCTGAGCGAAGAAGAAGCGCTGCAGACGCTGGAGTCGGCCCTGCCGCTGCGTGACAAGCTGGTCGGCGTAGGGCTGGACAGCAGCGAAGTCGGCCACCCGCCGGAAAAGTTTGCGCGCGTGTTTGCCCGCAGCCGCGAACTGGGCCTGCGTCTGGTGGCGCATGCGGGCGAGGAAGGCCCGCCCGCCTATATCTGGAGCGCGCTGGACGTGCTGAAGGTCGAGCGCATCGACCACGGCGTGCAGGCGGTGCACGACGCCGCGCTGATGCAGCGCCTGGCCGACGAGCGCATCGCGCTCACGGTGTGCCCGCTGTCGAACCAGAAGCTGCGCGTGTTCCCAGACCTCGCCGATCACAACCTCAAGCAGTTGCTGGACGCCGGCCTGGCCGTGACCGTGAATTCGGACGACCCGGCCTACTTCGGCGGCTACATCAACGACAACTTCGTGCAGCTCTTTGACGCCGTGCCGGCGCTGACCGCCAAGGACGCCTATCACCTGGCGTTCAACAGCTTCGAAGCCAGCTTCGTGCCGCAGCCTGACAAGCACGCCTGGCAGCACCAGCTGAAGGCGTGCTTTGAGCGGTTTGCCGAACACCAGGGTTGATTTTTATAGCCAAATCGGGATCTAGCGCTTATCTATCAAGCGCTGTTAGCT
>SEAY01000209.1 GCA_004144865.1 Comamonadaceae bacterium
GGCGAGCTGATCGCCGAGATCGACTCCATCACGCAGCAGAACAACGTGCGCAATGCCGAGGCGGCCCTGGAGAACGTGCGCGCCCAGCTGGCCGCGCAGCAGGCGTCGCTGATCGAGGCGGAGCTGGGCTACAAGCGTCAAAAGCAACTGCTCGATGCCGACGCCGGCTCGCGCGCCGACTTCGAGGGTGCTGAGGCCACGCGCAACACCACGCGCGCCAACATCGCCGCGCTGCAGGCGCAGATCAAGCAGGCCGGCATCACGGCCGACACCGCCAAGGTGAACCTGGGCTATACCAAGATCGTCTCGCCCATCGACGGCATCGTCGTGGCGCTGGTGGTGCAGGAAGGCCAGACCGTGAACGCCAACCAGACCACGCCGACGATCATCAAGGTGGCGCAGCTGGACACCGTGACGGTGAAGACCCAGATCTCCGAAGCCGACGTGATCAAGGTGCAGGCCGGCCTGCCGGTGTACTTCACCATCCTGGGCGACCCGGACTTTCGCTACAACGCCAAGCTGCGCACCATCGAGCCGGCCACCGACGCCATCCTGACCGAGACGTCGTCATCGTCGTCCAGCAGCTCCACGTCCAGCACCTCCACCACGGCCATCTACTACAACGGCCTGTTCGACGTGCCCAACCCCGACAACAAGCTGCGCATCTCGATGACGGCGCAGGTCTCCATCGTGCGGGCGCAGGCCAAGGGCGCGGTGCTCATCCCGTCGTCGGCGCTGGGCCGGCGCGGGCGCGACGGCTATACCGTGCGCGTGCTGGACGAGCAGGGCAACCCCCAGCCCCGCAAGATCCAGATCGGCATCAACAACAACGTGAACGTCGAAGTCACCGAAGGCCTGGCCGAGGGCGACAAGGTGGTGGTGGGCGAATCAGCAGCGCCAGGCAGCGCCCCGGCGGCCGGCATGCGCCGTGGCCCTGGCGGCATGCGCATGTAAGGCCGGCGCGATGAAACAAGATTCCTACCCTTCGTCTTCCACAGGCGCGCCTGCGGCCCCGGCACATGGGCCAGACGCTCCGCTGCTGGAGATCCGCCAGCTGCGGCGCGAGTTTCCGGCGGGCGAAGGCACCATCGCCGTGCTCAAGGACATCGACCTGGCGATTCATGCGGGCGAGATGGTGGCCATCGTCGGGCAGTCGGGCTCGGGCAAGTCGACGCTCATGAACATTCTGGGCTGCCTGGACAAGCCCACCGCCGGTACCTACCGCGTGGCCGGCCGCGCCACCGGCCAGCTAGGGCCCGACGAACTGGCGGCGCTGCGCCGCGAGTACTTCGGCTTCATCTTCCAGCGCTACCACCTGCTGGGCGACCTCACGGCGCGCGGCAATGTGGAGGTGCCCGCCATCTACGCCGGCACCCCCGCCGCTGCGCGCCATGAACGCGCCGCCGCCCTGCTGGGCCGGCTGGGCCTGACGGACCGCACCGGCCACCGCCCCGGGCAACTGTCCGGCGGCCAGCAGCAGCGCGTGTCGATCGCGCGCGCCCTGATGAACGGCGGCAGCGTGATCCTGGCCGACGAACCCACCGGCGCACTGGACACGGCCAGCGGCGAAGAGGTGATGAAGATCCTGCAGGAGCTGCACGCCGAGGGCCACACGATCATCATCGTGACCCACGACATGGCCGTGGCCGAGCATGCCGAGCGCATCATCGAGATTCGCGACGGAGAGATCATCGGCGACCGGCCTACCGCCCGCATGGCCGGTCGCCGATGATCTCTCCGTCGCGGATCTCGATGAT
>SEAY01000210.1 GCA_004144865.1 Comamonadaceae bacterium
CACGTCCATGAGCCCGAACACGAGCGTGAGGCCGCTGGCCATGATGAACAGCATCATGCCCATCGCGAGCGCGGCGACCGTGAGCGTGACCCAGGTCGGCACGCTGCCGATGACCGGCAGCGCGATCGCGATGAAGGCCAGGATGAGGATGCCGGGCACGAGGTCGCGCGTGCGGCCCGGCAGTGCCTCCAGCGCAATGGGCGCCGTGGACGTTTCCTCGGCGGTCGATGAAATAGCGGCCATGGGCTCTCCGTTCAAAGGGGCGGGCGCTCAGTGCACCGCACCGGCATGCAGGCCGAGCAGCCGTGCCTGCAGCACCTCGTCGGTCGAGAGCTCGGCCATGCTGCCGGCGTGGACGATGCGACCGTCGTCCATCACCGCGACGTGGTCGCCGAGCGAACGGACGAAGTGGAAGTTCTGCTCCACCAGCAGGATGGTCGTGTCGCGCGCCTTCAGGTCTTCGAAGGCCTGCGCCAGGTTGTCGACGATGGCGGGCGCCAGGCCCTTGGTCGGCTCGTCGATCAGCAGCAGCTTGCGCGGCTCGATGATGGCGCGCGCGATGGCCACCATCTGCTTCTGGCCACCCGAGAGCGTGCCGCCCGGGCGCAGCCAGAAACGCTTGAGCGCCGGGAACAGGCCGAAGATCCATTCCAGCCGCGCCTCGTCGAAGCGCCCGCCGATGGCGGCCAGCCGCAGGTTCTCCTGCACCGTCAGGCCCGAGAAGATGCCCATGTCCTCCGGCACGAAGGCGATGCCGCGGCGCGAGATGTCGGGCGTCTTCTCCGCAGTGATGTCGGCGCCGTCGAAGGCGAGCTTGCCGCGGCTGGCCTGCCACAGGCCCATGATGGTCCGCAGCGTGGTGCTCTTGCCCGCGCCGTTGCGGCCCAGCAGCACCGTGAGGCCGGCGCGCGGCACCACCAGGTCGACGCCCTGGAGGATGTGGTACTCGCCGATGTGCGTGTGCACGCCGTCGAGCACGAGCAGCGGCGCGGAAGCGTCCCGGGGATCAGGCATGCGCTGCCTCCCTGCGTGCGGCGGGTGTGCGCTTCACGCCGAGGTATGCCTCCTGCACGATGGCCGAGGCCATCACCTCGGCCGGCAGGCCGTCGGCCACCAGGCGCCCGTTGTGCAGCACGACGATGCGGTCGGCCAGCGAATGGATCACGTCCATCTTGTGCTCCACCAGCAGGATGGTCTTGTCGCCTCGTGCCTTCAGGCGGCGGATGAGTTCGAGGATCACCGGCACCTCGTCCACGCTCATGCCGGCGGTCGGCTCGTCGAACATCACGACCTGCGGCTCCAGCGCCATCAGGATCGCGACCTCGAGCTTGCGCTTGTCGCCGTGCGGCAGCTTGGAGGCCACGTCGTCGCGCCGCGCCGCCAGGCCGACCTGCTCGAGGCAGGCCTCGGCCTGCTCGATCAGGTCGCTGCGGTTGCGCCACATCGCGAGCATGTTGAAGCCGGCCCGATGGCGGCTTTGCACCGCGAGGCGCACGTTCTCCATCACGCTCAGCCGCGGAAACAGGTTGGTCAGCTGGAACGCGCGCCCGATGCCGCGCGCGGTGCGCTGCGCCGCATTGAGCCGCGTGATGTCTTCGCCGTTGAAGCTCACCGTGCCCGCGCTCGCGCGCAACTGCCCGGACAGCAGGTTGAAGTAGGTGGTCTTGCCCGCGCCGTTGGGCCCGACGATGGCCGTCAGCGTGCCCGCCGCGAACTCGGCCGTCACGTCGTCCACGGCGGCATG
>SEAY01000145.1 GCA_004144865.1 Comamonadaceae bacterium
GATCGCATGTACTGGATCGCCCTGCAACCTTCGCATGAACCGGAGGCGACGGCGTGGGCCTGGCAAGCCTTGCGCTTCACGCCCCGCGTGGCCTGCGTCGACGAGGCCGTCGTGCTGGAAGCCGGCGCTTCCGAGCGCCTGTTCGGCGGGCGCAAGCCGCTGCTGCGCGGCCTGCTGAAGGATGCGGGCGGGCTGGAAGTGCAGGCCTGGGCGGCGGGGCCGACGGCGCTGGTCGCCTTGTCGCTGCTGCGGCTCAAACGCGCGGGGCAGGCGAGGCCGCAGGCGATCCCGGAAGATTTGCCGCTGGCCAGCTTCACGGCCGCGCGCGCGCATCTGCACACGCTGGACCGCATCGGCTGCACGACGCTCGGGCAATTGCGCAGCTTGCCGCGCAGCGGTGTGAGCCGCCGCTTCGGTGCGGACCTGCTGCATGCGATCGACTGCGCGTGGGGGGAGCGGCCCGAGCGCTATCCCTGGATCACCTTGCCCGCGAGCTTCGACCAGAAGGTGGAACTGCAGGCGCTCGCCACCTCCGCGCCGGATTTGATGTTCGCGGCGCAGCACCTGTTGATGCTGCTGCAGGCGTGGCTGCAGGCGCGCAACCAGGGCGTGCTGGCGCTGGAACTCGAATGGACGCTGGACCTGCGCCGCCTCGACGGCAAGCTGCTGCCGCCGAACGAGCGGCTGGAACTGCGCACGGCGCAACCCACGCAGGACATGCGGCATCTGCGCCGCCTGGCTTCCGAACAGCTGGCGCGCAGCAGCATCGCCGCGCCCGCGAACGCCTTGCGCTTGCGCACGCTGGAGACGGTGCCCTGGGGCGGCGTCACCACCAGCCTGCTGCCCGAGGACAACAAGCCGGGCGAGAAGCTGCACCAGCTGGTGGAGCGGTTGAGCGTGCGGCTGGGCGCGGAGAACGTGACGGTTCCCGAGCCCGTGCAGGACCATCGTCCCGAATGCATGCAGCAGTGGCGGGCAGCGGGGGCTGTCGGGGCTGCCTCGGTGGGGGGGCGCAACGTCGGGGTTCCTGCGTCACCCCGACCTACGGATTCGACGGCTCTTGTAGGTCGGGGTGACGCAGGAACCCCGACGCCCCCGAGGATTGCGGGTCGAGCCCGCAATGACAAGGACACGAAAGCCGACCCCCTTTCTCCTCCCTGGCTCCTGCGCGAGCCGCTGCGCCTGCAAGTGAAAGCCGACAAGCCCTTCTACCAGGGCCCGCTGCAGCTGCTCACGCGCGCGCGCCGCATCGAAGCCGCCTGGTGGGACGTGCAGGAAGCCCAGCCCGTGCTGCGCGACTACTTCATCGCCCGCAGCGCCGCGGCCGGATTGCTGTGGATCTACCGCGAGCGCCTGGCCGCCGACCAGGACCGCGCCCAGTGGTTCCTGCACGGCCTCTACGCCTGAAAGAAGTCCGCCATGTCGTGGTTGCCCGATTACGCGGAGCTGCATTGCCTCTCCAACTTCAGCTTCCAGCGCGGGGCGTCGCACCCGCAGGAACTGGTGCAGCGCGCCCACGAACTGGGCTACACCGCGCTGGCGATCACCGACGAATGCTCGGTGGCCGGCGTGGTGCGCGCGCATGCCGAGGCGAAGAAGCTGGGGCTCAAGCTGCTGCTGGGCGCGGAGTTCGCGCTCGACGGCTTCCGTCTCGTGGTGCTGGCGCGCAACGTGAAGGGCTGGGGCAACCTGTGCGAGTTCATCTCGCTGTGCCGCATGGCGGCGGAGAAGGGCGAGTACGCCTGTTCGCGCGCGGCGAGCAACTTCACGCTGCTGGCCGATTGCGAGGTGCTGCTGGCCCCGCAGGAGGGGCTGGCCCTCGATGAACTGTGCGAACGCCTGGACTGGGCCGGCGGACTGTTCGGCACGCGCCTGTGGCTGGCCGCCGAACTGCTGCTGGATGGCGGCGATGACCTGTGGCTGCAGCAATTGCAGCAGGCGTCCGAAGCCACCGGCGTGCCGCTGGTGGCCGCGGGCGACGTGCACATGCACGCGCGCTCGCGCAAGCCGCTGCAGGACGTGATCACCGCCGTGCGCGTGGGCCGGCCGGTGTCCGCCTGCGGATTCGAGCTGCAGGCCAATGCGGAGCGGCACCTGCGCCATCGCATGCGCCTGGCCACCGTGTATCCGCGCGAATTGCTGGAGCGCACGCTGGAAGTCTCGGACCGCTGCAGCTTCAGCCTGGAGGAGATCAAGTACCAGTACCCGCTGGAGACGGTGCCGGCGGGGCTCACGCCGCGCCAGGCCCTGCGCCGCTTCACCGTCGAGGGCGTGCGGCAACGCTATCCGCGCGGCGCGCCCTTCAGCGTGCGGCGCCAGGTGGTGCGCGAACTGGACCTGATCTCCGACTGCGCCTATGAGATGTACTTCCTCACGGTGCACGACATCGTGCGGCATGCGCGCTCGCTGGGCATCCTGTGCCAGGGCCGCGGCTCGGCGGCGAATTCCGCGGTCTGCTACTGCCTGGGCATCACCGCGGTGGACCCCGCGCGCTCGCACCTGCTGTTCGAGCGCTTCATCAGCCGCGAGCGCAAGGAGCCGCCCGACATCGACGTCGACTTCGAGCACGAGCGGCGCGAGGAGGTGATCCAGTACATCTACGGCAAGTACGGCCGCGAGCGCTCGGCCATCGCCGCGGTGGTGGCCACCTACCGCACCCGCAGCGCGATCCGCGACGTGGGCAAGGCGATGGATATTCCCGACGCGCTGGTGGACGCCTTCGCCAAGGATCACTTCTGGTTCGACGAGCGCGCCCTGCGCGTGCAGAAGCTGGCGGAGATCGCGGCTGAACTGGACGCGGAGGTGCCCGAAAAATCGCTGGCGCTGTGGATGGAACTCTCGGAGGAGCTGCGCGGATTTCCGCGGCATCTCAGCCAGCACGTGGGGGGCTTCGTGCTCACGCAGGGCAAGCTCACGCGGCTGGTGCCGGTGGAGAACGCGGCGATGGCCGACCGCTCGGTGATCCAGTGGGACAAGGACGATCTCGACGAGATGGGCCTGCTGAAGGTGGACGTGCTGGCGCTGGGCATGCTCACCGCCATCCGCCGCTGCCTCGATTTCGTCAGCCAGAGGCGCGGCACGCCGTTCCAGCTCACCGACATCCCCGACAAGGACGAAGCCACCTTCGACATGATCTGCCGCGCCGACACGGTGGGCGTGTTCCAGATCGAGAGCCGCGCGCAGATGTCGATGCTGCCGCGCCTGAAGCCGCGCGAGTTCTACGACGTGGTGATCGAGGTGGCCATCGTGCGGCCCGGGCCGATCCAGGGCGGGATGATCCATCCCTACCTGAAGGCGCGCGAGCGGGTGCGGCGCGGCGAGGCGGTGCGCTACGAGAGCGAGGCGCTGCGCCCCGCGCTGGAGCGCACGCTGGGCATTCCGATCTTCCAGGAGCAGGTGATGCAGATCTCGATGATCGCCGCCGGCTTCTCGGCCGACGAGGCCGACCAGCTGCGCCGCTCGATGGCGGCCTGGAAGCGCAGCGGGGGCGTGCACAAGTTCGAGGACCGCCTGATCTCCGGCATGCTCGCCAACGGCTACCGCGAGGAATTCGCCCGGGCGATCTTCCAGCAGATCCTGGGCTTCGGCGAATACGGCTTCCCCGAAAGCCACGCCTACAGTTTCGCGCTGCTGGCCTACGACAGCAGCTGGCTGAAATGCCACGAACCCGAATGCTTCCTGGCCGCGATGCTCAACTCGCAGCCCATGGGTTTCTACGCGCCTTCGCAGTTGATCCAGGATGCGCAGCGGCACGGGGTGGAGGTGCTGCCGCCGGATGTGGGGTGTTCGAATTGGGATTGCACGCTCTCTGTCATCCCGGGCGCAGTGACTGTCATCCCGGACTCCAAGGCTGTCATCCCGGGCTTGACCCGGGATCCATGCGGCACCGGATCAGCCACCGCATGGATTGCGGGTCAAGCCCGCAATGACAACATTCGTCCTGCCGTCCGCCTCGGCCTGCGCCTCGTCCACTCCCTCAGCGAAGCCGGCGGCCGCCGCATCGAAGCCGCCCGTGCCGAGCGCCCCTTCGGCAACGTCGAAGACCTCGCCCTGCGCGCCCAGCTGGACCTGAAGGACCTCAACGCCCTCGCAGCCGCCGATGCGTTGCAGTCCCTCGCCGGCCACCGCCGCCAGCAGGTGTGGGAAGCCTCCGCCCAGCAGAAGGCGCCCGGCATGCTGCGCCAGGCGCCCATCAACGAACAGCCGCTGCAACTGCCCGCCGCCGCCGAGGGCGAGGAGATCTTCTTCGATTACGCCTCCATGGGACTCACGCTGCGCCGGCACCCGCTGGCGCTGCTGCGCCCGCGCCTGTCACGCATGAAGCTGCTCAGCGCGCAGCAGCTGCACGACCTGCCGAACAACCGCCGCGTGGGTGCCTGCGGCATCGTCACCGTGCGCCAGCAACCGCAGACCGCCAACGGCACGATCTTCGTGACGATCGAGGACGAGACCGGCCCCGTGAACGTGATCGTGTGGAAGCACGTGCGCGAGAAGCAGCGCGATGCGCTGCTGCAATCCCGCCTGATGGCCGTGCGCGGGGTGTGGCAGCGCGACGTGGACAGCGGCGGCCAGGTGCGGCACCTGATCGCGGAGAAGCTGGAAGACCTGACGCCGCTGCTCGGGCGGCTGGGCGCCCTGGGCGGCAGCCGCGATTTCCACTGAGCGCCATGAAAAAAGCCCCGCGGGCCGGGCCGCGGGGCTTTTCATTCACGCTGGCCGGATCAGGGCTGCGTCACCAGGATGCCGTAGCTCTTGGCCGACGAGCCCACGAGGAAGGCCGACATCCCCAGGCCGGGCAGCAGCAGCTGGTGCATCTCGCTGACGCTGCCCGCGCCCGCGCGGTGGCGCATGCCGTCGACCGGGTGGTTCACCTGCCAGGAGTCCACCTGGCCATTGCTCGCCTGCTGGCGGGTGAAGGTGCCCGCGGCCGCATCCGAAGCCGTGATGGTGGAACTGTCCGAGACCAGCGGCGCGGTCACCAGGTCAGATCCGTTGAAGGCGCTCACCCGCAGCTGCCAGAACTTCTGCACGTGGCCCACGTCGGGCACCGCGGCCTTGGGCGCCTTGGTCATCACCCAGTGCGTCTTGTAGTCGCCCAGGGCCCAGCTGTTGGACGGATTGTTCGTGCCGAACAGCGTGATCTCCCCGTTGGGCGCGCGGAAGCCGTAGAAGCGGGTGTCCATGTTGTCGTCGTTCACGACCTTGAAGCCGCCGTCCGCCAGCGCCTGCACGCTTTCGTCCACGTCGGGCGTGCACGTGGAGAAGTTCGCCAGGTCGTACTCGCACAGGCTGGTCTTGCCGTCGGCCGCGATGGTGAACTTGCCCATGAAGTGCATGATCAGGTTGTTCTCGTCCAGCCCGCTTTCCAGGAACGTCCAGGCGCCCGCGATCGAAGCCAGCGTGTGCGGCTGCACCGGGACGAGGTAGCCGATGACGTCGGCGGCGTGGATCGCGCCGACACCGCCCGGGCCGAACACGATGGTGCTCGTATCCACCTTCACTTCGCAGGCCTGCGTGCTGCTGCGCGTGACCGGCAGCGTGCCGGATTCGCCTTCGACGGCGATGGTCATCGCCTTGAAGTCGAGGGTGATGTTCTGCAGCGCGCCGTTGTAGTCGATGGCGCGGTACTTGCCGCTGAGCGCCACCGGGCAGCCCTCCAGCGAACCGCCGGCCACCGCGGCCATGGCGGTGGTCAGGCCCGCGGCCGAGCCGCCCGCGGCAGCCGCCGTCGCGATCTGGTTCACCACCAGGGGCAGCGACTCCGGGCCCACCGTCTTGCCCAGGTTATCCAGCAGCTGGTCGTAGGCGTTGCCGCCGCTGCCGTTGACGGCCGGCACGAGGTCGGCCTTCAGCGGGTCGATGCCGGTCAGGTCGACGCCGGCGTCCTTGAGCGCCGTGACGATCGCAGTGGCCGCCTGGGTGACGGCGGCGGGGGTGACCTGCTGCGGGTCGAAGGCGTCGAACGCCTGCGAGGGGATGGCGGCCAGCAGGTACGCCACGATCATTTCGGTCACCGGCGTGACGTTCGCCGTGGCTTCGCCATTGGCGTCCGCGGTATCGGCGATCGAATGGAGGGTGACGCTGGCGCCGGCGGCCGTGGTGCCGCTGACCTGGACCAGGCAGGGCAGCTTGCCGTTGCCGACCGACACCGTGTAGCCGCCGCTGGCGTTGGTGGTGGCGGTGCCATCGCCTTCGGCGCACTTCACGCGCACGTCGGCGTTCGCGAGCGCCGCGCCGGTGGCGGCCGTGCCGGAAACGTTCAGGGCGGCATCGCCGCCGCCCCCTCCGCACCCCGCGACCAGCAAGGCGGCCGCCGCGGCGGCCAGGGTCTTCGTCACAACATCCAATTTCATCGATGAACTCCGCAGTTGCATGTGGGAACCCACAGGGTTTTCGGTTGCTTCAAGGAACACAAGAAACAACTGGTTGCGAAGGATCGGGGATCGCCGGGTACTCGGCCATTCCGCATTTGGGGTATGCCGGGCGGGGTGAGAACTTATTGATGCAGCGCGTTGTGCGGCAGGTGCAGCAGCAGGCGGATCAGTTCGGGCTGGCGGTTCGTCGCCGTCTTCTGGTAGATCGACCGCAACTGCTTGCGCACGGTGTCGTGCTGCGTCCCCTGCGCTTGCGCGATCTGCTTGAGCGACAGGCCTTCGGCCAGCAGGGTGGCGATCCGGGATTCGGCCGGCGTGAGCCCGAACACGGCGTAGAGCAGGCTGCCGTCGATCGCCGGCGCCGAGCCCGGGTGGTAGAACAGCAGCATCACCACCGGACGCAGCCCGAAGGTGCCCATGGCGCCCTGCGGCGACAGCACGGAGTAGAACGCGTACATCGACTCGGAGCGGCGTTCGTCGGCCACCAGCAGCGAGCGGAACTGCCCCGCCGGCTCGCCGCCGGTCTCGGCCGCGCCGGCCTTGATCGCCTGTTCCATCCGGGCGCACTCCCGCAGCAGCTCCTGCAGCGGGCGCGCAGGCAGCCGCAGCTGGCCGTCTTCCACCGCCACCAGCTGCGTGGAGCGCAGCAGCTCCTGCGCGGCTTCGTTGGCGTGCATCACCTCGCCGTTCATGCCCGTGAGGAGCACGGGTTGCCGCAGCTTGTTCACCAGCATGTGGCCCACCAGCGCCTGGGTGGAATAGACGAAGTTCTGCAGGCTGATGCGGCAGGCGCGGCGCAGGTGGGGCAGCAGGCGTTCGAGGAAGGCGCGTGGCGCCTCCGCGAGGGGCCCTTCCGCGGCGCCGGTGAGGGTGACGAACAGCACGGTCGCCGCGTCCGTGTCCACCAGCTTGCAGCCGCTCATGTAGCGGCGGTCGTAGGGGATCAGGAACTCCTGGTAGAAGGGATGGGCCTGCACCTCCGCTTCGGTCAGGATCTCGTGGCAGTGCGTCCACTCGCCGAGCGGGCGCTGCAGGATCACCGGCAGGCGCGGGTCGATGTGGCGGAAGTGCTGCATGTACGCGAGCTCGCCCTGCACCGGCAGGTTCGCGCCGTCGCTGTACGACAGCGTCTGGTGCCGCTTGTCGAGGGCCAGCATGTGGATCGACTTCACGCCCAGGGCCTCCTGCAGTTCGGCGTAAAGGGTGCGCCACCGCTGCGGCTCCTCGGCGGCCTCGTAGATGCGATCGATGAGCGCGTGGAAGGACTGTTCCGAAAGATCCATCACCCCGGCCCGCTGTCGCCACGGGTCCTGCTTGCAGCGGCCATGGACGTCATTCCTGCGCCCAGCGCACCAGGGCCGCCAGTTCCTTGAACATCGGCGTCTTGGGCGAGATGTCCAGCCCGCCGGCATCGAGCAGGCTGATGGCGCGCATGCAGGATTCCTCGCGCCGCCCGTTCTGCAGCATGCTGCGCACGGCCTGCTCGCCGCCGCCCATCACGGCATCGCGCATCGCCTTGAGGACGAACGCCCGCTTCTCCTCGCCCCCGGTTGCGGCGGCTTCCTCGAGGCGCCTTTCCATGTACTTGGCCGAAGCGTCCACGTACGGCGCATTGCGCTGCTGCCATTGCGCCACGAACTCCTGCGGCGACTCCGTGCGCCCCACGATTGCCAGGCACTCGCGCCCCAGGCGGCCGACGATGAAGTTGCCGGTGCCGACGTAGGCGAGGGCGGCGTCGCGGGATTCGCTGGCGGCGGGGGCGCGAGTGCCTGGCAATCGTGGGGCGCACGGAGTCGCCGCAGGAG
>SEAY01000211.1 GCA_004144865.1 Comamonadaceae bacterium
CTCGCAGGGCGCGGGGCAGATGCGGCCGGTGAATTCGGGGAAGTTGTTCGTGCTGTGCAGCACGGCGATGGCGCTCTTCCAGTCCTGCTGATAGACCAGATCGTTGAAGTCCGGAATGATGTTGTTGACCGGGCAGCCGTTGTTGCAGAACGGCGTGCCGCAGTCCATGCAGCGCGCGGCCTGGATCTTGGACTGCGTGTCATCGAGGCCGATGACGAATTCCTTGTAGTGCTTCAAGCGCTCGGGTGCGGGCTTGTAGCCCTCCTCGATGCGCTCGTATTCCATGAAGCCGGTGGTCTTTCCCATGATGTCTGTCCTGATGTCTGTGAATGCTGTGCGGATGAACGAGTGGGCTGGGCCTTACTTGGCGGCGACCGCTTCCTTCTTCGGAGGATTGGCGACCGCGGGGGTCGCGGGCTCCTCCAGCACCTGGCGTTCATGAATCTCGGACAGCGCGCGCTTGTACTCGGTCGGGAAGACCTTGACGAACTTGGCTCGAGATGCCGCCCAGTTGTCCAGCAGCTCGCGCGCACGCTTGCTGCCGGTCCACCGGTTGTGGTCTTCCAGCATCTTCTTGAGCTGGGCTTCGTCGGTCTGGCCGCGGTGCCAGATGCCGCGCGAGAGGCTAGCGGTCTGCTCGTCGGCGGACAGCACGCGCTCCATCGTCACCATCGACAGGTTGCAGCGGGTGTCGAACTGGCCGTCTTCGTCATAGACGTAAGCCACGCCGCCGCTCATGCCGGCGGCGAAGTTGCGGCCCGTCTTGCCCAGCACCACTACGGTGCCGCCGGTCATGTATTCACAGCCGTGGTCGCCCGTGCCTTCCACCACCGTCGATGCGCCCGACAGGCGCACCGCGAAGCGTTCGCCGGCCACGCCGCTGAAGAACGACTCGCCCGACGTTGCGCCGTACATCACCGTGTTGCCCACGATGGTGTTGCGCACCGTGTCGCCCCGGAAGTCGATGCTGGGGCGCACGATGACGCGCCCGCCCGACAGGCCCTTGCCCGTGTAGTCGTTGGCGTCGCCGATCAAATACAGCGTGATGCCGCGCGTGAGGAACGCGCCGAACGACTGCCCGCCCGTGCCTTCCAGCTGGATGCGGATGGTGTCGTCCGGCAGGCCCTCAGGGTGGGCGCGCGTGACGGCGCCGGAGAGCATCGCGCCCACCGAGCGGTTCACGTTGCGCGCCACTTCCATGAACTGCACGCGCTCGCCCTTGTCGATGGCGGGCTGGCTGCGCTCGATGAGCTTGCGGTCCAGCGTGTGGTCGATGTTGTGGTCCTGCACGTCGACGTGGTAGCGCGGCACGTCGGCCGGCACGTCGGGCTGGGCGAACAGGCGGCCGAAGTCCAGGCCGCGCGCCTTCCAGTGGGCGATGCCCGAGCGCGTGTCCAGCAGGTCGGCGCGGCCGATCAGGTCGTCGAACTTGGCGATACCCAGCTGGGCCATGATCTGGCGCACTTCTTCGGCGATGAAGAAGAAGTAGTTCACCACGTGCTCGGGCTTCCCCGAGAACTTGGCGCGCAGCGCGGGGTCTTGCGTGGCCACGCCCACCGGGCAGGTGTTCAGGTGGCACTTGCGCATCATGATGCAGCCCTCGACCACCAGCGGTGCGGTGGCGAAGCCGAACTCGTCCGCGCCCAGCAGCGCGCCGATGGCGACGTCGCGGCCGGTCTTCATCTGGCCGTCGGCCTGCACGCGCACACGGCCGCGCAGGCGGTTCAGCACCAGGG
>SEAY01000031.1 GCA_004144865.1 Comamonadaceae bacterium
AGGAAGCTGTAGTGGTTGGACAGCATCGCGAACAGCACCGGCAGCGTGAAGTAGGTGTTGTGCACGCTGCGCTGCTTGCCGCGCTGGCCGTGCACCGGGTCCACCGCCTCGCCGGCCTGGATGGATTTGATCACCTTCTTCTGGCCGGGAATGATCCAGAAGAACACGTTGGCGCTCATCGCGGTGGCGAGCATCGCGCCCACCAGCAGGAAAGCGGCGCGGCCGGCGAACCACTGGCAGGCGAGCCAGGAGGCGACGCACACCAGCAGCAGCACCAGCGCGCCGACGATGCGGTCGCCGTTCTTGCGGTGGCCGAAGGCCCGGCAGATGGCGTCGTACAGCACCCAGAACACGGCCAGGAAGGACAGCGCCACGGCCACCGCGGCGCCGGGCGACCAGTCCATCAGCGAGCGGTCGATCAGGTAGCTGCCCGCATGCCAGATGTACGAGACGCTGAAGAGCGCGAATCCCGAGAGCCAGGTGGAATAGCTCTCCCAGAAAAACCAGTGCAGGTGCGGCGGCAGCTGCGGCGGCGAGACGGCGTACTTCACCGGGTGGTAGAAGCCGCCGCCGTGCACGGCCCACAGCTCGCCGGTGGCGCCCTCGGCGCGCAGTTTCGCATCGGCCGGCGGCGTGAGGCTGCTGTCGAGGAAGACGAAATAGAAGGAGGAACCGACCCAGGCGATGGCCGTGATGACGTGGAGCCAGCGCAGCAGGAGGTTGGCCCAGTCGAGGAGATAGCTTTCCATGCGTATCCGGACGAGGACCTGCTCACCACCGCGGGCGCTCTGAGCAGAAGAAGGTCGCGTCACTGATGGGCCGTCCCACCATGCGCCGCTGCGACCTGCGAAGCGAAGTGTAGCCAGCCCGCGCGGCTCAGGGAAGCACGCCCTGCAGCAATCGCGCGGCGACGGACACGGCGATCACTTCCGGTTCCTTGCCGCGGATGCCGGGGATCCCGATGGGGCACGTCACCCGCGCCAGTTCTTCTTCGCCGAAGCCGCGCTCCTGCAGCCGGTGCCGGAACGTCGCCCACTTGGTCTGGCTGCCGATCAGGCCCACGTACGGCAGGTCGCCGCGTTCGCGCAGGCGCTTCAGGCAGGCGGCGACGATGTCGAGGTCCTCGGCGTGGCTGAAGCTCATGACCAGCACGCGCGAACCGGGCGCGAGGTCCGCCACGGCGGCCTGCACCGGATCGGAGTGCTCGCAGCGCACGTTGTCGGGCACCTGCTCCGGGAAGATCTCGTCGCGGCTGTCGATCCATGCCACCGCGAAGGGCAGCGTGCCCAGCACGTTGACGATCGCGCGTCCGACATGGCCGCCGCCGAACAAGGCCAGCGGCGTGCTGCCCTGCTGCAAGCGTTGCGGCAAGGAGACGGCGTCGGCGCGCGAAAGCTTTTCGAATCGCAAGTGCACGACGCCGCCGCAGCACTGGCCGAGCGACGGTCCGAGGGCAAAGCGCAACACCGGCTCGCCGTCCGGCGACGACAGGCGGCGCCGCGCTTCCTCGATCGCCTGCAGTTCCAGGTGGCCTCCGCCTATGGTGCCGACCACTCGTCCGCCGAAAACGACCATCCACGCGCCACGCTCGCGAGGAACGGAGCCTTGCGTCGCATGGACGGTGACGAGCACCGCGTCTTGCACGGCCAACTGCGTCGTGACTTCTTTGATGGGCTGCATTCTTTACAGTGCGGCGGAACGCAAGGGCCTCCTACTTTTCGTAACGAGCGTCATCATGCGACCTGACTCTGCCGTTGTAGATTCCGCCCGCGGCCCCTGCCGTGTTCTAGGACCCATGATGAAGCATTACCGCAGCTTGCGTCCCCTCAGCCTCGCGATGGTGGGCGTCACCGCCCTCCTCGCATCCTGCACGACGGCCCCGCCGCCGCCGCCGGAAGCGCCGCGAGCTGTCGTTCCCGCGCCGCCCCCGCCGGTGGTCGCTGCGCCGGCACCCAAGATGGCGATCAAGACCTCCCAGGCCGTCAACCCGCGCGCCTACCGCGCCGACGCCGCCCAGCACCTGTATGCGCAGAACAAGCAACGCGTCTGGAAGGGCCGCATGCCGCCGCTGCTGTACGCAGTGGGCGTGCTGCAGGTGGAAGTGGACAACGGCGGCCAGGTGCGCCGCCTGGACTGGATGCGCGCGCCCCGGCACGCGCCGGAAGTGATCGCCGAGATCGAACGCACCGTGCGCGCCGCCGCGCCCTTCCCCGTGCCCGCGCGCATGGGCAAGGTGGTCTACACGGACACGTGGCTGTGGCACAAGAGCGGGCAGTTCCAGCTGGATACGCTGACCGAAGGCCAGGACTGATCCTTGCGTCATTCCCGCGCAGGCGGGAATCCAGGGAAAGCGGCCTGCGGGCCGCTTTTTCGTTGGCAGGGATGCCCTACGACCCCCGATACGTCGAATAGCTCCACGGGCTCACCAGCAGCGGCACGTGGTAATGCTGGTCCACGTGCGCGATGCCGAAGTCCAGGCTCACGCGGTCCAGGAACGGCGGATCGGGCAGGTCCACGCCGCGGGCGCGGAAGTATGCCGCGACGTCGAACACCAGGCGGTACGTGCCCTGCTTCAGGCTCGCGTTGTCGAACAGCGGGCCATCCGGGTTGCGGCCGTCGGCGTTCAGCACGAAACGCTTCACCAGCGTGGCCTGGCCACCGCCCGTGGCGTACAGCTCCACGGCCATGCCGCCGGCGGGCGTGCCGTGCATCGTGTCGAGGACGTGGGTGCTCAGGCCCATGGGGGTTCTCCGCGGATTGTCGACTTGAGTGTATACAGTTTCTCGGCCTGCCGGCTATGATCGCCGCATGGAGTCCTCCACCACCGGCACCATCGTCGACGCGCTGACGCGCGCGATCGTCGAGCACCGGCTGCAGCCGGGCACCAAGCTCGCCGAGCAGAAGCTGGCGGACCACTTCGGCGTCTCGCGCACCCTGGTGCGGCAGGCCCTCTTCCAGCTGGTGCAGAAGCACCTCGTGCGCATGGAACCCGCGCGCGGCGCCTTCGTGGCCGCCCCCACGGTGGAAGAGGCGCGACAGGTCTTCCGCGTGCGGCGCCTCCTCGAGGCCGAGATGGTGCGCGAGTTCCTGCGCACCGTCACGCCGGCCAAGCTGAAGGCGCTGCGCGAGCACCTCGCGCAGGAACAGGCCGCGCTGCAGCGCCGCGACGCCGAGCGCCGCATGGAACTGCTGGGCGACTTCCACGTGCGCATGGCCGAACTCGCCGGCAACGGCGTGCTGGCGCAGATCCTGCGCGGCCAAGGACGAGAAGCGCGCGGTGCAACTGATGGAGGACCATCTGCTGCACGTGGAGGAAAGCCTCGCGTTCGACCGCCCCATTCCCAGCCACGACATCGCCCGGGCTCTTGCATGACACACATCTACGACTCCACCGCGGACTACCCGCGCGACCTCGCCGGCTACGGCCGCAACCCGCCGCACGCGCGGTGGCCCGGCCAGGCACGCGTCGCGGTGCAGTTCGTCCTGAACTACGAGGAAGGCGGCGAGAACAGCGTGCTGCACGGCGACCGGGCCTCCGAGCAGTTCCTGTCCGAGATGTTCAACCCGGCCGCCTATCCCGGGCGGCACCTGAGCATGGAGGGCATCTACGAATACGGCTCGCGCGCGGGCGTGTGGCGGCTGCTGCGCGAATTCGAGAAGCGCGGGCTGCCGCTCACCGTGTTCGGCGTCACCACCGCCCTGCAGCGCCACCCCGAGGTCACGCAGGCCTTCGTGGAACTGGGGCACGAGATCGCCTGCCACGGCTGGAAGTGGATCCACTACCAGGACGTCGACGAGGCGACCGAGCGCGAGCACATGCGCCTCGCCATGGACGGCATCCGCGAGCTCACGGGCAACCGGCCGCTCGGCTGGTACACCGGCCGCGACAGCCCCAACACGCGCCGCCTCGTCGCCGACTACGGCGGCTTCGCCTACGACAGCGACTACTACGGCGACGACCTGCCGTTCTGGATGAATGTGCGCAAGACGAGCGGCGAGGTGGTGCCGCACCTCGTCGTGCCCTACACCCTCGACTGCAACGACATGCGCTTCGCCCTGCCGCAGGGGTACTCGCATGCCGACCCGTTCTTCCAGTACATGAAGGACACCTTCGACGTGCTCTACGCCGAGGGCGAAGAGTCGCCCAAGATGATGAGCATCGGCATGCACTGCCGCCTGCTCGGGCGCCCCGGCCGCATCGCGGCGCTGCAACGTTTCCTGGACCACATCGCGCGGCACGACCGCGTGTGGGTCTGCCGCCGCATCGACATCGCGCACCACTGGGCGCAGGTCCACCCTTATCCGGAGGGCTGACATGCCCCTCACCATCGAACAGATCAACGCGGCGCCGCGCGCCGAAGCTGCCGGCCTGCTGGACGGCCTCTATGAACACTCGCCCTGGATCGCCGAAGCGGCCCTGGCGCAGCGCCCCTTCCGCTCGCCGGGCCACCTGAAGCAGGTGATGGCCGAGGTCGTGCGGAACGCTTCGCGCGACCGGCAACTGGCGCTGCTGCGCGCGCACCCGGAACTCGCCGGCAAGGCGATGGTCGCGAACACGCTCACCAGCGAATCGACCAGCGAGCAGAACAAGGCGGGCCTCACGAACTGCTCGCCGGAGGAGTTCGCGCGCATCCAGCAGCTGAATGCGGACTACAACGCGAAGTTCGGCTTCCCCTTCATCCTGGCCGTGCGCGGGCCGCGGGGCACCGGCCTCACGCGCACGCAGATCATCGAGACCTTCGCACGCCGCCTCGACAACCCGCCGGACTTCGAGCTGGCGGAGGCGCTGCGCAACGTGCACCGCATCGTGGAGCTGCGCCTGAACGACAAGCTCGGCCTCGAACCGGCGCGCGGCAACCTGGTGTGGGACTGGCAGGAGAAGCTGGCCCTGCACAGCGATCCCGGCTATGCGGAGAAGGGGCAGCTCACCGTCACCTATCTCACCGATGCGCACCGCGCGGCGGCGAAGCAGATCGTGCAGGACATGCGCGACGCGGGCTTCGACGAGGTGGAGGTCGATGCGGTGGGGAACGTGGTGGGGCGCTACCGGCCGAGCCCCCACCCCAACCCTCCCCCAGTGGGGGCGGGAGAACGATGGCTCCTGACCGGCTCGCATTACGACACCGTGCGCAATGGCGGCAAGTACGACGGGCGGCTGGGCATCTTCACGCCGATGGCCTGCGTGCGCGAGCTGGCGCGCGCGCAGCGGCGACTGCCCTTCGGCATCGAGGTGGTGGCCTTCTCCGAAGAGGAAGGCCAGCGCTACAAGGCGACCTTCCTCGGCTCCGGCGCGCTGACCGGCCACTTCAACGCGGCCTGGCTGGAGCAAAAGGATGCCGACGGCGTGAGCATGCGCGATGCGATGCGCAACGCCGGCCTGCCCGCCACGCTGGAGGCGATCGCTGCGCTCAAACGCGATCCGTCGCGCTACCTCGGCTTCGTCGAAGTGCACATCGAACAAGGTCCCGTGCTCAACGAGATCGACCTGCCGCTGGGCGTCGTCACCTCCATCAACGGCGGCGTGCGCTTGCAGTGCGAGGTCACCGGCATGGCCAGCCACGCGGGCACCACGCCGATGGACCGCCGGCGCGACGCGGCGGTGGCGGTCGCCGAACTGGCGCTGTACGTGGAGGAGCGCGCCCGGCGCGACGGCGATTCCGTCGGCACCATCGGGATGCTGCAGGTGCCCAACGGCTCCATCAACGTCGTGCCCGGCCGCTGCCTCTTCTCGCTGGACCTGCGCGCGCCGAACGATGCGCAGCGCGACGCCCTGGTCGCCGACGTGCTGGCGAAGCTGCAGGAGATCTGCGCCCGGCGGGGCCTGCGCAGCAGCGTCGAAGAGACGATGCGTGCCGCGGCGGCACCGAGCGCGCCGGCATGGCAGCAGCGCTGGGAGCGCGCGGTCGAAGCGCTGGGCGTCCCCCTGTACCGCATGCCCAGCGGCGCCGGCCACGACGCCATGAAGCTGCACGAGGTGATGCCGCAGGCCATGCTGTTCGTGCGCGGGCAGAACGCGGGCATCAGCCACAACCCCCTGGAATCGACCACCAGCGATGACATGGAGCTGGCGGTGCAAGCCTTCCTGCAACTGCTGGAAGGGCTGGCAAAGGACAAGCAATGAACGAGAAGAACCACGAGAGGCTGGATGCCTGGATCGATGCGCATTTCGACGAGGAGGTGCGCTTCCTGCAGGAACTGGTGCGCGTGCCCACCGACACGCCACCGGGCAACAATGCGCCGCACGCCGAGCGCACCGCGGAACTGCTGCGGCCCTTCGGCTTCGAGGCCGAGAAGCATCCCGTGCCGCAGGCCGAGGTCCAGGCCGCCGGCCTGCAATCGATCACCAACCTGGTCGTGCGGCGCCGCTATGGCGAAGGTCGCACCATCGCGCTCAACGCGCACGGCGACGTCGTGCCGCCCGGCGAAGGCTGGACGCACGATCCCTACGGGGCCGAGATCGTCGACGGCAGGATCTACGGGCGCGCCACGGCCGTGAGCAAGGGCGATTTCGCCAGCTTCACCTTCGCGGTGCGCGCGCTGGAATCCCTGCAGGAAAAATTGAAGGGCGGCGTCGAGCTGCACTTCACGTACGACGAGGAATGGGGCGGCGAGTTGGGCCCCGGCTGGCTGCTGAAGAAGGGCTTGACGAAGCCGGACCTCATGATGGCCGCCGGCTTCAGCTACGAAGTGGTCACCGCCCACAATGGCTGCCTGCAGATGGAAGTGACGGTGCACGGCAAGATGGCGCATGCGGCCATCCCCGACACGGGCATCGACGCGCTGCAGGGCGCGGTGGGCATCCTCAATGCGCTGTATGCGCAGAACGCCCTCTACAGGAAGGTCAGCTCCCAGGTCGCCGGCATCAAGCACCCCTACCTGAACGTCGGCCGCATCGAGGGCGGCACCAACACCAACGTCGTGCCCGGCAAGGTGGTGTTCAAGCTGGACCGCCGCATGATCCCCGAGGAGAACCCGCAGGAGGTGGAAGCCAGCATCCGGCAGGTGATCGCCGATGCGGCGAAGGACTTCGCGGGCACCGTGGAGATCCGCCGCCTGCTGCTGGCCAACGCCCTGAAGCCCCTGCCCGGCAACAAGCCGCTGGTGGAAGCGATCCGCCAGCACGGCAAGGCCGTGTTCGGCGAGGACATCCCCGCCATGGGTACGCCGCTCTACACCGACGTGCGCCTGTACGGCGAAGCAGGCATCCCCGGCGTGATCTACGGCGCCGGTCCGCGCACCGTGCTGGAGTCGAACGCCAAGCGCGCCGACGAGAACCTGGTGCTGGAAGACCTGCGGCGCGCCACGAAGGTGGTCGCACGCACCCTCTACGACCTCCTGGCATGACGACCAGGATCGTTACGCACAGCGGCTCCTTCCACGCCGACGACGTGTTCGGCGTGGCGGTGCTGGCCGCTCTCCATCCTGACCACGAGATCGTGCGCACGCGCGACGCGAAGCTGATCGCGCAGGGCGATTTCGCGGTGGACGTGGGCGGCGAGTGGGACGCGGCGCGCGGCCGCTTCGACCACCACCAGCGCGGCTTCGACGGCGCGCGTCCGGGCGCGGAGGGCTACGCCAGCGCCGGGCTCGTGTGGCGCGAGTTCGGCACCGCCTACGCGGAGCAGGTCGCGCGTTCCATGAATGCCACGCTGGACGCATCCGCTGCTTCGCGCATCGCCGCCGACGTGGATGCGTCGCTGGTGCGCTACCTCGACCTGGTCGATACCGGCTCCGCGATGGTGGCCCCCGGCGCGTTCGGCATTTCCTCTCAGGTGGGCGCCCTGAACAGCACCTGGCTGGAGGAGCACGGCCTCGACGGCGCCGGCAAGGCGCGCCTGCAGCTGGAGCGGTTCCAGGAGGCCATGGCGATCATGGGGCGCTTCCTGCAGCGGCTGGTGCAGCGACGCATCGGACAGGAACTCGCCGCCGACCTGGTGCGCAACGCCGAACGCCTGCTGGACGGGCGCGTGCTGTTCCTCGCCGAAGGCGGCATGCCCTGGACCAGCGTGGTGGTGCAGGAGATGCCTGAAGTCCTGCTGGTGCTCTACCCCGAGACCGACGAAACCGTGCAGCGCCACGTGCTGCGCACCGTGCCGGTGGAAGCGGGATCCTTCGATGCACGCATGGACCTGCCCGCCGCCTGGGCCGGCCTGCGCGACGCGGAGCTGGCCGCCGTGACCGGCGTGCCGGACGCCCTCTTCTGTCACACCAATCTCTTCATCGGGGTGGCGCGCAGCCGCGAAGGTGCGCTGCGCCTCGCGGCATTGGCCCTTGCGGAATCGGGCGCGCGCCCTCAGGCCACCACGTAGCGCAGCACCGCGACGAAATGGCAGCCGCTGGCGGCCAGCACGAGCAGGTGCCAGATGAAATGCCCATAGGGGATGCGGTCGTCGAAATGGAAGACGGCCGCGCCGAGCGTGTACAGGATGCCGCCGGAGACGACCAGCGCCAGGCCCTCGCGCGGCATGTTGCTCATGAGCGGCTCCAGGAAGAAGACGGACAGCCATCCCAGCCCCAGGTAGGCCGCGGTCGAGAGCACCGGGTGGTTCAGGCGGTTGGCGCACTTGGCCACCGTCCCCACGGTCGCGATGAGCCAAACCAGTCCCAGCACCCAGTAGCCGCCCTCCTCGGCCATGCTGCCGAGCATGAAGGGCGTGTACGAACCGGCGATGAACAGGAAGATGGCGGCGTGGTCGAGGCGGCGCAGGAGATCCTTCAACGGGCCGCGCGGCAGCCAGTGGTAGGCCGCCGAGATCGAGAACAGCAGGATCATCGACGCGCAGTACACGGCGGCGGCCAAGCCTTGCACCGTGCCCGCGGCGAGCGCATTGCCAATCAGCTGCGGGCTGAACCAGGCGGCCGCCACGGCGCCGAGGCCGTGGCTCAGCGAGTTGGCGACTTCTTCGCCGGGGGACTGGGGACGGCACGCTGCGTGTGACACGGGCTTCTCCCTTGTTTGCAGCCATCGTCGCGCGCGGTCCGCGGCTGGTGCGTGCGGCCCGCGAGCGCTAGCACGTCGGAGAAGGGCGGTGCTGTGCGTCAGCACGAAGGACGCGGCGCGCCGGCCGACGCAGAATGCGGACGTCCACCCGCACAGGAGTCTTCGATGCCCGCACCCCAGGACGTTTCGGCGCGCAGGCGCGCCTTTCGCGCGCTGCACGCATCCGGCTGCTTCGTCATCCCGAATCCGTGGGACGCCGGCAGCGCGAAATACCTGGAGAGCCTGGGCTTCCAGGCGCTGGCCACCACCAGCTCCGGCGCGGCGTGGCGGCATGGCAAGGCGGACGGGGCGATGTCGGTCGACGAGGTCCTCGTGCACCTGCGCGAGATCGTGGACGCCACGAGCCTGCCCGTGAACGCCGACTTCGAGGCCGGCTATGCGGCCGACGCCACCGGCGTGGCCCGCAACGTGCGACTGGCCGTGGAGACCGGCGTGGCCGGGATCTCGATCGAGGATTCCACCGGCGACCCGGAGGCGCCGCTGCGCGAGATCCCTGTCGCCGTCGAGCGCATCCGGGCGGCACGCGCGGCCATCGACGAAACCGGGGGCGACACCTTGCTGGTGGGGCGGGCGGAGAACTTCTTCGCCGGGCGTCCCGACCTGGACGACACGCTGCGCCGCCTGCGGGCGTATGCGGAAGCCGGTGCGGACTGCCTTTATGCGCCCGGCATCAAGACACCCGCGCAGATCTCGGCGGTCGTGGCGGCGGTGGCGCCCAAGCCGGTCAACCTGCTGGTGGGCTTCACCACGGAGCTCACGCTAGGCGACATCGCGGCACTGGGCGTCCGGAGGGTGAGCGTCGGCGGGGCGCTGGCGCGCACGGCCTGGGGTGGGTTCATGCGGGCGGCGCGGATGATTGCGGAGGACGGCAGCTTCGATGGGTTCGCGCAGGCTGCGGCGGGGAGCGAGTTGAATGGGCTGTTTGGGAAGCGGTGATGTGATCGATGCCCTTACCGGCCCGCCCCCGTCGCCCCCGGCCAGGGGCTGTGGTGGAAGGTATAGCGCCCCAGTTCGCGCGTGCCGCCTTCGCCGACCGCCAGCAGCGTCAGCTCCATCGTGTGCGCCGGAAGCTGCCGCACCTGGGTGACCGGGGAGATATAGAGGACTTCGCCCGCCGTCTCCTCGAAGGGAAGGTCCTCCAGCCGGTGCTGCACGCCCGGCTCGGTCGACCGGTGCGCCACGGCGTCCAGGCGCGACACGCCCTGCAAAGGTGCCTCGAGCCGCGTCACCAGGACGTCGTCGTCCGGCGCCACCGTGCAGTTGACGCTGCCCTCAGGGGGCAGCCGGTATTCGCGGATGCGCAAGCCCTGCGCACCGAGCTGCCGCAGGAAGGCATCGCTCGCGACCGCCATCACGAAGCCCTCGCGGAACGCGCCGCGCACGCCCTCGCCGAGCGCGACCAGGCGATCGAGTTCCTCGCCGCACGCATCGCACTGCATCAAGTGCTCGTCCACGCGCTCCGTGGTCGCGGGGTCGGTCTCGCGCAGCCAGTAATCCAGCAGCGTTTCGCAGGAAAGATGGAAGGCCGCCGCGCTCATGTCACCGCTCCCGCGGGGTCCACGCAGCGACGCAGCTTCTCGATGCCGCGGTGGCGGATGACGCGCACGTTGCCTGGCGAGAGCCCCAGTTGCGCGCCGACCGCGTCGGACGGCTGGTCCTCGTAGAAGGTCAGCACCAGCACCGATCGCTCGCGTTCGGCCAGGCGGTCCAGGCAGTCCGCCACCAGCTGGTGGTCGAGGCGCGGGGCCACGTGCACATCGGCGATGCTCACCGCGTCGGCATAAAGGTGCAACAGGCCCTCGTGCCGCGCCTCCTTGCGGCGCAGGTCCATCACGGTCATGCGGCAGCTGCCGAGCACGAAGGACAGCACCCGGTCCGGCTCGCGCAGGCGGCCGTCGCGCAACTGTTCGATGGTGAGCGTCATCACGTGCTGCATCAGGTCCGCCGCCGCATGCGCGTCGCGCAGGTGCCGCAGCCCGTAGCGGCGGATGCGCGGCGCGAGCAGCCGGTAGAGCTCCGCCTCGGCTTCCCGCGCCTCGCCCGGCGCGGCGCCGGCGATGCGGCGTGCGGCGCGCGCTTCCGAGGCGTCGGTATCGCAGGCTGGCGGGGTGTCCACCGCGAAAGCATAGCAACGGCTGCAAAGCCGCGGTCCCGAAAATTTCGGTGTAACGCCCGGCGGCGTGGCGCCACAACCTGCGGCCTTCCACTCTTTTTCACCGAGGACGACCATGATCACCAACCGCCAGACTGGAACCAACATCCACGAGATCGCCGACGGCATCTACCGGATCAACACGCCGATCGACCTGCCGGGAGGGCAGGCCTTCAGCTTCAACCAGTACCTGCTGATCGATGACCAGCCCCTGCTGTTCCATACCGGCGGGCGCTTCCTGTTCCCGGCGGTGAGCGAGGCGATCGCCGGCGTCATGCCGCTGGAGCGCCTGCGCTACGTGAGCTTCTCGCACACCGAGTCGGACGAGTGCGGCTCGCTCAACCAGTTCCTCGCCGCCGCGCCGGAGGCGGTGCCGCTGTGCGGGCAGGTGGCCGCCATGGTGTCCATCGGCGACCTGGCCGACCGGCCGCCGCGCGCGCTGGCCGACGGCGAGGCGCTGGCGCTCGGCAAGCACACGGTGCGGTGGTTCGACACGCCGCACGTGCCGCACGGCTGGGACGCCGGCCTCCTGATGGACACGACCACGGGCACCCTGTTCTGCGGCGACCTGTTCACCCAGCCGGGCCACGGCAACCGAGCGCTCACGCAGGACGACATCCTGGGCCCGAGCGAGGCCTTCCGCCAGCCGATGGACTACTTCGCACATGCGCCGCAGACCGCGGCCACCCTCCACAGGTTCGCGCAGATGAAGCCGCAAACGCTCGCCTGCATGCACGGCAGCGCCTGGCAAGGCGACGGCGGAACGCTGCTGCGGCACCTCGGGGAGGCGGTGACAAGCCGGTAACGGCACGGGGCAGACTCATGGCTGCTCCCGGCGGCAGCAGAACTCGCCCCGTCGCGAGCAGCTCAGGTGCCGCTCAGATGCTTGCCCACGAGCCCGGTCATCTCGAACATCGTGACCTCGTCTTTGCCCATGACGGCCTTGAGCTTGTCGTCGCAAAGGATGTTGCGCTTGTTCGCGGGATTCTGGAGGTTGTGCTGTTTGATGTAATCCCACAGCCGCTTGGTGACTTCAGTGCGCGGCAGCGGATCCGGGCCGATCACGGCAGCCAACTGGGGGCTCGGCTTCAGTGCCTTCATGAAGGCGGAAGTCTTCTGGGGTGATTCGGATTGCTTCATTCGCTCCCTCTGGTACGAAATCGGGCAGCATACTCGACACCCGTTCCGACGAGAAAGACGGGACGGGCCGCACCATTGTGCGCGCCTGCCTACCAAGAACATGACCACGACCCAAGACTCGACCGTTACTGCCCGCGCCTCGCGCGGGCAGGCCGCCCGCAAAGCACCCCGGGCAGTGCACCCCCTCCTCCAGAAACTGTTCGAGCTGTATCCGCGGCTGTTCGGCGCCCGGTTCCTTCCACTCAAGCTCGGCGTCTTCGAAGACCTCCTGGCGGCGCACCCGGAGACGCTGCCCGCGGACGAGCTCAAGGTGGCGCTCGGGCTGCACACGCGCTCGACCCGCTACATCGAGTCCGTGGCCTCCGGCCTGGCCCGCCACGACCTGCAAGCCAGGCCGGTGGAGCCCGTGGCGCCAGAGCATGTGCACCATGCGATCCTGGAGCTCTACAAACGCCGCAGCGGCAAGGCGCCGGAGCGGGCGCGCCAGCATGCGGTCGAGCAACTGGCGGCCGCCATCGAGGTGTCGGGGCTGAGCCGCGAAGACTATCGCGAGCGCTTCACTTCGCCCGACGACAACCTGCAATCGCTGCTGGAAGACGCCCTGTCGGTCGTGGCGCAAAAAAGAGCGCGCCGCGAAGCCCTGCAGAACGCATTCAGGGCCAGCGGCAAGACGGTTGTCGAGTTCGCCGAAATGTATGGGTTGGACCCGGCGGAAGCCAAGAGGCTGCTGGCGTAATTAGTGCTCAGGCGGCGGCGCCTACAGCCGAGAGCGAATCCGCGCACAGTGCGTCGGCCGATGCACCACTGTCGCGCGGCAGCGCTGCCCGCTCCAATCACTGCAAGCGGGAAGTTCCGCGCAGGAGTAGCTCATGAAGAAGTTCATCTTGTCCGCCATCGCGGTGGGTGCATTCGCGATCGGCGGGGTGGCGCAGGCCGATGTGATCGACGGCGTGGGAAACACCATCTCGCGGATCTTCGGCATACCGTACAACCCTGCCCCGTCCGGCGCCGTGCCCATCGCGAACGGCGTGTACACCGACGCATACGGGCGGCGCATCCACGTCGATGCCGCCGGCCGGCACATCCCGCTCGACCAGTTCGGCAGCTACCGTGACCAGTGGGGCCGCACCGTCTATCTCGGCGCCAATCAGCAGCCGGCCTATGTGGAGCAGAACGGACGGCTGATGCCATACGGCGGCGTGGCGGATACTTACGCGATGGGTCCGTCGCATGACCACGACGGTGACGGCATCGCGAACCAGTACGACCGCTTCCCGCAGGATGCGCGCTATCGCTGATAGCTGACGGGGCCCCGCCGATGGAGGCCAGGGGGTGGCCGCCTGGCCTACGCGTGGGCGCGCGCCCCCGACTCTTTCCAGGCCGCCCCGGTGCTATCCACCACGCGCACCTGCACGTCGATTCCCCCGCGCACGCTCTGCGTGACGATGCAGAAGTCCTCGAACTGCGCCAGCGCCCGCTCCGCGTGCTTCAGGTGGTCCCAGGCGGCGCCCAGCTGGATGTCCACGGCCATGCGCGGGATGCGCCAGCGGCCCTGAGTGTTGCGCTCGGGCGCCAGGGTGCACGTCGCCTGCGTCTGGGCAGGCTCGTTGCCGAACTTGCGCAGCGCGAAAAGCAGGCTCGCAGCCAGGCAGTTGGCCACCGCCGCCCCGAGCAGGCGGGCCGGGTTGGGCCCGGTGCCGCCGCCCAGCGGCGGGGGTTCGTCGGTAAAAAGCGGTTCGATCTCCGTGCCTTCGAAGTCCACCTCGAAGCGGAAGTCCTTCTGCTGGCGCAGGGTGATGCGAATCGGTGCTTCAGTCATGCGCCAACGCTAAGCCGCCTGCCGCGGCCGGTGCTTGCGATGCGTCAAATGCACCGCAGCTACGCCGCAACCGGCACGGGCTCCGCCGCAGGCGCCTTGCGCTCCACTTCGGCCATCCGCCCATCCTCGAGGTGATACACCGTGTCGAAGCCCTCGATCATGCGGTGGTCGTGGGTGACGGCGATCACGGCCGAGCGCCGCTCGCGCGCGATCCTGCGCATCAGCGCCATCACCTTGCGGCCGCGCTCGGTGTCCAGCGCCGCGGTCGGCTCGTCGGCGAGGATCAGCACCGGTTCGTTGGCCAGCGCGCGCCCGATGGCCACGCGCTGCTGCTCGCCGCCCGACAGGCGCGCCGGCAGCGAGTCGGCCCGGTGCCCGATTTCCAGGTACTCCAGCACTTCCTGCGCCCGCCGGGCGGCCTCGCGGCGCGGCACGTGGTTCAGGCGCAGCATGATCGCCACGTTCTCGCGCGCGCTCAGGAAAGGGATGAGGTTGTGCTGCTGGAAGATGAAGCCGATCTTCTGCCGGCGGAACGCCCGGATGTCCACGCCGGTGGCCCCGTCCTCGTAGAGCAGTTGACCGTCGATCACGATGCGGCCGGTGGTCGGCGGCTGGATCATGCTGATGGCCAGCAGCAGCGTGCTTTTGCCCGAGCCGCTGGGGCCCAGCAGCGCGACGAGCTCGCCGGCCTCCACCGACAAGGTCGTCGGCTTCAGGGCCTGCACCGCGCTTTCGCCGCTGCCGAAGGTCTGGCTGACGTTCTCGATCTCCACGACCGCCACTTCATCCTCCCAGTGCGAGCTGCGCGGGCGTTCGCAGCGCGTGCCAGACCGCCAGCAGGCTCGCCAGCACGCCGCCCAGCAGCATGACGGCGAAGGTGGCGCCCGTCTCCATGCCGGTGAATGCCAGCGTGCGCGGGAAGCCCGGCGCCACCAGTTCGCGCAGCAGGTAGGCAATGGCGAAGCCGCCGAGCGTGAGCAGCAGCGACTGCGTCATGATCAGCCGCACGATCAGGTGGTTCGGCGCCCCGATCAGCTTGAGCGTGGCGATCGAGCGGATCTTCTCGATGGTGAGCACGTAGACGATCAGGGCGATGATGACGATCGAGACCAGCACGAGCAGCCCGCGGAACAGGCCGAGCACGGCCGACATGCGGCTCAGGCGGCCCTGCAGCATGAGCGTGCGCTCCTCCGCGCTCGTGTAGACGTTGAAGTGCAGCCAGTCGCGAATGTGCCGTCCGACGGCCGCGGGTTCGGCGCCCGGATCCAGCCGCACGAGCACCGCATTCACCGTGTCGCCGCTGCCGCCCAGCAGCGGCAGCAGGGCCGCGGCCTGGGCGTCGCGCAGCCCGATCGGCTCCAGCGCCTTGAGCGTGGCGGCACGCGCGGCGACGATGGCGTGCGGGTCCTGCTCGAACTGCACGGTCTGGGCGTCCGGCAGCGAGAGCCACACCAGCGGATTGCCGCTCGCGTCCACCGCACCGCGCGTGAGTCCCACCACCGTATAGCGGTCGTTGCCGAGCGTCACCACCTGCCCGAGCTGCAGCCCGAGCTTGCCGTCCGCCACCATCTCGCGGTGCGCGGCCTCCAGGCCGCGGCCCTGCACCAGCCGCCCCGGCCCGCCCAGGCCGCCGAAGACGTCGTAGCCGATGATGGTGAACTGCTGGCTGGGCCCCGCTTCGGCGAAGGCGCGCTGCGCCGTGTAGATCACGATGGGGCTGGCGCGCTGCACGCCGGGCGTCGCGGCGACGCTCTGGTGGCTGCCCATCGGCATGCGCGACGATTCGTTGAAGGGGCCGCCGCGGCCACCTTCCACCACCCACAGGTCGGTCGCCGTGTTGTCGATCAGCCAGATGCCGTCCTGGATGTTGCCGCGGTAGATGCCGTTCATGAGCAGCACGATGGCCAGCAGCATGGCCACGCCCCCGATGGTGGCCAGGAACTTGCCCAGGTGCCGGCGGATGTCCTTGAAGGCGAGTTCCATGGCGCGGTCCGGCCTCGGTCAGGGCGCGCGCACGCGCAGCCCCGGCTTCACGCCGGACGCGTTCGCCACCACGGTATCGCCTTGCGCCAAGCCGCTGCGCACCAGCACCACGCCCTCGGAGGCAGGGCCGAAGCGCACCGGCACGAAGCGCGTGCGGCCCTCGACCACCTGCAGCACGCCCGGCCGCCCGGCGGCGTCGTGGGTCAGCGCCCCCGTGGGCACCGCCAAGCCCTCCTCGCGGCCGACGTCGATGCGGACTTCGGCCTCCTGGTCGATCGCGACCCGCGGCGGAGCCGAGACGAAGCCCACGTGCACGTCCAGCTCGCGCGTGGCGGCGTCGGATTGCATGGCGATGCGCGCCACCCGGCCGGGCACGGTGCTGCCGCTGCGCAGGCGGATGGTCGCGGGTTGGCCCACCGCGACGCGGTCCACCAGCGCTTCGTCCACGCGGGTGGCCACCCACAGGGAGCGCGGATCGACCAGCCGCAGGATCGGGGTGCCCGGCGCGACGGTCGTGCCGGGTTCGGCGAGGCGCTGGATCACGATGCCGGACATGGGTGCGGCCAGCTGCATGTAGCCGACCTGGGCCCGTGCGACGACGAGCTCCTGCGCCAGGGCCGCCTGGTCGGCGCGACGGGCCGCCAGCGCGGCGCCGGCGCCCTGCAGCGCGGCTTCGGCGCTGCGTGCGCCGGCGAGGGATGCATCGAGGGAGGCGCGCGAGACGAAGCCCTGCTGCTGCAGGTCCGCATCGCGGCGCTCGCGCACGCGCGCGAGTTCCAGCTCCGCGTCGGCCTTGCGCACGGCCGCCGCCGCGGCGTCCACCTGCCGCGCCATGGAGTCCTGCTGCCGCAGCACGGCGTCGTGCCGCGCCGCCAGGTCGCGCGCTTCCAGCACCACGAGCACCTGCCCCGGTGCGACGCTGTCGCCCACGTCCGCCGCCACCTGCACCACCGTCGAGGTGAGCCGTGCGCTCAGCGTCACGGGCACGCGGGCCTGCACCGTGCCGGGCCCGTCGACCTGCGCCATCACGGCGGCGCGGGTGACCTGGGCCAGCGGAACCGGCACCGTGCGCAGCAGGCGCCAGGCCAGCAGGCTCCCGCCCGCGGCCAGCAATGCGGCAATCGCGAGGAGGAGCCAGCGCTGGCGGGTCATGGAGGGGGTCACGATGGCGACTCTAGGGCGCGTGGCCGTGCGCGAGCTTGACCTGCGTCATCCGGACCCATTGCGGACTGCCTCGAAAGCCGCCTGCCGGCAGGCGCGCGCCCACGGCGGCGACGGTGTAGCCTCGCCGCATGGACTCGCTCATCGCTGCCTCCGCCCGCGCGCTCGCCACCGGCGATGCGCTCGGCGCGCTCAAGCGCGTAGCCCTGCGCGAGGACCCGCCGGCGCTCGCCCTGCGCGGCATCGCCATGGCGCAGCTGGGCGAGCACCCGCGCGCCCGCGAACTCCTGCGGCGCGCCGCGCGCGGCTTCGGGGCCCATGAAGAACTGGCGCGTGCGCGCTGCGTCGTGGCCGATGCGGAGGTGGCCCTCGCGATGCGCGACTTCGCCGGCTCGCCGCGCGCGCTGGCGCAGGCGGCTGCAACGCTGGATGCGCATGCGGACTACGGCAACGCACTGCAGGCCCGGCTGATCGCGGCGCGCAGGCTGCTGCTGCTGGGCCGCCTGCAGGAGGCCGCCGAAGCCGTCGCCGCGCTCGATGCGCGGCGCCTGCAGCCTCCGCTCGCGGCCGTGGCGGCCCTGATCGAGGCGGAGCTGGCCCTGCGTTCGCTGCGCATGGACGCGGCGCGCGACGCCCTGGCGCGTGCGCGCGAGGCAGCCGCACGCGCGGGCGTGCCGGCGCTCATGGCGGAGGTCGCCGATGTGCGGGCCGCCCTCGACAGGCCTGCGGCACGGCGCATCGTCGCAGGCGGTGAGCAGGCCCTTCGTCTCGACGAGGTCGCCGCGCACCTCGCTTCCGATGCCTTGGTGGTGGACGCCTGCCGGCGAGGACTCGGTGTGGGAGGCACCTGGTGCCCGCTCGCGCGCCGGCCCGTGCTGTTCGCGCTGGCGCGCGCGCTGGCCGAAGCCTGGCCGGGCGAGGCGGACCGTGACGCACTGATCGCGCAGGCCTTCCGCACCCGGCACGCCGACGAGACGCACCGCGCGCGCCTGCGGGTCGAGATCGGCCGCCTGCGCGCGCTCGTGAAGCCATTGGCGCAGTTGGAGGCGACGCCGCGCGGCTTCGCGCTCCGGCCGCTCGGCGAACGCCAGGTGCTGATGCTCGCACCGCCGATCGCCGGTGAACAGGCTTCGCTGCTGGCCCTGCTTTCCGACGGCGCGCCGTGGTCCACCTCCGCCCTGGCGCTCGCGGTCGGAGCGAGCCAGCGCACCGTGCAGCGCGCGCTCGCCGAACTGCAGGCGCAGGGGCGGGTGCGCTCCATGGGCCGCGCGCGGGCGCAGCGCTGGCTGGCGCCGCCGCTGGCGGGATTCACGACGATCTTGTTACTCCCCGCTGCGCTCTCGCCTGGCTAGAGTCACTTCCATGGCGCCCGGACCGCGGCGCTGCAAGGAGCCCAGCGATGAACCGCCACCCACGCCAGCAGCAGGACGAAACGCCCGCGCGGCCCGCCGAGATCGTCCGCGAATACGGACCCTTTCCCGGCGCCGACCAGATCGCGGGCGTCACGCACGACGGCCGCAACGTCTGGGCCGCCACGGGCGCCGCGCTCGTCGCCTTCGATCCGGCGAGCGGCACGCCGGTGCGCAAGCTGGACGTCCCCTGCGATGCGGGCACGGCGTACGACGGCACCCACCTGTACCAGATCGCCGAGTCGCGCATCGACAAGATCGACCCGGCCACCGGCCAGGTGGTGGCATCCATCCCCGCGCCGGGCCACGGCTCCGACTCCGGCCTGGCCTGGGCCGATGGCAGCCTGTGGGTGGGCCAATACCGCGACCGCCGGATCCACCAGGTCGATCCGGCCTCGGGCGCCGTGAAGCGCACCATCGAATCCAACCGCTTCGTCACCGGCGTCACCTGGGTCGATGGCGAACTCTGGCACGGCACCTGGGAAGGCGACGACAGCGAGATCCGCCGCATCGACCCCGCCACCGGCGCCGTGCTCGAACGCCTGGAGATGCCGCGCGGCGCTGGCGTCAGTGGCCTCGAGTCCGACGGAGCGGACTTGCTGTACTGCGGCGGCGGCCCCAGCGGCAAGGTCCGCGCGGTACGCCGCCCCAAGGCGGCCCGCGGCGCCGCGCGCAAGGCATAGCGCGCTACGCTGAGCGTCCTCCCAGCCCCGGCACCGATCCCCCGATGGCAACGCCCGCGTGCGCGGGTGGCGCCGCGCTTTTGTCCCTCGTGTCCCTCGTGAACGGCTCTTCGCAGCCAAGGAGAAAACCATGCCCGCAGCCCCCATCGCAACCGGTTCCACGCAGCACCCCGTCGCCTCGCCCGAACAATGGCTCGCGCAGCGCCGCACGCTGCTCGCGCACGAGAAGGAGCTCACGCGCCTGCGCGACCAGCTCGCCCGCGAACGGCGCGCCCTGCCCTGGGTGCGCGTCGAGAAGGACTATGTGTTCGACACCCCCGAAGGCCGGCGTTCGCTGGCCGGATTGTTCGAGGGCCGTGGCCAGCTGCTGGTGCAGCACTTCATGTTCGGCCCCGAGTGGGAGCAGGGCTGCCCCAGCTGCTCCTTCATGGCGGACCACCTGGACGGCATGCGCGCGCACCTCGCGCAACGCGACGTCTCGGTCGTTGTCGTTTCCCGCGCGCCGCTGGCGCAGATCGAGCGCTTCCGCCGGCGCATGGGCTGGCAGTTCCCCTGGGTGTCCTCGCACGGCAGCAGCTTCAACCACGACTTCGGCGTGAGCTTCACGCCGCAGGAGCGCGCGACCGGCGAGGTCTCCTACAACTACTGCATGCAGCCCTTCCCGTCCGAGGAAGCGCCCGGCATCAGCGTGTTCTGCCGCGACGACGCGGGAGCCCTCTTCCACACGTATTCGACCTACGGGCGCGGGGTGGAAGTGATGATGGGCGCGTACAACCTGCTCGACCTCACGCCGCGGGGCCGCGACGAGGCGTCGCCCATGGACTGGGTGCGCCACCACGACCGCTACCCGCAGGCCTGAAGGGCCGCGCCCATGTCGATCTGCACCTGCCTCGTTCGTCATGCAGAGACTCGCCCTCTTTCCGGAAGCTCCATGACCTCCCTGCCGACCCCGACCCCGGCCCCGGCCGTCGACCGCAACTGGGCGCTCGTCGCCGCGGGCGCCCTGATGACCTGCATGGCCATCGGCATCGTGTTCTCGCTCGCCGTGTACCTCGACCCCATGGGGGCGGACACCGGCTGGTCGCGGGCCGGCATCTCGGCCGCCATGACCATCGCATTCCTGAGCATGGGCGTCGCCGGCTTCGGCTGGGGCGCGCTGAGCGACCGGCATGGGCCGCGCCCCGTGGTCCTCGCCGGCATCGTCCTGCTCGGACTGGCGAGCGTGCTCGCGAGCCAGGCCACGAGCCTGCCGATGTTCCAGCTGTGCTTCGGCATCCTCACCGGCGTCGCGGCAGGCGCGTTCTTCGCGCCCATCCTTTCCGCCACCGCCGCTTCCTTCGACCGCCACCGCAGCCTGGCCGTGGCGCTCGTCTCCGCCGGCATGGGCGTGGCGCCCATGACCATCGCGCCGCTGGCGGGATGGCTGGTGACGCAGCATGGCTGGCGCACCACGCACCTGGTGATCGGCATCGCGGCCTGGGTGGTGCTGCTGCCGGCGGTGTGGTTCATCCGTCGCTCGCCGCCGTCGGCGGGAAGCAGCGGCGCACCGGGCGCGGCCGATTCCGGGCCCTCCGCCAGGGAGGAATTGCGCTCGCGCGCCTTCCTCGTGCTGGCCGCCGCCTTCTTCGCCTGCTGCGCCGCGCATTCGGGTCCCATCTTCCACACCGTGAGCTACGCCATCGGCTGCGGCCTGCCGATGGTGAGTGCGGTGACCATCTACAGCATGGAAGGCGCGGCCGGCCTGGGCGGACGCCTGCTGTTCGGCGTGCTGGCCGACCGCCTGGGCGCGAAGCGCGTGCTGGTCGCGGGCCTGCTGATCCAGGCCGTGGCCGCCGCGGCGTACCTGCTCGTGCGCCAGCTCGACGGCTTCTACGCCGTGGCCATCGTTTTCGGTGCTGCCTACGGCGGGGTCATGCCCCTTTACGCGACGCTGGCACGCGAGGCCTTCGGCGCCCGCATCCTGGGCACCGCGCTGGGTGCGCTGACGATACTCTCCAGCCTCGGCATGGCGCTCGGCCCGCTGGTGGGCGGCTGGCTGTTCGACCGCTTCGGCAGCTATGCCTGGCTTTACCTCGGCTCCATGCTGGTGGGGCTGGCGGCCGCGGGCATCGTGCTGCTGTTCCCGCGCGAGCGGCGCGTGGCGATGCGGCTGCAGGCCTCCTGAGGAAGGCGGCACGGAATCCCCCCGGGATCGCGGGAAAGCCTGTATACACGTCAGGCGATGATGTGTATACAGTTCAGTGCACGATCCGAGGAGAAGGCATGAACGCAGCGATAGACCCCGTCGACGAGCGCCTGCCCGCCGGCAAGCTGGCGGCCCTGGGGCTGCAACACGTCCTGGTGATGTACGCGGGGGCCGTGGCCGTCCCCCTGATCGTCGGCCGGGCCCTGAAGCTCAGTCCCGAACAGGTGACGATGCTGATCTCCGCGGACCTGTTCGTCTGCGGCATCGTCACGCTGGTCCAGTCCCTGGGCGCCACGCAGTGGTTCGGCATCCGGCTGCCGGTGATGATGGGCGTGACCTTCGCCTCCGTCGCCCCGATGGTGGCGATGGCGACCGCGAACCCCGGCGAGGCCGGGGCCCAGCTGATCTTCGGCGCCATCATCGGCGCCGGGGTGATCTCCATCCTCATCGCGCCGGCGGTCAGCCGCATGCTGCGCTTCTTCCCGCCGGTGGTGACCGGCACGATCATCGCGGTGATCGGGATCAGCCTGATGCGCATCGGCATCAACTGGATCTTCGGCAATCCCGTCGGGCCCACGGCCCCGTCGGTGGTGAATCCCGAGCACGCGCAATGGCTGGCGCAGGCGAACGCGATGGCCGCCGCGCCCGGCTCCGCGATCCCCGCGGTGCCCAAGGGCCTCGCGCTGATGCCCAGCGTGCCCAACCCGAAGTACGGCGACCTCACCGGCGTCGGCATCGCGGGCCTGGTGCTGCTATCCATCCTGCTGATCGCCAAGTACGCCAAGGGCTTCGTGGCCAACATCGCGGTGCTGCTGGGCATCGTGATCGGCGCGGTGGCCGCGGCCGCGTTCGGCCTCATGGGCTTCGAGAAGGTCGCGCGCGCCGACTGGTTCGGCATCGTCCTGCCGTTCCAGTTCGGCCTGCCGCGCTTCGACCCCGTGCTGATCCTCACTATGACGCTGGTGATGATCGTGGTGATGATCGAGTCCACCGGCATGTTCCTCGCGCTCGGCGAGATGACCGGCCGCAAGGTGGACCGCAATGCGCTGGCTCGCGGCCTGCGCACCGATGGCCTGGGCACGCTGATCGGCGGCGTCTTCAACACCTTCCCCTACACCAGCTTCTCGCAGAACGTGGGCCTGGTCGCGGTCACCGGCGTCCGGAGCCGTTTCGTCTGCGTGGCGGGTGGCGTGATCCTGGTCGTGCTGGGTGTATTGCCGAAGCTGGCCGCGCTGGTCGAGTCGCTGCCCACCGTGGTGCTGGGCGGCGCGGGCCTGGTGATGTTCGGCATGGTGGCGGCCACCGGCATCCGCATCCTGGCCGGCGTGGATTTCAAGGGCAACCGCCACAACGCGCTGATCGTCGCCGTGTCCATCGGCGTGGGCATGATCCCGCTGGTGGCGCCCAACTTCAAGCAATGGATGCCGCATTCGATCCACCCCCTGATCGAGTCGGGCATCCTGCTGGCGTCGATCGCGGCGGTGGGGCTGAACCTGTTCCTGAACGGCGCGCGGGACGACGAGCGCGGCGTCATCGATGCCGCGCGGCAGGCCGAAGCGCACTGAGGAGATACGCCGCCCGTGTCTTTTTCCCGGCCCGGGCGGGGAGGCCCGGGAACCAATCATGTAGGACTGGTCATACAAGGCGCTCAGCCCTGCGCCTACATGAACAAGAAGTGCCTGTTTCCTCCCCCTGCCTTGGCAGCCCTCCTCCTGGCGGCCGCCGGCAATGGCTTCGCGGAGCCCGCCGCCCTGCCCCAGCAGTCCCTGGACGCCAGGCTGCGCTGGGTGCCCGCTGACCTCGGCGGCGGCCAAGTCACGCTGGACGGCCATTCGCGTCTCCTGCTGGCGCGTTCGGCCGCGGAGCGCGCCCGGTTGCACGAGGTGGGGCTCGACTTCCGCGACGTCTATGGCGTGATCAGCGCGGAGACGAGCTGGGTGCCGCGCAAGGGCATGGGCAGGAACGGCGTGGCGAGCCACGGCCTGGGCCAGTTCGAGCCGGCCACCGCACGCGCCATCGGCCTGCGCGATCCCGACAACGCGGTCGAGGCCGTGCACGCCGCCGCCCGCCTGCTGCGCGAAGCCGCGACGTGGAGTGCGCAGCGCATCGCGCGGCTGGGCCTCTCGCCCGAACAGCGCGCGGCGAAGCTGCGCGAGGGCGTGTCCATCTACTACAACCTCTCGACGCGCGCGCGCAATGGCTGGAGCGGGCTCAACACGCACCGCCTGCCGGTGGAGACCCTGCGGCACATCCACAACGTGCGCGCGGGCGCGCGGCAGGCCGACCGGCTGAACGCCCGGCTGGGCGGCCCCCGCCTGCAACCCCTGCCCGCCGAAATCGCCGTGCTACCCGCAGCGGCGACGGCGGTCCGTCCCGCGCGCGCTGTCGCGTCCCGGCCTTCCGCGCCGCAGCCGGTGGGCACCATCGAGTGGTCCGGCCAAGGCGGCCACGGCCCGGGCGCCGGCCGCCGCAGCTACGTCGTCTGGTCGGACGGCACGGTGCAATCGCACGCTGGCGCGAAGGTGCCGGCCGGCGCCATCCGGTGGCCCCGGCGCGGGGACAGCTGACGGGCGGTACCATCCACGGGTTGAAGGAGCGAAACCGGTGCGCGCCGCGAGCACGCCGCCACCGCGATCGAAAGAGGAATTGCATGATCATCGCCAAGAGCGCCGCTGGCCAACAAGTGATCAAGGACCGCTCGGTGCCGCTCACGCCGCGCCAGCGCTCGGCGCTCGTGCTCTTCGACGGCAAGCGCTCGCTGGAGGAGGTGATGAGCCTGGCCGGACCGGCCGGCGTCACGCTGGACGACGTGCGCAAGCTCGTCGAGCTCGGCCTCGTGATGGAAGTGACCTTCGAGCCCACCCGCCCGGCCAACCTTGCGCCCGGCGAAGACCACTGACTGCGCTCAGCCCGCCGCGCCCTGCGTGTTGACGTACAACGCGTAGACCGAATGGCTCGCCGCCATGAACAGGCGGTTGCGGTGCCGGCCGCCGAAGCACACGTTCGCGCAACGCTCCGGCAGGTGGATATGGGCGATGGCGGTGCCGTCCGGCGCGAAGACGCGCACGCCGTCCAGGCCCTGCGGATCCACCCCCGGCGCGCCGTTGCTGCCGAAGCCGCACCAGAGGTTGCCTTCCACGTCGACGCGGAAGCCATCGAAGGCGCCCGGGCCCTTGGCATCGGCCGCCACGCGCCGCTCGCCCAGGCGGCCATCGCGATGCTCGTAGGCCCAGATCCTGCGGTGCGGCGTGGCGCGGCTCTCCACCACGTACAGCAGTGACCCATCCGGTGAGAACGCCAGCCCGTTGGGCGCGGCCAGGTCGGTGATCACCTGCTGCAGTTCGCCGCCCGGCGCGATGCGATACACCGCGTGCGGCAACTCCTGCCGCGCCGGCTCGCCTTCCCAGTACCCCGAGATCCCGAAGCTCGGGTCGGTGAACCAGATGCTGCCGTCGCTCGCGCACACGATGTCGTTGGGCGAGTTGAGGCGCTTGCCATCGAAACGCTCCGCCAGCACCGTGATGCTGCCGTCGTACTCCGTGCGGGTCACGCGGCGCGCGAGGTGCTCGCAGGTGAGCAGCCGTCCCTGGAGGTCGCGCGCGTTGCCGTTCGCGTTGTGCGAGGGCGCGCGGAAGTCGCTCAGTGCGCCGGACGTTTCGTCCCAGCGCACGATGCGGTCGCTGGGGATGTCGGAGACCAGCAGGTAGCGGCCGTCGCCGAACCACACCGGCCCTTCGGCCCAGCGCAGCCCGGTGGCGAGCCGTTCCACGGTGGCACTGAACAGGCGCAGCTTCAGGAAGCGCTCGTCGAGGACTTCGATGCGGGGGTCGGGGTAGCGGACGCTGGGCTCGAACGGGTTCATGCGATGACCTCAGGCGGAATGCAGGAAGCGCAGGCGGGCGGCCTGCGCCGGATTGAGCGCGCCGGCCGGCATGCGTCCCGCCAGCAGCTCGGCCAACTGTGCCACGGTCTCGCGCGACTGGTGCTCCACCGCTTCGGGCGTCAGCCCCCCGATGTGCGGCGTGGCGACCACGCGGGGATGCGCGGCCAGCCCGGGCGACGGCATCTGGTCCGGCGCGCGGCCGACGTCCAGGGCGCAGCCCGCGAGGTGGCCGCTGTCCAGGGCCTGCAGCAGCGCGGCCTCGTCCACCAATTCCCCGCGCGAGGCATTGAGGAAGAAGGATCCCGGCTTCATCGCGGCGAAGCGCTGCGCGTCCATCAGGTTCTCGGTCTGCGCATTCGCGGGCGCGAGGCACACCACGAAGTCGGCCTGCGCCAGCAGTTGTTCCAGCGGCAGCAAGGGGATCGAAGCGTCGGGACGGGCGAAGGGGTCGGCCACCAGCACGCGCATGCCCAACGCCTGGCCGATGGCGCACAGCCGCTGGCCGATCACGCCGTAGCCGATCACCCCGAGGGTCGCCCCGCGCAGTTCGCGGCCCATGACTATGGGCGGCTTTTCACTGCTGCGATAAGCATGGACCGCATCGCTGACGCGGCGGGCCAGGTCAACCATCGCGCCCAGCGCCCACTCGGCCACGGCATTGCCGAAACCGGCGCTCGCATGCGTCACCAGGACGCCGGCGGCGCCGGCGGCGGCCAGGTCGATGTTGCGCACGTCGACGGCGCAGCGCTGGAACACGGCGAGTTCGGGCAGCGCCTCGAACAACGCGGCCGGCGCGGCGGCCTGCCGATCGCTGATGATCACCCGGCAGCCGCGCGCGGCCTCCACCAGCGCCGCGCCTACCAGCGGCGCCTCGCCGGGATTCAGGCGGACTTCGGCAATGGCCTGCAGCTCGGCCAGCGCCGTGGCGCCGTAGTAGTTGCGGCGCGCCGTCTCCCCGAAAGTCAGCAGCACCCGCGGCTTCATCCGGCGGCCTTCACTTGAACATCAGGTTGGGCAGCCACAGGGAGATCGCCGGCACGAAGGTCACCAGCGCCAGCACCAGCAGCATCGCGGCGAAGAAGGGATAGAGCGCCTTCACCACGGCCTCGATCTTGAGCTTGGCCACCGCGCTGCCGACGAACAGCACGGCGCCCACCGGCGGGGTGAGCAGGCCGATGCCCAGGTTGACCATCATGATCATGCCGAAGTGCACGGGGTCGACCCCGAGCTTCACCACCAGCGGCAGCAGGATCGGCGTGAGGATCAGGATCAGCGGCGCCATGTCCATCAGCGTGCCCAGCGCCAGCAGCAGCAGGTTGATCAGCAGCAGGATGACGTAGCGGTTGTCCGAGAGCGAGGCGAAGAATGCGGTGACCTTCAGCGGGATCTGCATCAGCGTCATCAGGTAGCCGAAGCTCGCTGCGAAGCCGATCAGGATCATCACGATCGAGACCGTCTTGACCGTGCGGTGCACCAGCTTGGGCAGCTCGCTCCACTTGTAGTCGCGGTAGATGAACATCGTGACGAAGAACGCCCACACCACCGCGATCGAAGCGGACTCGGTGGCCGTGAACACGCCGGACAGGATGCCGCCCAGGATGATGAACAGCGTCGCCAGTCCCCACAGCGCCTCGACGCAGATGCGCAGCGCCTGCCGCAGCGGGATCACCTCCCCCTTGGGGAAGTTGCGCTTCCTGGCGATGAAGAGGCACATGATCGCCAGGGTCAGGCCCAGCAGCAGGCCCGGCATCACGCCGGCCATGAACAGCGCGCCTATGGACACGCCGCCGCCGGCCGCGAGCGAGTAGATCACCGCGTTGTGGCTGGGCGGGATCAGGATGGCCTGCACCGAACCGCTGACGGTGACGGCAGTGGCGAAGTCGCGCGGGTAGCCCTTGCGCTCCATCTCCGGGATCAGCACCGAGCCGATCGACGCCGTGTCGGCCACCGAGGAACCCGAGATCGCCCCGAAGAAGGTGGAGGCGAGGATGTTCACCAGCGACAGGCCGCCGCGGATGAAGCCCACCAGCACGCCGGCGAAGGCGACCAGCCGCCGCGACATGCCGCCCTCCGCCATGATCGCTCCGGCAAGCACGAAGAACGGGATGGCCAGCAGCGAGAACTTGTTGACGCCCGAGGCGATCTGGATCATCACCGCATCCAGCGGCAACTCCATCCACAGGGCGCCGGCCAGCGCGGCCAGGCCCAGCGCATAGGCCACCGGAACGCCGACGATCATCAACAGGAAGAAGCTGCCCAGCAGGACGAAGGTGTCCATCAGGTCGCTTCCTCGGCCACGCGGGGCTCGTGGTCGTAGGTGACGACCGGCCTGTCATGCTGCGAGCCGAACACGATGTGCTCCAGCACGAACAGCAGCGTGACCAGGCTGCCCAGCGGCAGCGCCAGGTAGGTGATGCCCACCGGCAGCCACGGCAGCTCGCTGAGCGTCTGCCCCATCGTGCCTTTCACCAGCTGGAAGCCCCACACGACCACGAAGCCGCTGGCGGCCAGCATCGCCAGGTGCACGAAGCCGGCACAGGCACGCCGCAGCGGCGCCGGCAGCCGGTCGGTCAGCATCTGCACGGCGATGTGCGCGCCGGCGCGGTAGGCCGCCGCCGCCCCGAAGAAGGTGAACACCACCATCATCAGGATGGCGATGGGCTCCGGCCACTGCGCGCCGAAACCCAGCACGTAGCGGGCGAAGACCCCGACCGGAATCACCAGGCACATCACCGCCAGCGCGGCGCCGGAGATCCAGATGCAGGCGAGGTACAGCGCGTCGAGCAGCCGGACGACGGGATGGCTCATCGGCGCTTACTTGACGTCGGCGATGCGCTTCATCAGGTCGGTGAACTGGGCGCCGTACTTGGCCCGCACCGGCTCGGTGGCGTCGTAGAACGGCTTGGTGTCCGTGGTGATGAACTCGATGCCGGCGGCCTTGAGCTTGGCGGTGTATTCGGCCACGCTCTTGTCCCACAGGCCGCGCTGCTCCATCTGCGCCTCGCGCGAGAACTTCCTCACCAGCGCCTGTTCGTCCTTCGACAGCTTGTCCCACGTGACCTTCGACATCACGAAGATCTCGGGGATGATCAGGTGGTTGGTCTGGGTGTAGTACTTGACGGTGGTGTACTGGTTGGAGGTGAACAGCGTCGGCGGGTTGTTCTCGGCGCCGTCGATCACGCCGGTCTGCAGCGCGCCGAACACTTCCGTGTGCCCCATGGAGATGCCGTTGCCGCCCATCGCGTTCATCGTGTCGACGAACAGCGGGTTGCCCATCATGCGGATCTTCTGGCCCTTCAGGTCGGCCGGCGTGCGCACCGGCTTCTTGGTGTAGAGGCTGCGCGAGCCGGAGTCCATGTAGCCCAGGGCCACCAGGCGCGCCGGGCTGTTGGTGATCTTGTCCAGGATCTCGGCACCGATCGGACCGTCGATCACCTTGCGCATGTGCGCCTCGTCGCGGAAGACGAAGGGCATGTTGAAGACGTTGACGTCCGGCACCACCGGGCCCAGCACGCCCAGCGAGATGCGCGCGATCTGGATGGCGCCGACCTGCGTCTGCTCCACCACTTCCTTCTCGCTGCCCAGCACGCCGCCGGGGAACATCTGCAGCTTGATGCGGCCCTTGGTGGCCGCCTCCAGCTTCTTGCCCAGGTTCTCCACCGCCACCACGTTGGGATAGCCGGGCGGATGCACGTCGGAGGCCTTCAGCGTGAGGGTCTGGGCCGCGGCGGGCCACACCGCGCAGGCGAAGGCCGCGGACAGGGTCGCCTGGATCAGATGACGTCGGTTCTGCATGGTGGTCTCCATTGGGGTTTGGGGTGCCCGGGCGGGCGGGGTCATTCGAACGGGCCCATGCGCACGAAGGCGCCGCCCTGGTAGAGGACGGCCGGGTCGCTGCGGTCCAGAGTCGGCTGCGCGGCCTCGCGCGCGGCGCGGAAAGGCTCGGAACTGTCCTGCGGGCGGAAGCCGATGTGGCGCGCCGGCGTGTTGTCCCACCAGGTGGTCGTGTTGTCGGACATGCCGAACACGATGCTGTGGCCGGTCACCGGGGCGGTGAGGCTGGCGACGACGAGCCGCTCGAGGTCGTCGTAGCTGAGCCAGGTGGCGAGCATGCGCCGGTCCTTCGGTTCGGGGAAGGAGGATCCGATGCGCAGGCACACGGTCTCGATGCCGTAGCGGTCGAAGTAGAAGCGCGACAGGTTCTCGCCGAAGGCCTTGGACAGGCCGTAGTAGCCATCGGGCCGCACCGGCATGTTCGCGTCGATGACTTCGTCCTGGCGGTAGAAGCCGGTGACGTGGTTGGAGCTCGCGAACACGATGCGCTTCACGCCGTGCTGCCGGGCCGCCTCGTACAGGTTGTACGTGCCCACGATGTTGGCCTGCAGGACGGCGTCGAAGGGCTGCTCGGTGGAGATGCCGCCCAGGTGCACCACGGCATCCATGCCTTCGAGCAGGCCGTGCACCGCGGCGCGGTCCTGCAGCGGCGCCTGCACCACCTCTTCGCCGGCGGCCGGCGGGTCCATGGGAGCGAGGTCGCTCACGCGCAGCAGGCTGCAGCGCGCGCGCAGCCGGGGACGCAGGACGCGGCCGAGCCCGCCGGCGGCTCCGGTCAGCAGCAGGCGGCCCAGGGAAGGTACGGTCTCGGTGGCGCTCATGGGGCTGGCTCCGGATGGGGCCCTGCTAAAGTTCGCAGCAGGCGCTTGTCATCTGTTATCAGTTGTCGTACAAGTATGGCCAGCCGCCTTGATGTAGCCAGAGAGGGTTAACCCGAATGAATGAAGTCGCCCGCCGCCGGCCCCGCAGCCTCGCCCACGACGTGGTCGATGCACTGGGGCGGCGCATCCGCGACGGCTCGCTGGTGCCGGGGGAGAAGCTGCCCACCGAAGCGGCCATCATGGAGGAGTTCCGCGTCAGCCGCACCGTCGTGCGCGAGGCGATCTCGCGCCTGCAGGCCGCCAGCCTGGTGGAGACGCGGCACGGCGTCGGCACCTTCGTCGTCGGCCTGGGCGACGCCGCCACCTTCCGCATCTCGCCCGATCAACTGGGCACGCTGCACGATGTGATCGAGGTGCTGGAGCTGCGCATCGCCGTCGAAACGGAAAGCGCCGGCCTGGCCGCCCTGCGCCGCACCGAGGAGAACCTGCAGAACCTGCGCGGAGCGCTCACGGCCTTCACCGCCGCCGTGGAGCAGGGTCGCGACGCAGTGGGCCCTGACTTCCAGTTCCACCTGGAAATCGCCCGGGCGACCCAGAACCACCATTTCCTGGACCTGATGGCCACGCTGGGCGGCACGATGATCCCGCGCGCGCGCCTGGAACCCCCGGGGCCGCTCACCCCCGAACGCGAGGCCTACCTGCGCCGGGTGAACTCCGAGCACGAGAACATCGTCGATGCCATCGCGCGCCAGGACCCGGACGGCGCACGCGCGGCCATGCGCACGCACCTGGCGAACAGCCGGGAGCGGCGGCGCAAGCTGGCGGAAGCCAAGTAGCGGAGTAGGGAATTCGGCTTGCCAGCCGCGCGTCCAGTTGTATGATGTCTTACCTCTTCGCCGGAAACGCCATGTCCCCCCAAGAACTGAAGAAGGCCCTCTCCTCGGGCCTGCTCTCCTTTCCCCTCACCGATTTCGACAGCCAGCTGCGCTTCGATCCCAAGGGCTACGCCGGCCGCCTCGAGTGGCTGATGCCTTACGGTGCCACGGTGCTGTTCGCCGCCGGCGGCACCGGCGAGTTCTTCTCGCTGGAGCCGCAGGAGTACGCCACCGTCATCAAGACCGCCACCGATGCCTGCCGCGGCCGCGTGCCCATCGTGGGCGGCGCCGGCGGCGGCACCACGCTGGCCATCAAGTACGCGCAGGAAGCCGAGCGCAATGGGGCCCAAGGCGTGCTGCTGCTGCCGCACTACCTGACCGAAGCCACGCAGGACGGCCTGGTGCAGCACGTCGAGGCGGTCTGCAAGAGCGTGAAGATCGGCGTGATCGTCTACAACCGCGGCGCCACCAGGCTCACGGCGGAATCGCTGCTGAAGCTGGCCGAACGCTGCCCCAACCTGATCGGCTTCAAGGACGGCCTGGGCGACATCGAGCGCATCGTCTCGGTCCGCCAGCAGCTGGGCGACCGCTTCGTCTACATCGGCGGCATGCCCACCCACGAGGTGTATGCGCACGCGTACAAGGCGCTCGGCGTGCCGACCTATTCGTCCGCGATCTTCAACTTCATCCCGCGCACGGCGATCGAGTTCTACAACGCCTACGCGAGCGGCGACACGGTGACCACCGGACGCCTGATCAACGAGTTCTTCCTGCCTTACCTGGCCATCCGCAACAAGGGCGAGGGCTACGCCGTGTCCATCGTGAAAGCCGGCGCCACGATCGTCGGCAAGACCGCCGGGCCGGTGCGCCCGCCCCTGTCGGACCTCAAGCCGGCGGAAGTGGAAGAACTCGCCGCGCTCATCGCGAAGCTCGGCCCGCAATAAGCAACACCAACCCAAGGAGACAGAACCCATGAAGAAGACCCTGCTGGGCCTCGCGCTGGCTTTCGGCGTGACCGCCGCCGCGCTGGCCGCGTATCCCGAGAAGCCCGTGACGCTGGTCGTTCCCTTCCCGCCCGGCGGCTCCACCGATGCCATCGCGCGCGTGATCGGCCAGAAGCTGGCGGAGAAGCTCGGCCAGAGCTTCGTCGTCGACAACAAGGCAGGCGCCACAGGCACCATCGGTGCGGCGTTCGTCAAGCGCGCGCCGGCCGACGGCTACACCCTGTTCGTGTCCTCCCTGGGCCCGTTCGTGATCGCGCCGCACCTGATCAAGGGCGTGCAGTACGACGCGCTGAAGGACCTCGATCCGATCACGGTGGCCGTGCAGGCGCCCAACGTACTGGTCGTGCCCGCCAACTCGCCGTACAAGAACGTGGCCGACCTGCTGGGCGGACTAAAGAAGAACCCGGGCAAGGTGAGCTTCGCCTCCTCGGGCAACGGCTCGTCGGACCACCTCTCGGCCGAACTCTTCTGGCAACAGAGCGGCACCAGCGGCCTGCACATCCCGTACAAGGGCGGCGGCCCGGCCATCAACGACCTGCTGGGCGCCCAGGTGGATGCCGCGTTCGTCAACATCAACAGCATCATCCAGCACATCAAGGCGGGCAAGGTGCGCGCGGTGGGCATCTCCTCCGCGCAGCGCAACCCGCTGCTGCCGGAAGTGCCGACGCTCGCCGAGCAGGGTGTCAAGGGCGCCGAAGTGCAGTCCTGGCAGGCCGTCGCCGGCCCGAAGGGCCTGCCCGCCGACGTGAAGGCGAAGCTGCAGGCGGAGATCAAGGCGGCGCTGAACGACCCGGCCGTCAAGGAAAAGCTGCTGGCGCAGGGCTTCGAGATCGTGGCCAACACGCCCGAGGAGTTCGCCAGGTTCCAGGCGACCGAGTTCGCCAAATGGAAGAACCTCATCGAGTCCCGAAAAATCACGGCCGACTGAGGACGCAGCCATGGCCACGCCAACCGCACCGCGCTGGATCCGCATGCACGCGGCGGACAACGTGGCCATCGTCGCCAACGACGGCGGCCTGGAAGCCGGCGCCACGTTCCCGGACGGCCTGACGCTGCGCGAGCGGGTGCCCCAGGGCCACAAGGTGGCGCTGGCGGACCTGCCCGCCGGCAGCGAGATCCGCCGCTACGACGTGGTGATCGGCCGCGCGCTGCGCGACATCCCCGCCGGCAGCTGGGTCCACGAGCGCCTGCTGGAGATGCCCTCGGCGGCCGGCCTCACCGACCTGCCGATGGCGACCGCCAGGCCCCCCGCGCAAGCGCCGCTGGAGGGCTACACCTTCGAGGGTTTCCGCAATGCCGACGGCAGCGTGGGCACCCGCAACATCCTGGCCATCACGCAGACCGTGCAGTGCGTGGCCGGCGTCACCGAATTCGCGGTGGAGCGCATCCGCAAGGAGCTGCTGCCCCGCTATCCCAACGTGGACGACGTGGTCGCGCTGGAGCACGGCTACGGCTGCGGCGTGGCGATCGACGCCCCCGATGCGGTCGTGCCGATCCGCACGCTGCGCAACATCAGCCTCCACCCCAACTTCGGCGGCGAGGTGATGGTGGTCAGCCTGGGCTGCGAGAAGCTGCAGCCCGAGCGGCTGCTGCCGCCCGGCACCATTCCCGTCATCGACCAGCGCGACGAGCAGCCCGGGCTCGACGTCGTGCGCCTGCAGGACGATGCGCACGTCGGCTTCATGTCGATGGTGGATTCCATCGTGCGCCAGGCCGAAGTCCACTTGAAGAAGCTGGATGCGCGCCGCCGCGAGACGGTGCCGGCCAGCGAGCTGGTGGTGGGCGTGCAGTGCGGCGGCAGCGATGCCTTCTCCGGCGTGACGGCCAATCCGGCCGTAGGGTTCTGCACCGACTTGCTGGTGCGCGCGGGCGCCACCGTGATGTTCTCCGAAACGACGGAAGTGCGCGACGGCGTCGCCCAGCTGACATCGCGCGCGAGCACGCCCGAAGTGGCGCAGGCCATCGTGCGCGAGATGGCCTGGTACGACGCCTACCTGCAGCGCGGCAGCGTGGACCGCAGTGCCAACACCACGCCCGGCAACAAGGCGGGCGGCTTGTCGAACATCGTCGAGAAGGCGATGGGCTCGATCGTGAAGTCCGGCAGCGCACCGATCTCCGGCGTGCTGGCGCCGGGCGAGAAGCTGCCGCACAAGGGCCTGTTCTACGCGGCCACGCCGGCGAGCGATTTCATCTGCGGCACGCTGCAGCTGGCCGCCGGCATGAACCTGCATGTCTTCACCACCGGACGCGGCACGCCCTACGGCCTGGCCGAAGTGCCGGTGATCAAGGTGGCCACGCGCAGCGACCTCGCGCGGCGCTGGCACGACCTCATGGATATCAACGCCGGCGTCATTGCCGACGGCCAGGCCAGCATCGAGGACGTCGGCTGGCAACTGTTCCGGCTGATGCTGGACGTGGCCAGCGGACGCAGGAAGACCTGGGCCGAGCAGTGGAAGCTGCACAACGCGCTGGTCCTCTTCAACCCGGCCCCCGTGACCTGAACTCCTTTCCCAAGCCCATGACCTCTCCCATCGTGCGCAGCATGCGCGTCGTCCCCGTCGCCGGCCGCGACGGCATGCTGCTGAATCTCTCCGGCGCCCACGCGCCCTTCTTCACCCGCAACATCGTCCTCGTCACCGACAACGCCGGCCACACGGGCCTGGGCGAGGTGCCCGGCGGCGAGAAGATCCGCCAGACGCTGGAGGACGCCCGCGCGCTCGTCGAGGGCCGTCCGATCGGCGACCTGCAGGCGATCCTCAACGCGATGCGCGCGAAGTTCGCGGACCGCGACGCCGGCGGCCGCGGCAACCAGACCTTCGACCTGCGCACGACCATCCATGCGGTGACCGCGGTGGAGTCCGCGCTGCTCGACCTGCAGGGCCAGCACCTCGGCGTGCCCGTCGCCGCGCTGCTCGGCGAGGGCCAGCAGCGCGAGGCCGTGCAGATGCTCGGCTACCTGTTCTACGTCGGGGACCGAAAGAAGACGAACCTGCCCTATGCTAGTGAGCCCGACGCGCAGGACGACTGGCTGCGCCTGCGCCACGAGGAAGCGCTCACGCCCGAAGCCGTGGTGCGCCTGGCCGAAGCGGCGCAGAAGCGCTATGGCTTCCAGGACTTCAAGCTCAAGGGCGGCGTGCTGGCCGGGGACGCGGAAGTGGAGGCCGTCACGGCCCTGCACGAGCGCTTCCCCGACGCGCGCGTGACGCTGGACCCCAACGGCGGCTGGCTACTGAAGGACGCGATCCGCCTCGGCCACAAGATGCGCGGCGTGGTCGCCTATGCCGAAGACCCGTGCGGCGCGGAGGAAGGCTTCTCCGGCCGCGAGGTGATGGCGGAGTTCCGCCGCGCGACGGGCCTGCCGACGGCCACCAACATGGTCGCCACCGACTGGCGCCAGATGGCGCATTCGCTCGCGCTGCAATCGGTCGACATTCCGCTGGCCGATCCGCACTTCTGGACCATGGCCGGCTCGGTGCGCGTGGCGCAGACCTGCCGCGACTGGGGCCTGACCTGGGGCTCGCACTCCAACAACCACTTCGACATC
>SEAY01000146.1 GCA_004144865.1 Comamonadaceae bacterium
GCGCCTTCGCCGCGGCAGCCTTCGGTGAGCAGCACGCCCGCGCCGGCCACGCCGGTGGGGTGGAACTGCCAGAACTCCATGTCTTCCAGCGGGATGCCGGCGCGCGCGGCCATGCCCAGGCCGTCGCCGGTGTTGATGAAGGCGTTGGTGGACGCCTGGTAGATGCGGCCCGCGCCGCCGGTGGCCAGCAGCACCGTCTTGGCGTGCAGCACGTGCAGGTCGCCGGTTTCCATCTCCAGCGCGGTCACGCCGACCACGTCGCCTTCGGCGTCGCGGATCAGGTCCAGCGCCATCCACTCCACGAAGAAGCTGGTGCGGGCCTTCACGTTCTGCTGGTACAGCGTGTGCAGCATGGCATGGCCGGTGCGGTCGGCCGCCGCGCAGGCGCGCTGCACGGGCTTCTCGCCGTAGTTGGCGGTGTGGCCGCCGAAGGGCCGCTGGTAGATCGTGCCGTTCGGGTTGCGGTCGAAGGGCATGCCGAAGTGCTCGAGCTCGTACACGACCTTCGGCGCCTCGCGGCACATGAACTCGATCGCGTCCTGGTCGCCAAGCCAGTCGGAGCCCTTGACGGTGTCGTAGAAGTGGTAGTGCCAGTTGTCCTCGGACATGTTGCCGAGCGACGCGCCGATGCCGCCCTGCGCCGCCACGGTGTGCGAGCGAGTCGGGAAGACCTTCGACAGCACGGCCACGTTCAGGCCGGCCAGCGACAGCTGCAGGGAGGCGCGCATGCCGGATCCGCCGGCGCCCACGATGACGACGTCGAACTTGCGCGTCGTGATGTTGCTCTTGGTGTATGCCATTCTGTTCAAACCCGCCAGAGGACCTGGATGGCCCAGCCCGCGCAGCCGAGGAGCCACACGATGACCAGGATCTGCAGCACGAGGCGCACGCCCACGGGCTTCACGTAGTCCATCAGCACCTCGCGCATGCCCACCCACACGTGGTAGATCAGGCCGACGATGGTGGCGAAGGTCAGCATCTTCATCGGCTGGCTGGCGAAGATGCCGGCCCACTTGTCGTAGCCGATCTCGCCGCTGGTGAAGAGGACCTGCGCCAGCACGACCAGCGTGAACAGCGCCATCAGGACGCCGGTGACGCGCTGCGCGAGCCAGTCGCGAATGCCGTAGTGCGCGCCGACGACCGTGCGGCGGGAACCATAGTTGACTGCCATGGGGGGCTCCTTGTTGTTCTTCAGTACACGCCGAACAGCTTCGCGCCGAGCACGACGGTCAGCAGCAGGCTCGCGACGATGGTGACCTTGCCGGAGGTGGCGCCGAACTTCTTGCTCACCGCCGCGTGGCTCACGTCCATCCAGATGTGCCGCAGGCCGGCGATGAAGTGGTGCAGGTAGGCCCAGATCAGCGCCAGGGCGACGAGCTTGAGCACCACGCCGGCAGCGCCGTTCTCGAAGGCGAAGCGGAAGCGGGCGAAGGAGATCTCGGACGAGATCGAGGTGTCGAACATCCAGATGATCAGCGGCAACAGCACGAACATCAGCACGCCGCTGAAGCGGTGCATGCCCGAGACCAGGGAGGCGACCGGCCAGCGGTAGGAGGGCAGGTCCCTGAAGGCGTTGATGTTGCGGAATTCCGGCCGCTTCTTGGCGAGCTCTGTCGTCATGACGGGTTTCTTTCGGTGTGCGGACGCGAGGAAAGGGGATAACGAATAGGGGACAACCCTAGATTCTATTTCAGCGCTACAGAGTGCTACGAAGGTCTGACTGCAGCCTTGCGGTGTGCTAGCTCAATTCGTTGCGGTAATGGTGGGCGTCGGTGCGGTAGAGGCCGCGGCGCAGCTCCATCGGCACGTCGTTGTAGGTGTACGCGAGCCGCTCCACGGAGAGCAGCGGCGCGCCGGCCGCAACGTCCAGCGCCGCGGCCTGCTGCGCGTCGGCGGCGACGGCGCGGATCTTCTCCTCGGCGCGCACCATGCGCACGCCGAACTCGAGTTCGAACAGGGCGTAGGTCGGGCCCTGGTGGCCCGCCATCTGTTCCGCGGTGAGGCCCTTGAAGGCATTGCCCGGCAGCCAGATGTCTTCCAGGATGGTCGGCACGCCGCCGAACGACAGCACGCGGCGCACCTGCACCACGGAATCGCCGGTGCGCAGCTGCAGGGCGCGGGCGACTTCGGCCGGCGCCCGGACGCGGCGGCAGTCCAGCACGCTGCGCTCGGCGGGGCCGACGTCGCGGTCCGCGTTGTCGGGCACCAGTTTCAGGAAGCGGTAGCGCACGTGCTGCTCGGCATGCGTGGCGACGAAGGTGCCCTTGCCTTGGCGGCGCACCACCAGGTTCTCGGCCGCAAGCTCGTCGATCGCCTTGCGCACCGTGCCCTGGCTCACGCGGAAGCGCGCGGCCAGGTCCATCTCGCTCGGGATCGCCTCGCCCGGCTTCCACTCGCCGGCCTCCAGGCTCTGCAGGATCAGCCCCTTGATCTGCTGGTACAGAGGGCTGAACGCAGGCGTGGCGGGCAGCGCCGGATCGGCGGCCGCGGAGTCGGCGGAAGAGGGTGGGGAAGCGGCCATGGAGGGGTGGATGCGGGTGCACCTTCCTGGCGCAATCATATCTTATATAAGACATAAGACAAATTGACCACCCGCGGGGCTCAGGGTAAACTCGCAGGCTGTCCCGCAGGGCCGACACCCCCTCGCGCCCCTCTCGACGAACGCATTCGCAACCTTCATCCGGAGAATCCCATGAGCAAGAAGCCCGTTCGCGTCGCCGTCACCGGCGCCGCCGGCCAGATCGGTTATGCCCTGCTGTTCCGCATCGCCTCCGGCGAGATGCTGGGCAAGGACCAGCCCGTGATCCTGCAGCTGCTGGAGATCCCCGACGAGAAGGCGCAGAAGGCGCTCAAGGGCGTGATGATGGAGCTGGAGGACTGCGCGTTCCCGCTGCTGGCCGGCATGGAAGCGCACAGCGACCCGATGACCGCCTTCAAGGACACCGACTACGCGCTGCTGGTCGGCGCCCGTCCGCGCGGCCCCGGCATGGAGCGCAAGGACCTGCTGTCCGCCAACGCCGCCATCTTCACCGCGCAGGGCAAGGCCCTCGACAAGGTGGCCTCGCGCAACGTGAAGGTGCTGGTGGTCGGCAACCCCGCCAACACCAACGCCTACATCGCGATGAAGAGCGCGCCCAGCCTGCCGCGCAAGAACTTCACCGCCATGCTGCGCCTGGACCACAACCGCGCGCTGTCGCAGGTCGCCGCCAAGACGGGCACCCAGGTCAAGGACATCGAGAAGCTGACGGTGTGGGGCAACCACTCGCCCACCATGTACGCGGACTACCGCTTTGCCAGCGTGAACGGCAAGTCGGTCAAGGACCTGATCAACGACCAGGAATGGAACGCCAACACCTTCCTGCCGACGGTGGGCAAGCGCGGCGCGGCCATCATCGAGGCGCGCGGCCTGTCTTCCGCCGCCTCCGCCGCCAACGCCGCGATCGACCACATGCGCGACTGGGCGCTGGGCTCCAACGGCAAGTGGGTCACCATGGGCATCCCGTCGGACGGCCAGTACGGCATCCCGAAGGACACCATGTTCGGCTTCCCGGTCACCACGCAGAACGGCGAGTACAAGGTCGTCGAAGGCCTGGAGATCGACGCCTTCTCGCAGGAACGCATCAACCTCACGCTGAAGGAACTGCAGGAAGAGCAGGCGGGCGTGGCGCACCTGCTCTGATGCTGTCATCCCGGCCTCGAGCCGGGATCCATGCGGCGGCTGATAGGGCGCTGCATGGATTGCGGGTCAAGCCCGCAATGACAGACTTCGCACGTCATCCTCCATGACCCACCCCCGCGACATCCTCCTCGGCGCCCAGGCGCGCACCGGCACGCTGCCGGTGTGCGACCACTACAGCGGCGTGGAAGCGCGCATGCGCAAGAGCCTCGCGCTGCAGCAGGAGATGGCGCAGGAGTTCGGCGCCTGCGTGTTCGACGTCACGCTCGATTGCGAGGACGGCGCCCCGGTGGGCGGCGAGGCGGAACATGCCGCGCTGGTGGTGGAGCTGGCGCTGGGCGCGCAGCCGGGTGCGCGCGTCGCGGTGCGCGTGCACCCGGTGGACCATCCCGCGTTCGAGGCCGACATCGCCACCATCGCAGGCCGCGCCGGGCATCGACTGGTGCACGTGATGCTGCCCAAGGTGGAGAGCGCGGACGACGTCGAGCGGGCGAGCCGGGCGCTGGACGCCGCCGGCGCGAAGCACCTGCCGCTGCAGGGCCTCATCGAATCGCCCGCCGCGGTGCACCGCGCCTTCGACATCGCCGGTCATCCGCGCATGCAGTCCCTCAGCTTCGGCCTGATGGACTTCGTGTCGGCGCACGGCGGCGCCATCCCTTCGCACGGGATGGGCGTGCAGGGCCAGTTCACGCACCCGCTGGTGGTGCGCGCCAAGCTCGAAATCTCCTCCGCCTGCCATGCCCACGGCAAGGTGCCCTCGCACGGGGTGGTGACGGAGTTCCGCGACCAGGCGGCTTTCCGCGCCGCGGCGTCGCGCGCAGCCAACGAGTTCGGTTACACGCGGATGTGGAGCATCCACCCCGACCAGATCAGGACGATCGTGGAAGTGTTCGCTCCTTCCGCTGACGAAATACACAAGGCGTCACAACTTCTGCGGGCCGCCCAGGCCGCGGAGTGGGCGCCGATCAGCTTCGACGGCAAACTCGAGGACAGGGCGAGCTACCGCTACTACTGGCAGGTGCTGGAGCGGGCACACCAGACCGGAAGGCAGCTTCCCGACGAAGCGCGCGAATGGTTCGCGCGCCCCTAGGTCCCAGAGGAGAGACGTCATGAAAAAAGCCTTTATTGCCAGCATCCTGCTCGCCGCGTTCGCGGGCACCGCCTTCGCGCAGGCGCAGCCCGCGCCGGCCAAGCCTGCCAAGCCCGCTGCAAAGCCGACCAAGCCGGTGAAAGTGAAGAACGCGCCCGCGCCGACGAAGCGCCAGGCGATCGAGGAGGCCACTCCCACGGCGGAGCCGGACCCGAGCATCAAGCTGTCGGAGGCGCAGCTGGCGATCGCGAAGACCGTCCAGACGGGCGAGATCGAGTGCGAGCTGGGCCAGAAGGTCACCATCCGCCCGATGAAGCGCGAAGGCTTCTTCTTCGTGTCGCGCGGGGTGAACAAATTCATCATGCATCCCGAGGAAAGCCGCACCGGCGCCATCCGCCTGGAAGACACGGCGCGCGGCGCGCTGTGGCTGCAGCTGGCGAACAAGTCGATGCTGATGAACCAGAAGGAAGGCAAGCGCCTTGCCGACGAATGCAAGAGCCCCGCGCAGGCCGATTACGCCAAGAACATGAAGGCGGTCAACCTGCTGGAGCCGGAACCAACCAAGTGACCTGAACGGAGAACCCCCCATGTTGCAAGCCTACGTCGAACACGTTGCCGAACGCGCTGCGCTCGGCATCCCCCCGCTGCCGCTGTCCGCAAAGCAGACCGCCGACGTGATCGAACTGATCAAGTCGGCCCCGGCGAAGGAAGAAGCCTTCCTGCTGGACCTGCTGACGAACCGCGTGCCGCCGGGCGTGGACGACGCGGCCAAGGTGAAGGCCAGCTTCCTGGCCGCTGTTGCGCATGGGGACCTCTCCGTCCCCGCCATCTCGAAGGCCAAGGCGACCGAGCTGCTCGGCACCATGGTCGGCGGCTACAACGTCAAGCCGCTCATCGACCTGCTCGATGACGCGGAGGTCGCGCAGGTCGCGGCCGAAGGCCTGAAGAAGACGCTGCTGATGTTCGACTACTTCCACGACGTCGCGGAGAAGGCCAAGGCCAACAACGCGTTCGCCAAGGAAGTGATGCAGTCCTGGGCCGAAGCCGAGTGGTTCACCGGCCGTCCCGAGGTGCCGCAGAAGATCACCGTCACCGTGTTCAAGGTGCCCGGCGAAACCAACACCGACGACCTGTCGCCCGCGCCGGACGCCTGGTCGCGCCCCGACATCCCGCTGCACACCCTCGCCATGCTGAAGAACTCGCGCCCCGGCGCGGCGTTCAAGCCGGAGGAAGAGGGCAAGCGCGGTCCCATGAAATTCATCGAGGAACTCAAGGCCAAGGGCCACCAGGTCGCCTACGTGGGCGACGTGGTCGGCACGGGTTCCTCGCGCAAGTCCGCCACCAACAGCGTGATCTGGGCCACCGGCCAGGACATCCCCTTCGTGCCGAACAAGCGCTTCGGCGGCGTCACGCTGGGCGGCAAGATCGCCCCGATCTTCTACAACACGCAGGAAGACTCCGGCGCGCTGCCCATCGAAGTCGACGTCGCCAAGCTGGAGATGGGCGACGTCATCGACGTCTACCCGTACGAAGGCACGATCGAGAAGGACGGCAAGGTCGTCGCGCGCTTTTCGCTGAAGTCGGACGTGCTGCTCGACGAAGTGCGCGCCGGCGGCCGCATCAACCTGATCATCGGGCGCTCGCTCACTGCCCGCGCGCGCGAATTCCTGGGCCTGGGCGCCTCCACCACCTTCCGCCTGCCCAAGCCCCCGGTCGATTCCGGCAAGGGCTTCTCGCTGGCGCAGAAGATGGTGGGCCGCGCCTGCGGCATGCCGGAAGGCAAGGGCATCCGCCCCGGCACGTATTGCGAGCCGCGCATGACCACCGTCGGCAGCCAGGACACCACCGGCCCGATGACCCGCGACGAGCTGAAGGACCTGGCGTGCCTGGGCTTCTCCGCCGACATGGTGATGCAGTCCTTCTGCCACACCGCGGCCTACCCGAAGCCGGTGGACGTGAAGACGCACCGCGAGCTGCCCGCGTTCATCAGCAACCGCGGCGGCGTGGCCCTGCGTCCCGGCGACGGCGTGATCCACAGCTGGCTCAACCGCCTGCTGCTGCCCGACACCGTGGGCACCGGCGGCGACAGCCACACGCGCTTCCCGATCGGCATCAGCTTCCCGGCCGGCTCCGGCCTGGTGGCCTTCGCCGCCGCCACCGGCGTGATGCCGCTGGACATGCCCGAGTCGGTGCTGGTGCGCTTCAAGGGCAAGATGCAGGAAGGCATCACCCTGCGCGACCTCGTGCATGCGATTCCCTACTTCGCCATCAAGCAGGGCCTGCTGACCGTGGCCAAGGAAGGCAAGAAGAACATCTTCTCCGGCCGCATCCTCGAGATCGAGGGCCTGCCGGACCTGAAGGTGGAACAGGCCTTCGAGCTGTCGGACGCATCCGCCGAGCGCTCCGCCGCGGGCTGCACCGTGAAGCTCAACGAAGCGCCGGTCGCCGAGTACCTGAAGTCCAACGTGGTCCTGATGAAGAACATGATCGCGCAGGGCTACGCCGACAAGCGTTCGCTCGAGCGCCGCATCAAGGCCGTGGAGGCCTGGCTCGCCAAGCCGAACCTGCTGGAGGCCGACAAGGACGCCGAGTACGCCGCCGTGATCGAGATCGACATGGACGCGATCACCGAGCCGCTGCTGTGCTGCCCGAACGACCCCGACGACGTGAAGCCGCTGTCGGAAGTGCAGAACACGAAGATCGACGAGGCCTTCATCGGTTCGTGCATGACCAACATCGGCCATTTCCGCGCGGCGTCCATGCTGCTGGAAGGCAAGCGAGACATCCCGGTGAAGCTGTGGGTCGCGCCGCCGACCAAGATGGACCAGGACGAGCTGACCAAGGAAGGCCACTACGCCAACTTCGGCGGCGCCGGCGCGCGCACCGAGATGCCGGGCTGCTCGCTGTGCATGGGCAACCAGGCGCAGGTGAGGGAGGGCGCCACGGTGGTCTCGACCTCCACGCGCAACTTCCCCAACCGCCTGGGCAAGAACACCAACGTGTTCCTGGCGTCGGCGGAGCTGGCCGCGATCGCTTCCAAGCTGGGGCGCCTGCCGACGGTGGCGGAGTACCAGGCCGACATGGGCGTGATCAACAAGGACGCCGACAAGGTGTACCGCTACATGAACTTCGACCAGATCGAGGAGTACGCCGAGACGGCGAAGGAAGTGACGGTCTGAGCGCCACGCGCTGAAATGAAAAAGCGGCCCGCGGGCCGCTTTTTCGTTGGGCTCTGACCCGTCCTGATCTGGGTTGACACCTTTCTGGCCAACAGAAAGGAATGTCAATTGGATCAATGGGTTAAGAGGACGCAGCGGGACTACACGCTGGCTTTTAAGCTGGCAGTGGTGG
>SEAY01000147.1 GCA_004144865.1 Comamonadaceae bacterium
TGCCGCCGAACGGGCCGCCGCCCGACAGGAAGGAGAAGAGCAGGCCGACGACGGCGGCAATCACCGCCACGACGACGCTGGACGTGAACAGCAGCGCGAGCAAGCCCACGCCGCCGCCGGTGGCCAGCGAACCGAGCTTGCGCCCGAGGATGCCGCGCAGCACGGCGCCGCCTATGGGCACGGCGAAGAACAGGAAGACGGCGAGGTCGAACCAGTCGAAGCCGCCCGCGCCGCCCTGCGCCGGCGAGCGCTGCTGCTGCGGCGCCGGCAGGGCCTCGCCCGTGATGCGCGCGAACAGCCGGTCCAGGCCGGCGTTGAGGCCGGCGGCGAAGTTGCCCTGGCGGAACGCCGGCGTGATCGCCTCGTCGATGATCATCTTCGCGGCCAGGTCCGGCACGGCGCCTTCGAGCGTCTTGGCCACTTCGATGCGCACCCGGCGGTCGTCCTTGGCGACGATCACGAGGATGCCGTCGCCGACTTCCTTGCGGCCTATCTTCCAGGCGTTGGCCACGCGGTTGGCGTAGCTCGCGATGTCTTCGGGCTGTGTCGTGGGCACCATCAGCACCACGACCTGGGAGCCCTTTTGCTGCTCGAAGGCCGCGAGCTTGTCCTCCAGGCCCTTGCGCTGGATGTCGTCGAGCGTTCCGGTCTGGTCGATGACGCGCGCGGTGAGCTCGGGGACGGGGAGGACGCCCTGGGCATGCGCGCCGAGCCAGGCGAGCGCGGCGAAGACAAGCAGGAACAGCCTACGCAACGCTGTCATCCCGGGCTTGACCCGGGATCCATGCGGCTTGTGGATTGCGGGTCAAGCCCGCAATGACAGGCATTGCGTCAACGCGAAGCGGCGGGAGCAGCCGGGGTGGCGGGAGCCGCCGGAGAGGGCGGAGCAGCGGGCGTCCCGAACTCCACCTTCGGCGGCGCGGAGATCGCCGCCTCGTTCTGCACCGAGAAGTTCGGCTTCGGGTCGTAGTTGAAGACCATCGCGGTCAGGTTGGTCGGGAAGCTGCGCGCGAGCACGTTGTACTCCTGCACCGACTGGATGTAGCGGTTGCGCGCGACGGTGATGCGGTTCTCCGTGCCCTCGAGCTGCACGCGCAGGTCGCGGAAACCCGCGTTCGCCTGCAGCGTGGGGTAGCGTTCGCTCACAACCATCAGCCGCGACAGCGCGCTGGACAACTCGCCCTGGGCCTGCTGGAAGCGCTGGAACGCCTGCGGGTCATTGAGCGTTTCGGGCGTCACTTGCATGGAGGTGGCGCGTGCGCGCGCTTCGATCACGCGCGTGAGCGTCTCCTGCTCGAAGTTCGCTTCGCCCTTGACGGTGGCGACGAGGTTGGGCACCAGGTCGGCGCGCCTCTGGTACTGGTTCAGCACCTCGCTCCATGCGGACTTCGTTTGTTCGTCCAGGCGCTGGAAATCGTTGTAGCCGCACCCCGTGAGGGTCGTGAGCAAAGCCAGGATCAGCAGCCACTTCTTCATGTCGGTTCCTCTCTTGGCGGAATTTGAAACGGTAGCATAGATGGGATGCGCACGGACCCGCTTCAAGTCTTGCAGGCGGCTTCACGCGCCAACCCATCCGCGTCCAAGCCGCGCCTCCTCATCGCCGGTGCCACCGGGGCCCTCGGCAACGAAGTGTTGCGCCGCCTGGTCGGATCCGGACGCTTCTCGGCCACCGAGGTGCTGGCGAAGGAGCCGATCACCGAGGGCGTGCGTGGCGTGCATGCCACCGTCATCCTTTCGGACGAACCGGGTGAGTGGCCGCTGGCTTCGGCCGACGTGGGCGTGGTGCTGTTCGACCCGCCGCGCCTGTTCCACGACCGCGAGCGCGCCCTGTGGACGCCCGCGCCGCAGCAGCTGCCGACCCTCGCGCGCTGGATGCGCGCCGGCGGCGTGCGCACGCTGGCTGTCGTCCTGCCGCATGCGCCGGGGCAGCTGCCGGAGGCGCTGAAGCGAGGGCTCGCCAGCCTGGACGAACAGGCCGTCGCTGCGCTGGGCTTCGAGCGGCTGCTGATCCTGCGGTCGGCGCAGAAGCCGGCCACGCCGCGCGCGGCCCACCCGCTGGCGCGCCTGGCCGGCTGGATGCTGTCGATCTTCAAGTACATGGTGCCCTCCAGCGAACAGCCCGTGCGCACGGTGAAGGTGGCCGAGTTCCTGGCCATCGCCCTGCGCCTGGCGCCCGCCGGCATCCACGTCGCGGCGCCGGAACTGGTGTGGCAGGCGGCGCAAGGCGACATGGAGCAAGTCGCGCGCCGCTGGCTGAGCTGAGCCGGGACAGGCACAATCCCGGGAGAAGTCCTCTCCATGCGCAAGAACAAGCTCCAGGCCGCCAGCCTCGAAGGCGACGCCGACGACATCGAAGCCGCTTTCTACGATGCCCTCCAGCGCGGGGACATCGAGAAGCTCATGGCGTGCTGGGCCGACGAGGACGACATCTTCTGCATCCATCCCGGCGGCCCGCGCGTGCTGGGGGCCACCGCCATCCGCGCCACCTTCGAGGCGATGTTCGCCGAGGGCGGCTCGGTGCGGGCCTGGCCGGAGCGCGTGCGCAAGACGGTCTGCGTCGGCAGCAGCGTGCACAACGTGCTGGAACGCGTGGAGGTGCTCAGCCCCACGGGCCCGGCGAACGCGTGGGTGATCGCGACCAACGTCTACCACCGCACGGCGCAGGGCTGGCGGCTGGTGGCGCACCACGCGAGCCCGGGCACCACCAGCGAGATCCAGGAAGTGTCGGATGCGCCCGCGATCCTTCACTAGCGACTTCCTCGGCTACCGCGCGCCCTGGTGGCTGCCGGGCGGCAACGCGCAGACCATCTGGCCGGCGTTGTACAGCCGCCGCACGCGCGGCCCGGTGCCGGCGTACCGGCGCCACCGGCTGCCCACGCCCGATGGCGATTTCGTCGACCTGGATTACCTGGCCAACGACGTGTCGCAGCGCCGCCCGCTGATCGTGCTGTTCCACGGGCTCGAGGGTTCATCGCGCAGCCACTACTCGGAGGCCTTCGCCGACGTCGCCTGGCGCGGCAAGCTCACCTACGTGGTGCCGCACTTCCGCAGCTGCAGCGGCGAGATGAACCTGGCGCCGCGCGCCTACCACTCGGGCGACTTCGAGGAGATCGGCTGGATCCTCGGCCGCATCCGCGAGATGCACAAGGGTCCCATCGTCGCCGTGGGGGTGTCGCTCGGCGGCAATGCGCTGCTGCGCTGGGCCGGCGAGATGGGCGAGGCGGCCTCGAAGGTCGTCTCGGCAGTGGCCTCGGTCAGCTCGCCGCTCGACCTTGCCGCGGGCGGCCACGCCATCGACCGCGGCTTCAACCGCATGGTGTATGCGGCGATGTTCCTGCGTGCGCTCAAGCCCAAGGCGATGGTCAAGTGGACGCAGCACCCCGGCCTGTTCGACATCGACGCGCTGATGAAGGCGCGCGACATCTACGAGTTCGACCACATCTTCACCGCGCCGGTGCACGGCTTCACCAGCGTGGAGGATTACTGGGCCAAGTCCTCGGCCAAGCCGCACCTGCCGCGCATCCGCGTGCCGACGCTGGCGCTCAACGCCATGAACGATCCGTTCATCCCCGCCTTCAGCCTGCCGCGGCCGCACGAGGTCGGTGACTGGGTCACGCTGTGGCAGCCCGCGCATGGGGGCCACGTCGGCTTTCCCGCGGGCGGGCCGCCGGGGCACGTGATGGCGATGCCGGAGGCCGTGACGGCCTGGCTGCTGAAGGCGTCGGGAATTACTCCGCGGGTGCCGGCGGAGTGGCCTGCGGCCCCGATGACGGTGCCGGCGGCACTCTGACGGCGGGGGCGGCCGCAACGGGCGCGGCCGCGGCTTGCGGTCGCACCGGCGGCTTGGCCGGCTTGGCCGGCGTGCCGGGCTTGCGCGCCGGGGCTGCCGCCGCCGAGGCCGCCGGCTTCGGCGCACTGGCTGCGGCCGTCGGCGCGGGTGCGGCGGCTGGCGGCGGCGGCGCGAAGGCTGCGTGGATCATTTGCGGGGCGGCGGGCATGGCGGGTGCCGCCGGAGCGGCGACCGCCATCGCGCCCTGGGGCGCGCCTGGCGCGGGCAGCGCCGCGGAAGCGGCCGCCGCCGCGGCTGCCGCGCTCGGCGGCGGCCAGGCAACTTCGGACGCCACGCGGGGCGTCCCCACCGGGTTGGCGGCCTTGCCCTCCCGCACCAGCGCCATGTCTTCCTCGCTGGGGTACTGGTTCATCAGGTAGTAGTCGAACACCCGGCGCGCGATGGGCGCGGCCGCCGCGGCACCGAAGCCGGCGTTCTCCACGATCATCGCGATGGCGAGCTTCGGGTCTTCCGCCGGCGCGAAGGCGATGTACAGCGAGTGGTCGCGCTGGTGCTCCTCCAGCTTCGAGGCGTTGTACTTGGCGCCCTGCGCCACGCCGACCGCCTGCGCCGTGCCGGTCTTGCCGCCCGAGAGGTAGCCCGCGCCCTGGAACACGCGCGTGGACGTGCCCTGCTGCGTCACCGCGGTCATCGCCTTGCGGATGACGGCCAGGTGCTCGGGCTTGTAGCCCAGGTTCACCGGCTCCGGCCGCGCCACCGGCACGCGCTGCTTGCTGGTGGCGTCCTCGGTGGCGATCACGAGGTGCGGCGTGTGCTTCACGCCGTTGTTCAGGACGGTGCCGAGCGCCTGCGCGACCTGCAGCATGGTGAAGGCGTTGTAGCCCTGGCCGATGCCCAGCGAGATCGTCTCGCCGGCATACCACTTCTTCTGCTCGGGACGGCGGTAGTAGTTGCGCTTCCACTCCTGGCTGGGGAGCACGCCGCGCACCTCGCCGAAGATGTCGATGCCGGTGATCTGCCCGAAGCCCAGGGGCTTCATGAAGTCGTGCATCAGGTCCACGCCCATCTCGTTGGCGAGCGAGTAGTAGTAGACGTTGCTGGACTTGACGATGCTGGTGTGCATGTCCACCGGCCCGAGGCCGTGGTCGCCGTGGCTGCGGAACACGTGGCCGGCGAAGACCCACGAGCCGTTGTCCTGGATCACCGTGCTGGCGGAGCGCTTGCCGGTCGTCAGCGCCCCCAGCGCCATGAAGGGCTTGTAGGTCGAGCCGGGCGGGTAGGTGCCGCGCAGGGCGCGATTGAGCAGCGGCTTGTCGATCGACTCGTTGAGCATCGCCCAGTTCTCCTGGTCGATGCCGTCCACGAACAGGTTGGGGTCGAACGTGGGCTTGCTCACGAAGGCGAGCAGCTCGCCGCTCTTGGGGTCGATCGCGACCAGCGCGCCGCGCCGGTCGCCGTACAGGTCCTCGATGAGGCGCTGCATCTTGATGTCGATGGACAGCACCACCGTGTTGCCGGGCGTCGCGGGGCTGCTGGCGAGCTTGCGCACCGCGCGGCCGCCGGCGGAAGTCTCCACCTGCTCCACGCCGGTGGTGCCGTGCAGCTGCTTCTCGAAGCTCTGCTCCACGCCCAGCTTGCCGATGTACTCGGTGCCGCGGTAGTTGGCCTGCTCCTCCTCGGGCCACTCCTCGATCTGCTCCTTCTCCTTCTGGTTGATGCGGCCGATGTAGCCGATGGCGTGGCTGGCGAGCTCGCCCCAGGGATAGTTGCGGAACAGGCGCGCCTTGATCTCCACGCCGGGGAAGCGGAAGCGCTGCACCGTGAAGCGCGCCACTTCCTCGTCGGTGAGCTTGGTGCGGATCGGGATGGAGTCGATGCTCTTGCTCTCCTCCTGCAGCTTCTTGAAGCGGCGGCGGTCGCGCGGCTGCACTTCCACGATGTTCGACAGCTCGTCGATCACCTGCTCCAGCGGGCGGTCGAGGCGCGAGCGCGTGATCTCCAGCGTGTAGGCCGAGTAGTTGGTGGCCAGCACGATGCCGTTGCGGTCGAGGATCAGCCCCCGGTTCGGCACGATGGGGACGATGGCGGTGCGGTTGGCCTCGGCCTGGTCGTCGAATTCCTCGTGCTTCAGCACCTGCAGGTACACCAGCCGGGCCACCAGCAGCATGAAGCACACGAGGATGACGGCGCTGGCCACCAGCACGCGGGCGCGAAAGCGCGTCAGCTCGGCTTCGACGTTGCGGAGTTCGGTCATGGTTCAGCGAATGGGAAGAACGCGGCGTCGCCGCTTGCGCCTGATCGAGCCTTCTAGCATGTTGGGGACAGAGCGGCGCTTCGCCTCCGGTCTGTCCCGCAAAGTCTCACAAGGGCCTATTCTCGTCCGGATCATGCGCCCTGCGTTGCGGCATCAGCAGCAGCACGCTCACCACGGGCCAAAGTGCGGCTTCCAGCACGGGCGCCAGCAGGATCCAGGGGCCGGGGAAGGCGCCGCCGGCGAGCATGCGGATCGCCAGCTCGATGGCGTGGGCGGCCGCGAACAGGGGCAGCACCTGGACCGCCTGCGAGGGCACCGTGAACCAGAGCAGCCGGCGGTGGATGGTGATGGCGAAGTAGCTCAGCGTGGTGTAGGCCAGCGCGTGCTGGCCCAGCAGGGAGGCCTGGTGCACGTCGATCGCCAGGCCGAACAGGAAGGAGGCGATCACGCCCACCCGCAGGGGCTGGTGCACGCTCCAGAACACGAGCACCACGGCCAGCAGGTCCGGCATCCAGGCCACGCGGCCCAGCGGCAGCATGTTGGCCATCATGGCCAGCACCATCGTGAACCAGATGAACAGGGGGTTGGCGGGCAGCAGCAGCGGCTGCCCGGGGCGCATGATCATGCGGCCTTCCTCATTTCTTCGCTGCCGGGCGCTTGGGGAGCACCGGGGCCGCATCCTCCGGCGCCGGGCGCGGCGGAATCTGCGCGAGCAGGGGCTTGAGCACCATCACGTGCTGCGCGCCATCCACCAGCGCTTGCGGGTGCAGCACGATGCGCGCGAAGGCCGAATCCGGCCGGCGTTCCACCTTCGCCACCTTGGCCACCGGGATGCCGGGCGGGTAGACGCCGTCCACCCCGCTGGTGGTGAGCAGGTCGCCGGGCTGCACGTCCGCGTTGGCGGCCATGTAGCGCAGCTCGAGCCCGCCGCTGCCGTGCCGGCCGGCGTCGCCATAGGTGATGCCGCGCACGCCCGTGCGGGTGTTCACGACGGGGATGGCCTGCTCGGGGTCGGTCACCAGCGTCACTTCGCTGATCAGGGGGTGCACGCGCGTCACCTGGCCGAGGACGCCGGATTCGTCGATCACCGGCGAGCCGGCCTGCACGCCCTGGGCCAGGCCCTTGTCGACGATGACGCGGCGGGTGTACGGGTCGGCTGCGTCGTAGAGAACTTCGGCGGCCAGCGTGGGCGTGGAGAGGCGCCCGCGCAGACCGAGCAGCTGGCGCAGCTGCGTGTTCTCCATCGTGAGCTGCTCCACCTGGTTGGCGCGCTGCGACTGCAGGATGAGCTTGCGGCGGGCGGCTTCCTCGCTGGAGACCGCGGCTTCGAGGCTGGTCACGTATTCGCCCACATGGCGCACCGCCAGCACCGGCTGCATGACCACCCATTGCAGGGGGAACAGCACGCTGGCCACCACCGAGCGCACCGGCTGCGTGACGCGGAAGCGCGCATCCGCCACCATCAGGAACAGCGCCAGCGCGCTGCAGACCATCAGCTTGGAAAGCGCTGAAGGTCCCTGCTTGAAGAACGGCGGCGGTGTGCGGTCTAGGGTGCCGAGTGGCATGGGCGGGATTGTGCCCCGCCCCGCTGAGGCGGGAGCGTCAGACGATCACTCGCTCGTGAAGATGGAGCCCAGCCGTTCCATGCGCTCCAGCGCGATGCCGCAGCCGCGGACCACGCAGGTGAGCGGGTCTTCGGCCACCAGCACCGGCAGGCCGGTTTCCTCGGCCAGCAGGCGGTCGAGGTCGCGCAGCAGCGCGCCGCCGCCCGTGAGCATCATGCCGCGCTCGGCGATGTCGGCGCCGAGTTCCGGCGGCGTCTGTTCCAGCGCGTTCTTGACCGCCGAGACGATGTTGTTCAGCGGGTCGGTCAGGGCTTCCAGGATCTCGTTGGAGCTGATGGTGAAGCTGCGCGGCACGCCCTCGGAGAGGTTGCGGCCCTTGACTTCCATCTCCTTGACCTCGCTGCCGGGGAAGGCGGAGCCGATCTGCTTCTTGATGCCTTCGGCGGTGGGCTCGCCGATCAGCATGCCGTAGTTGCGGCGGATGTAG
>SEAY01000032.1 GCA_004144865.1 Comamonadaceae bacterium
TGGCGGCGTGGGAGGCGCACTCGCGCCTGGCCCCCGAAGAGATGCGCGCGGCCTTCACCTTCGACGAACCCTTCCACCGCCACGAGACCGGCCGGCTGGACGACGACAGCTACTTCGGCCATTTGCGCCAGGTGCTGGCGCTCGATTGCGAACTCGCGCAGGTGCGCGCGGGCTTCGACGCCATCCTGATCGGGGAAATCGGGGAGACCGTGCGGATGCTGGAGGCGATCCGCACGCGCGTGCCCTGCTACGCGATCAGCAACACCAATCCCTCGCACGTCGCCGAGATGGAACGCGCCTTCCCGGGCCTGCTGCCGCGGTTCACCCGCGTGTTCGCCTCGCACGAGATCGGCCACCGCAAGCCGCAGCCCGGCGCCTTCGAGCACGTGCTGCGCGAGATCGGCGTCCCGCCGCAGGAGGTGCTGCTGTTCGACGACCTGGCGCCGAACGTGGAGGCGGCGATCGCGCTGGGGCTGCAGGCGGTGCAGGTGCGCAGCCCCGGCGACGTGCGCCTGGCGCTGGTGCAGCGCGGGCTGCTGGAGGCTTGAGCCGCGGGCGACACCACCGATCAGCCCCCAGCCGCGCGCGCCTGCAGCTCCGCGAACGACACCAGCTCCCCCGCCAGCGCGCTCGCCATCACCGTGGCAGGGCTGGCGAGCCAGACCTGACCGGGCCCGGATCGCCCAGGGAAGTTGCGGTTGATCGCACTCACCGTCACCTGCGATGCGTCGGTGGACGAGCCCGGGCCGCAGTTCGCGCAGGCCCCGCAGGAGGGCTGCAGCATGCGCGCGCCGGCCGCCGCGAAGGTGCGGTCGTAGCCGCGCTCCACGCAGTAGTCGCGCACCGCCGTCGTGCCGTACTGCAGGTACAGCCGCACGTGCGGCGGCACGCGCAGGCCGCGCTGCAATCCCCAGGCGAGCACGGCATGGTAGTGGTCGAAGTCCTCGCGCTTGCCCGCCGTGCACGAGCCGCCATAGGCGATGTCCACCCGCACCCGGTCCTGCACCTCGTGCAGCGGCATGCCATTGCCGGGGTCCCCGGGCCTCGCCACCATGGGTGACAGCGCCGTGCAATCCACCTCGATCACTTCGCTGTACGCCGCGCCCTCGTCGCTGCGCATCCAGGGCGCGACGTGGAACTCGATGCCGCGCCGCTCCCGCAGGAAGCGCACCGTCTCGGCATCCGGCGCGACGATGCCCGTCAGGCCGCCGAGCTCCGCCGTCATGTTGGTGAGGGTGGCGCGCTCGTCGGTGGAAAGCGCCGCCAGCGCCGGCCCGCCGAACTCGAACACCTTGCCCACGCCGCCGCCCGCGCGGATGCCGGGCAGGCGCAGCAAGTGCAGCACCACGTCCTTCGCGGCCACGCCCGCCGGCAGCGTGCCCTGCAGGTCCACCTTCAGCACCTGCGGCATCGTCAGGCGGACCGCGCCGGTGACGAAGGCGTTCGCCATGTCCGTCGTGCCCACGCCGAAAGCCACGCAGCCCAGCGCGCCGCTGTGCGGCGTGTGCGAGTCGGTGCCCGCCACCAGCTGGCCCGGCAGCGCGTAGTGCTCCGCCATCATCGCGTGCGAGATGCCGGCGACGTTGCCGCCGTCGTCGGCGCTCGCTTCGGCTTCGGTGAGCGTGCGATGCTGGCGCAGCCCGTACTCGCGTGCGAACGCACGCTGCGCCTCGCACATCGCATGCATGTTCGGCAACAGGGGCGAGCCCGCGTGCGCCGGGCTTTCCTCCACGTAGGAGGTGTGGTCCTCGAAGACCACGATCGAATCCGGATCGCGCAACGCCAGCGGGCGGCCGAAGCCGGCATGCAGCATGTGCGCGGCCATGCCGGTGTAGTACTCGTGGATGAAGCGCCAGTCGGCGCGCACGAAGCAGCCTTCGCCCGGTTGCGGCGCGTCGGGCGTCACCGGCGTGTGCAGGAGGTGGCGCTGCACGATCTTCTCGAACAGCGTGAGCGGGCGCGACGCGGTCGGCCCCGCGACCGGCTTCGCATCCCGCAGGTGCGCACGGCCGAAGGCCAGCAGCCCGCCGCTGCGCAGGATCGCCGCGGCCAACGCGTCGCGGCCGGCCACCAGTTCGTCCACCGGGATCGCCTCGCCGCGCTGCAGCCGTTCGACGAGGCCGAAGTCGGTGGAGGTGAAGAGGCCGATGTTGTCCGCGTTCTGGCGGTAGATGCGCTCGAAGCTTTCCGCGATCACCAGCCGGATGCCCGCCAGCTTCTCCGCCGCCGGCGAATGCTCGCGGGAAGAGCCCTTGCCGTAGCGGCGGCCCGCCACCGTCACCTGGAAACCGGCCGCCTGCACGGCACCGGCGGCGATCGGCCGCTGCCCGTCGTCGGTGGTGAAGCCGGTGTACGGGAAGCGCGCGAGGCGGTCGTCGTAGTGCGACATGATCCGCACCGGCGTGATCTCGTCGGTGGAGACGTCGTCGCGCAAGGCGCCCGCCTGCACGGCGGACAGCGCGGCGCCGCCCAGCTGGGCGCGCACGGCGTCGCCGCTGCGTGCGAGGAACAGGATGCGCGGCGCGCCGCCGAAATCGAGGAAGGTGTTCATGGTTCGGCCAGGGATGCCAGATGCTCCGCCAGCAACTGCGCCGCCGGCGTGAGCGACTGGCCGTCGCGGTAACAGATGATGAAGCGGCGCTCGGCCCAGGGCTCGGCCAGCGCCACCAGGCGCAGGTTGCGCGCGGCGCCTTGCGCCACTTCGCGCGGGACGAGGCTGATGGCGAGGCCGGCGTGCACCACGCGCAGCGCCGCCTCGAAGTTGGTCACCACCACGCGGTGGTTGAGGCTGCGGCCGGCCTGGGCCGCGCGCCGCTGCAGCATCACCTGCACGGCACTGTTGACCGGCAGGCTCACGTGTTCGAAGTCCAGCGTGTCCTCGAAGCGCAGCGACTTGCGCCCGGCGAGCGGATGCCCCGCGGGCACGGCGACGCAGAGCGTGTCGCGCCGGTACGGCAGCGTGTGCAGCGTGCCGACGTCGGCGGCGTCCCAGCACACCCCCAGCGACGCGTGGCCCTCGCGCACGCCGCGCACGATCTCCGGGCTCACGCGTTCCTCCATGTCCACGCGGATGCTGCGGTGCGGCGGCAGGCGCAGGAAGGCCGCGACGTCGTCGGCCAGCGACTCGGTCATCGCGGAGACGGACGCCAGGATGCGGACCTGTCCCTGCCCGCCTTCGACGTAGGCCTGCATGTCGCGCTCGATGCGGGCGGCGCCATCGAGCATGGCGCGCGCGTGCTCCAGCAGCGTCTGGCCCGCGGGCGTGGGCACCACGCCGTGCCGCTTGCGCACCAGCAGCGGCGTGCCGAGCTGGCCCTCCAGCTGGGCCAGCCGCTTGCTGATCGCCGAGCCGACGATGCTGGCCAGCTCGCCGGCGCGCGCAATGTTGCCCGTCTCGCAGACGGCGACGAACAGGCGCAGGGTCGTGAGGTCGAGGTCGCGCAAGATATTCCGGATCGGAACGCCAGAGTTCCAAAACTGAGCCAACGGCTCGTTCCGGAAATTCTAAACTGGCGCGCATGTCATCCCCCGCTTTCGTGCCCACCCTGCCGCGCCGCGTCGTCGTGCGCGAGATGGGGCTGCGCGACGGCCTGCAGAGCGTGCAGACCGTCGTGCCCACCGCCGCCAAGATCGAATGGATCCGCGACGCCTACGACGCCGGCGAGCGCGAGATCGAGGTCGGCTCCTTCGTGCCGCCGAAGCTGCTGCCCCAGCTGGCCGACACCGCCGAGGTGCTCGCCTTTGCGCAGACCTTGCCCGGCCTGCGCGCCACCGTGCTGGTGCCCAACATGAAGGGCGCCGAGCGCGCGCTGGAAGCCAATGCCGCGATGATGCTGGTGCCGCTGTCGGCCAGCCACGCGCACAGCCTCGCCAACCTGCGCAAGACGCCCGACGAGGTGGTGGCGGAGATCGCCCGCATGCGCGCGGCCCGCGATGCGAGCGGCACGCGAACCGAAATCGAGGTGGGGATTAGCACAGCGTTCGGCTGCACGATCCAGGGCCACGTGGCCCACGACGAGGTCGTGCGCCTGGTGCAGGCCGTGCTGGACGCGGGCGTGGATTCCGTGAGCCTGGCCGACACCGTCGGCTACGCGGATCCCGCCATGGTGTCGGCGCTGTTCGAGCGCGTGCTGCGCGTCGCGGGCGACCGCCTCGTGTGCGGCCACTTCCACGACACCCGCGGCCTCGCGCTCGCCAACATCTACGCCTGCCTGCAGCTGGGCATCGCCCGCTTCGACGCCTGCACCGGCGGCATCGGCGGCTGCCCGCACGCGCCGGGCGCCAGCGGCAACGTGGCCACCGAGGACCTCGCCTACATGCTGGCCAGCATGGGCATCGAAACCGGCCTCGACTTCGACAAGCTGATGGCGCTGCGCGCCAAGGTCGCGCGCTGGCTCGAAGGCGAAACCCTGCACGGCAGCGTCTGGCGCGCCGGCCTGCCCCGCACCCTGAAGGAAGCCGTCCATGCCTGAGACCACCGTCCCCCAGCCGCTGAACGGATTGCGCGTCATCGAGTTCACCCACATGGTGATGGGGCCCACCTGCGGCATGGTGCTCGCGGACCTGGGCGCCGAGGTGATCAAGGTGGAGCCGGTGGACGGCGACCGCACGCGCCGCCTGCTCGGGGCGGGCTCCGGCTTCTTCCCGATGTTCAACCGCAACAAGAAGAGCATCGCCATCGACCTGCACCAGCCGGAAGGCGCGGAGCTCGCGCGCCGGCTCTGCGCCGGCGCCGACGTGGTGGCGGAGAACTTCAAGCCCGGCACGATGGCCAAGTACGGCCTGGACTATGCGTCGCTGAGCGCCGGCAACCCGAAGCTGATCTACGCGACCTGCAAGGGCTTCCTGCCCGGGCCGTACGACCACCGCACCGCCCTCGACGAAGTGGTGCAGATGATGGGCGGCCTGGCCTACATGACGGGGCGCCCGGGCGACCCGCTGCGCGCGGGCACCAGCGTCAACGACATCATGGGCGGCCTCTTCGGCGCGGTCGGCGTGCTGGGCGCACTGATCCAGCGCGGCGTCACCGGCCGCGGCATGGAGGTGCAGTCGGCGCTCTACGAGAACAACGTCTTCCTGGTCGGCCAGCACATGCTGCAGTACGCGATGACGGGCAAGCCGGCGGCGCCGCTGCCGGCGCGCGACAACCCCTGGGCCGTGTACGACGTGTTCACGGTGGCCGGCGGCGAGCAGATCTTCCTGGCGGCGGTGAGCGACGCGCAGTGGGAGAAGTTCTGCGATGCCCTGGGCTTCCCGGACCTGAAGTCCGAACCGGAGCTGGCCACCAACAACCAGCGCGTGCAGCAGCGCCCGCGCCTGCTCGCCGCGCTGCGCGAGCGCCTGCAGCACCGCGGCGCCTCGGAACTGGCGGCGCTGATGGAGCGCGCCGGCCTGCCCTTCGCGCCCATCCGCCGGCCCGAAGACCTGTTCGAGGACGAGCACCTGCTCGCCACCGGCGGCCTGGCCGACGTGCGCCTGCCCGACGGCCCGCGCGCGGGCGAGACCGTCAAGACCACCCTCCTGCCCTTCACGCTGGCCGGCGAACGGCTCGGCGTGCGCATCGACCCGCCGCGCCTCGGCGAGCACAGCCGCGAGTTGCTGCGCTCGCTGGGCCTGGACGACGGGCGCGTGGACGCCCTGAAGGCGCAGGGGGTGGTCGCCTGAAACGGCCACAATCCAACCATCGACACAAGGAGACAAAGATGACCCGTTCCCACTTCCGCCGCCGTGAACTGCTCGCCGCCGGCGCCCTGCTGGCCGCGAGCGCCGGCTTCCCGCTGGCCGCGCGCGCGCAGTCGGGCACCGTGAAGTTCATCCTGCCCAACGCCACCGGCTCGGGCGTCGATGCGATCACCCGCGCCGCGGCCCCCGCGCTGGGCAAGGCGCTGAATGCCTCCGTCGTCGTGGAGAACCAGCCGGGCGCCGGCGGCGTGCTGGGCCTGCAGACGCTGGCCCGCTCGGCGCCGGACGGCAACACGCTGTCCGTGGTGTCGAACAACGTGGTGATCTTCCCCAGCGTGCTGAAGTCGCTGCCCTTCGACATGCCGGGCGATTTCACGCCGATCGCCGTCGTGGGCGCCACGCCCATGGTGCTGGTGGCCAATCCGGCGAAGGTGTCCGCCGCCAACGCGCGCGACTTCTTCGCCCAGCTCAAGGCGAATCCCGGCGCGCTGAACTTCGGCTCCGGCGGCAACGGCACCATCCTGCACCTGGCCACCGAGCTGGTGATGGATGCCGCGGGCACGAAGGCGCGCCACATTCCCTACAAGGGCGTGGGCCCGATGGTGACCGACCTGCTGAGCGGCCAGATCGACTTCGCGACGGCCGCCCTGCCCAGCGTGCAGCAGCACATCAAGAGCGGCGCGCTGCGCGCCATCGGCACCCTGGCCCCGCAACGCACGCCGGCCGCGCCGGAGATCGCGACCTTCGCCGAGCAGGGCCTGGCCAATTTCTCGGTGGAAGCCTGGTTCGCGGTGATCGGCCCCAAGGGCATGAGCGCGGCCAGCGTGAAGAAGGCGCACGATGCCGTGGTGGCCGCCTTCAACGATCCGGCCGTCAAGGAAACGATGGCCAAGCAGGGCAACACCATCAACATCAGCAGCCCCGAGCAGGCGCAGGCGGCCTTCCGCAGCGAGCTGCAGAAGTACGCGGCGCTGGTGAAGAAGGTGGGGCTGGAGCCGCAGTAAGCGGGGGACGTCGGGGTTCGCCTGCGGGCTCACCCCGACCTACGCGGTACACCGGGGCCGCGGCCCGTAGGCTGGGTTCGCCGCAGGCGACCCCAGCGCTCAGCGCCCGCGCAGCACCAGCACGAACTCGTCGAAGGCCCGCTGGAACTCCTCCACCAGCCGCCGCAGGTCCTCCGCCGGTGCGACCGGCGCGCGCTCTTCCATCAGCGCACCCAGCGCCGCGCAGCGTTCGGCGGAGATCATCGCGGAGCTCCCCTTGGCCGAGTGCGCGTGCCGCTCGAAGGCCTTGCGGTCGTCCGCATCCAGGGCCGCGCGCAGCTTCAGCAGCAGGTTGGGGGTGGCCTGCCCGTAGGTGGAGAGCGCCACCTCCTCCAGCTCCCGGTCGCCGCCGAAGCGCGACTGCATCGCATCGGCATCGAACAGCGGCAGGTCCGCGATGCGCGAGGGCTGCCCGCCGCTCCAGCGCGCCAGCATGGCGCGCAGCACCTTCAGGTCCATCGGCTTGGTCATGTAGTCGTTCATGCCCGCCTCGATGCAGCGCTCGCGGTCCCCCTTGATGGCGTTGGCGGTCATGGCGACGATGGGCGCGGTGAAGCCCGCCGCGCGCAGGCGCCGGGTGGCTTCGTAGCCGTCCATCTCGGGCATCTGGCAGTCCATCAGCACCAGGTCGAAGTCCTCGCGCGCGGCCATCGCCACCGCCTCGGCACCGTCGTTGGCGATGCTCACGTCGTCGTAGCCCAGCTTGCGCAGCATGCCGAAGGCGACCACCTGGTTGGTGGGATTGTCCTCGGCGACCAGGATGCGCCCGGGCTCGGCGGACGGCGGCAGGTCCTGCCAGCTGGTGGCCGCGGGGGCTTCCTCCGCGGCGAGTACCGGCAGCGTGACCGTGAAGCGTGAACCCTGGCCGGGCACGCTCGCCACGGACACGGTGCCGCCCATCAGGTCGACCAGCTGCCGCACGATCGACAGGCCCAGGCCGCTGCCGCCGAACTTGCGCGAGGTGGAGCTGTCGGCCTGCATGAAACGCGTGAAGAGCTGCGGCTGCACCTCGCCGGGGATGCCGACGCCGGTGTCGGTCACCACGAACTCCAGGACGTGCGCCGCGTCCTCGCGCGCGCCGCGCACGTCGAGGCCGATCCAGCCGCTGCTGGTGAACTTCAGCGCGTTCCCCAGCAGGTTGACCAGCACCTGGCGCAGCCGCGTGGGATCCGCCTCCACGTGCCGCGGCACCCCCGGCGCGACCCGCACGCGGAACAGCAGGCTCTTCTCGGTGGCGCGCAGGCGGTACAGGTTGACGAGGTCCTCGACCAGCTCGTGCAGGTCGAACGGCACCAGCTCGATCTCCATCTGCCCGGCCTCGATCTTGGAGACGTCGAGGATGTCGTTGACGAGTGACAGCAGCGAGTGCGCGCTGCGGTCGATCAGGTCGGTGTGCCGCCGCACTTCGGGGGTGAGCTCTTCGTCCAGCAGCAGCCGCGTGACGCCGATGATGCCGTTCAGCGGCGTGCGGATCTCGTGGCTCATGGTGGCCAGGAACTGGCTCTTGGCGCGGTTGGCCGCGTCGGCGGCATCGCGCGCCTCGCGCAGGTCGCGTTCGGCCTGCTTGCTCGCGGTGATGTCGCGGTTGGTGCCCACCATGCGCAGCGGCGCGCCGCGTTCGTGGCGGTCGGCGACCCGGCCTTCGCTGTGGATCCACAGGAAGGACCCGTCGTTGCGGCGGACGCGATGCTGCACCACGTAGTTCGGGGAACGGCCGCCCAGCACCGGCTCCAGCGCCGCCTGGATGGCGGGCAGGTCTTCCATGGGCACCAGCTCCAGCAGCTCCTGCGCGGTGCAGCGGGTTTCACGCGGCTCGCCGCCCAGCATCACCGACCAGTGCTCCGAGAGGTAGACCGCCTCGCCGGGCACGTCCAGGTCCCACAGCGCGAGCCCGGAAGCTTCCATGGCGCGGTGCAGCCGCTCCTGGCTGCGCTCCAGCGCGACGCGCGCGCGCTCGCTGTCCGTGACGTCCTCGATGGTGCCCACGTAGCCGCCCGAGGAGCCATCCGGCAACCGCACGGCCTGGGCCCGCACCCGCACGTGCGCCAGCCCGCCGTCGCCGCGCCGCACCCGGTACGTGTGGTCGAACACTTCGCCGGCCGCGGCGGTCCGCTGCCAGCGCGCAACGACGCTCTCGACGTCGCCGGGATGCACGCTGCCCACCCAGTCGTCCCCGAGCAGCTCTTCGTGCGTCCGCCCGAAGATGCGCAGGCTCTCCGGGTTCAGGTAGATGACGCGGCCCCGCGCGTCGGTGTGGAAGATGCCCACCGGCGCCATCTCCGACAGCTCGCGGAACATCTGCTCGCTGGAGGACTGAACGTTCCGGTGCGCGGCCTGCCGCAGCAGCAGCGCCTGCATCGCCGCGCGGGCCAGTTCCTCGAGCGCGGCCCGCTGGGCGGCTTCCAGGCCGGCCCGCGGTTGGTGGTCCAGCACGGCCAGGGTGCCTATCACCTCGCCTTCGCGCGTGACCAAGGGCGCGCCAGCGTAGAACAGCAGCGCCGGCGCCGCGTGCACGCAGGGCTTGCGGGCAACCCGCGCATCCAGGCGCGCGTCGGGGATCTCCAGGTAAGCGCCCGACTCGATCACCAAGGTGCAGATCGAGTCCTCGCGCGGGATGTCGGCCGGCCCGCCGAGCCCGACCTGCGCCTTGGTCCACTGGCGCTGGCGATCGACCAGGTTCAGCACCGCCACGGGCGTCCCGCAGGCGGCCGCGGCGGCACGGGCCAGGGCATCGAGCAGGGCTTCCGCCGGCGTATCGAGGATGCCCAGCGCGTGCAGCGCCTGGACGCGCCGCTCCTCGGGCGCCGCGGGAGGGGTTGAAGGAGCGACGGGGGAATCCACCCCCGCACTCTACCGTGCCAGGGTGGAGGCGCCGAACAGGCTCTGCACGAATTCCACGGCGAGTTCCGCAGTCCTGTTGCGCACATCCAGCGCCGGGTTGATTTCCACCACGTCCAGCGAGCCGAGGCGGCCCGTGTCCGCGATCATCTCCATGCACAGCTGCATCTCGCGGTAGGTGGGTCCGCCGCGCACGCCGGTCCCGACGCCGGGCGCGTCCAGGGGGTCGAGGCAGTCGAGGTCGAAGCTCACGTGGATGTGCGTGTCCTCGTCCACGTCCTGCAGCACCTCGGTCATGGTGTTGCGCATGCCGTGCTCGTCGATGTGCCGCATGTCGAAGACCTGCAGCCCCAGCTGGCGGATCGCCTGCTTCTCGTCGGCGTCCACGCTGCGGATGCCGATGAATTCGATGCCGTGCGCATCGATCGCGGCGCGCTCGCCGCTCCAGCCCACGAGGTCCGGCGGGCCGTGCCCCAGCAGGCAGGCGACGGGCATGCCGTGGATGTTGCCGCTGGGACTGATCTGCTCGGTGTTCACATCGGTGTGGGCGTCGAGCCAGATCACCCGCAGCTTCCTGCGGTGCTGGCGGCAGTGGCGCGCCACCGCGCTGACGGACCCGATCGCGAGGCAGTGGTCGCCCCCCATCAGCAGCGGGACGTGTTCCATGGCCAGCGCGGTGGACACGGCTTCGAACACGCTGCGGTTCCACGCCACCACTTCGGCGAGGTGACGGATGCCCTGCACCGGCGCGTGCCAGGGGTTGGGCGGGCCGGCCAGGTTGCCGCGGTCGATGACGTCGAGGCGGTGCGCGCGCAGCGCGTCGCCGAGGCCCGCGACGCGCAAGGCGTCGGGTCCCATGCCCGCGCCGCGGACGCTGGCGCCGACGTCCGTGGGTGCACCGATGAGGCTGACTGTGGTCATGGGGTGGCTTCTCCTGCCCGGCTGCGGCGATTGTGCTGCAAGCACGCGGCAGCCGGGCGGGTTGCTACAGGATGCATCGCCGATGACTAAAGCTCAGATCGCATCGGGAGAATGGTCCGCAGCAAGAAACGGGAGATACCAACATGCTGGCGATGAACTACCGCGGGCCTTACCGCGTGCGCGCGGCGCAAAAGGCCGAGCCGCGGATCGAACACCCCAACGATGCGATCGTGCGCGTCACGCGCTCGTGCATCTGCGGCTCGGACCTCCACCTGTACCACGGCCTCGTGCCCGACACCCGCGTGGGCCAGACCTTCGGCCACGAGTTCACGGGCGTCGTGGAGGAGGTCGGGCCATCGGTGCGCAACCTGAAGAAGGGCGACCACGTGCTGGTGCCCTTCAACATTTTCTGCGGCACCTGCTTCTTCTGCAAGAAGGAGCTGTTCTCCAACTGCCACAACGTCAACCCGGAGGCCACGGCGGTGGGCGGCATCTACGGCTACTCGCACACCACCGGCGGCTACGACGGCGGCCAGGCCGAGCTGGTGCGCGTGCCGATGGCCGACGTCGGCCCGCACTTGCTGCCGGCCGACATGGACCTCGACGACGCCGTGCTGCTCACCGACGCGTTCCCCACCGGCTACCAGGCCGCCGAGATGGGCGGCATCGTCGAAGGGGACACGGTCGTGGTGTTCGGCGCGGGGCCGGTCGGGCTGTTCGCCGCGAAGTCGGCCTGGCTCATGGGTGCGGGCCGCGTGATCGTGGTCGACCACGTCGAATACCGGCTTGAGTTCGCGCGCAACTTCGCGCAGTGCGAGATCGTCAACTTCAGGGAAGTGGACGACATGGCCATGCACATCAAGAAGATGACCGACTGGCTGGGCGCCGACGTGTGCATCGACGCTGTGGGGGCCGAGGCGGCGGGCAACGCGCTGCAGTACCTCACGGGCGTGAAGCTCAAGCTGCAGGCCGGCGCGGCCACCGTGCTGCACTGGGCGATCAATTCGGTGCGCAAGGGCGGCACCGTGTCCATCGTGGGCGTGTACGGGCCGACCTTCAACATGGTGCCGATCGGCAACGTGGTGAACAAGGGACTCACGCTGCGCGCCAACCAGGCGAGCGTCAAGCGCCACCTGCCGCGGCTGATCGAGCACATCCAGGCCGGGCGCATCAAGCCGAGCGAGGTCATCACGCACCGGTTCCCGCTGGAGGCCGTCTCCGACGCGTACCACATCTTCTCGAGCAAGCTGGACAACTGCATCAAGCCGGTCCTCGTCCCGGCCATGCATTGAGGGAGGCCGCATGAGCAACCATCCGGAAGACACCACGGTCTTCGTCGAGAACACGGAACCCGAGTTGCGCCAGAAGCAGCCGCCGTCCGGCATCCAGGGCTGGGGCGCGGACCTCGATCCGTCCGTGCGGCCCGCCGTGCCGATGGAACGCACGCCGCCGCGCTTCGTGAAGCCATCGTACGAGCAGCCCGAACAGCAGCCGGTGACCGTCAAGGTCTTCCACTCCACCGAGCGCCCCGGCCTCACCCCGGTGTTCGGAACGGGCCAGCCGCCCTCCGGTGTCTCGGGCCTGATCCGCTCCGGCGCGTTCCGCTTCAGCGAGAACGACATCCGCCACTGGCTGATGCTGCTGTTCGCCGACCGCGTGAACGTGGTGGAAGGAATCATCGAAGACCTGGCGCACGGGCACGTGCCGAACTTCTTCGCCGAGATGGGCGGGCCGGCCGAATGGAAACACAACCGCGCCGGTTTCTATCGCAAGGCCGCCATGGCGGGTGCGGTGGTCGGCCTGCTCCTCTACGTCAACAGCCGGCGCCGCCGACACTGACTGCTGCGGTCAGGCCGGCCGCGCCAGGCGGAACACGGCCCGGCGCGTGCCGACCGGCGCGCCTTTCACGCTGCTGATGACGGCCTTGCGCCAGGGCTGCAGCGCATCGCGCTGCGCCGCGTCGAGCCAGCCGAGCTGGTCCAGCGCCTCCACCGTCGCGGCGTACAGCGCGAGCGCGTTGCCGTCGCTGACCTTCAGCGCGAGCGCCTCGCCGCGGCTGCGGCTGGCCACCACCTGCACGCCGTCGGCGCCGACCTTGGTGACCCAGTCGCCGCGGCCCGCCTGCATGAAGGCCTGGTCGTTGCGGCCGGTTCCGGAGACGAGTTCCGGATGGGCCGTCATGGCGCCGGCCAAGCGATCGAAGCTCGCCCCGAAGCGGGCGTCGCGCGCGCCGCTCGCCAGCCGCGCGAAGCCGCGAGCAAGGCTCGACAGCGGAATCGCGTAGTTCGGCGCGGAGCAGCCGTCGATGCCCATCGCGAGCTGATGCTCCTGCAGGCCCACGGCCTCGGCCACGGCGGCGCGGATCGCTTGCTGCAAGGGGTGCGCGGGTTCGAGGTAGCTGTCCGTCGGCTCTCCATGCTGCACGCACCACGCCAGGAATCCGCTGTGCTTGCCGCTGCAGTTGTGGTGGCGTTCGTCGTAGCTGGCCGGCGCGGGAGCGATGCCCAGTTCCACGAACATCGGCACATGGCAGCCGCACTGCAGCCGCTGGTAGCCCACGCCCGCCTTCGCAAGGATCTGCTCGACCTGCTCCACGTGCATCGGCTCGCCGCTGTGGCTGGCACACAGCATCGCGAGGTTGGCGGGCGTGAGGCCGAAGTGCTGCACGCCGCCCGCCTGCACGAACGGAAGCGCCTGCAGGGGCTTCAGGGTGGAGCGGGTGAAGGTGACCCAGTGCGGATCGCCGGCCTGCGCCAGCACGCGGCCTTCGGTGTCGGCCACCGCCAGCGCGCCGAAGTGCACGCACTCCAGCGTGCCGCCGCGGGCGGTCTCGACCAGGGGAACGAGGGAAGCCATGCGCGGATTCTGCCCTGTCGCTGGCTTGACCCGGGGCCGCGGCGACCCACCGCACAATCGGGCGCATGACCGAACTGCGTTCCCCCCTGCAGGCCCAGGTCGTCCAGTGGCTCGTCGCCCCCGGCGACGCGGTGCGGGCGGGCGACGTGGTGGTGATCCTCGAGGCCATGAAGATGGAGCACGAGGTGAAGGCGCCGGAGGATGGCGTCGTGAAGGAACGGCTGTTCGCGGAAGGGGAGGCGGTGGCCGCGAACGAGCTGCTGCTGGTGCTCGATCCGTGCGCCCCCACCCCGACCCTCCCCCAGAGGGGGAGGGAGGAAGACACTAGGGAGGAAGGCCGGCCCGCTGTTTCTCCCTCCCCCTCCGGGGGAGGGCTGGGGTGGGGGCACGCCCGGCCCGACCTGCAACGCGTGATCGACCGCCACGCGCTCACGCTCGACGCCGCCCGTCCCGAAGCCGTCGCCAGGCGCCACGCCCTCGGCCTGCGCAGCGCACGCGAGAACATCGCCGACCTGTGCGATCCGGGCACCTTCGATGAATACGGGGCCCTCGCGATCGCCGCGCAGCGCAGCCGCCGCAGCGAGGAGGACCTCGTGCGCAACACGCCCGCCGACGGCATGGTCACGGGCTTGGGCAGCATCAACGGCAAGCTGTTCCCGCCGGAGTGCGCGCGCGCCGCGGTGCTCGCCTACGACGCCACCGTGCTCGCCGGCACCCAGGGCTTTCGCAACCACCAGAAGACCGACCGGCTGCTCGCGGTCGCGCTGAAGAACCGCCTGCCCGTGGTGCTGTTCGCGGAGGGCGGCGGCGGCCGCCCGGGGGACGTGGACATGCCCATCGTGGCCGGACTGCACGTGCCGACTTTCGCCAGCTTCGCGCGGCTCAACGGCCAGGTGCCCGTGATCGGCGTCGTCGCCGGCCGCTGCTTCGCCGGCAATGCGGCGCTGCTCGGCTGCTGCGACGCGATCATCGCCACGCGCGGCAGCAACATCGGCATGGGCGGCCCCGCGATGGTGGAAGGCGGCGGCCTGGGTACCTGGCGCCCCGAGGAGATCGGCCCCTCGGCGGTGCAGCACACCAACGGGGTCATCGACGTGCTGGTCGACGACGAAGCACAGGCGGTCGATGCGGCGCGCCGCTACCTCTCGTACTTCCAGGGGACAGTCGACGCCTTCGAGCCGCCGGACCCGCTGGCGCTGCGCGACGTGGTGCCCGAAAACCGGCTGCGCGTGTACGACAGCCGCGCCGCGCTGCGGGGCATCGCCGACACGGGCTCGCTGCTGGAGCTGCGCACCGGCTTCGGCGCGGGCATCCACACGGCGCTGGGCCGCATCGGCGGGCGGCCCGTGGGTTTCCTCGCCAGCAACCCGCTGCACCTGGGCGGCGCCATCGACGCGGATGCGGCCGACAAGGCCGCCCGCTTCATGCAGCTGTGCGACGCGCACGGCCTGCCGCTGGTGAGCCTGGTGGATACCCCGGGCTTCATGGTGGGCCCCGCCATCGAGGAGCGCGCGCAGGTGCGGCACGCCAGCCGGATGTTCGTGGCCGCCGCGCACCTGCGGGTGCCCTTCTTCAGCGTGGTCCTGCGCAAGGGCTACGGCCTGGGCGCCATGGCGATGGCGGCCGGCGGCTTCCACGCACCCGAGTTCACGGTCGCCTGGCCGAGCGGCGAGTTCGGCGGCATGGGCCTGGAGGGCGCCGTCCGCCTCGGCTACCGCAAGGAGCTGGAGGCCTTGCCGGAGGGTCCGCAGCGCGAGGCCCTGTTCGGGCAGCTGGTGGCGAAGCAGTACGCCGCGGGACAGGTCATGAACATGGCGGCCACGCTGGAGATCGACGCCGTGATCGACCCGGCCGCCACGCGCGACTGGCTGCTGCGCGGCCTGCAGGGCGCGCGAACCTTGCCGCAGGACGCCGCGCGGCGAATCGACAGCTGGTAACGGCGGCCCCCCGGAATGGCCGGGCTTGCGTAGGATCGGCACTTTCGACTCTGCCGTACCCGACCCATGTGGATCTTCGCAAGCGTGCTGCTGGCGCTGGTGGTTGCCATGCTCTACCTGAACCTGAGTTCCGGGGAAAAGCGTGTCACCCAGGAGATCCCGCATCTCTACCCGGTGGACGACCCGCAGTTCTTCCGCGCCATGGGCATGCTGCTGGGGCCCGACATCGTGGAGGGCAACCAGGCGCGGGCGCTCATGAACGGGCGCGAGATCTTCCCGGCCATGCTGGAGGCGATCCGCGGCGCGCAGAAGACGGTGCTCTTCGAGACCTTCATCTACTGGTCCGGGGAGATCGGCGAGGAATTCGCCGAGGCGCTCTCCGAGCGCGCGCGCGCCGGCGTGAAGGTGTACGTGCTGCTGGATTGGGTGGGCAGCATCAAGGTGGACCGGGCGCTCCTGGATCGCATGAAGGATGCCGGGGTCGAGGCGCACATGTTCCACCCGCTGCGCTGGTACAACCTCGGCCGCATGAACAACCGCACCCACCGCAAGCTGCTGATCGTGGACGGGCGCGTGGGCTTCACCGGCGGCGTGGGCATCGCGACTCCCTGGACCGGCGATGCGGAAGACGCGGACCACTGGCGCGACTGCCACTTCTGCATCCACGGCCCGGTGGTGGCGCAGATGCAGAGCGTGATGCTCTCCAACTGGAGCAAGACCACGGGCGTGATCCTGCACGGCGCCGACTACTTCCCGGTGCTGGAGCCGGTGGGCACGCAACGGGCGCAGATGTTCCACAGCTCTCCCAGCGGCGGCAGCGAGAGCATGCAGCTGATGTACCTGATCGCGATCACGGCCGCGGTGAAGACGATCGACATCGCGAGCGCCTACTTCGTGCCCGACGAGATGGCGCGCATCGCGCTGGTCGCGGCACTGCAGCGCGGGGTGCGGGTGCGCGTGATCACGCCCGGCAAGCACACCGACCAGCCGACGGTGCGCCATGCATCGCGCGCGTTATGGGGCGACCTGCTGCGCGCGGGCGCGGAGATCTACGTGTACCAGCCCACCATGTACCACTGCAAGATGGTGCTCGTGGACGGGCTGCTGTCTTCCGTGGGGTCCACCAACTTCGACCCGCGCTCGTTCCACCTGAACGACGAGGCCAACCTGAACATCTACGACCAGGGGTTCACGGCGCACCTGACCGAGGTGTTCGAGGCCGACTTGAAACGCTGCAAGCGGGTGGTGTACGAGGACTGGGAGAACCGGCCGGCGCTGGAGAAGGCGCGCGAGCGCACGGCCGCCCTGCTCGCGCCCTTCCTTTAGCGTCGCGGGATCTCCTGCGATCCGTGGCCCTGGGTAGGCTGGGTTGCGCGCAGCGACCCCAGCCTACGAACCTTCAGCGGTTCGCGCCCAGCCTGGCCTTGCGCGTGAACAGCAGCGCGAGGATCGCCACCAGCAGCACCAGCGACACCATCGTGCTCGCGCGCGGGAGCTGGCCGAACAGCGGGCCCTGCACGTAGCTCGCGAGGATGCGGAACAGCTGGTAGCCCGCCGCGGCGATGCCGAGCCACCAGGCCCAGGCGTAGCGCTTCCACAGGCCGAAGGCCACCACGGCGGCGACCAGCACCACGACCCACAGGTGCGGCGACGAGACGCCGCGCACCAGCGCGCGCAGGCTGCCGGTGCGCTGGAAGTGGTGGACGACGCCGCTCATGACGAGCGCGGCATAGGTGGCGGCGCAGAGGGAGGCGAGGCGAAGCGGGGCGTTGGCGGACATCGAAAGGTACTGCGTGCGCCGCATCGCGGCGCGGGGACATGCTGGGTTCGCGCGGGCCTCAGGCCACGCGGAAAAGGACGGCGTCCTTGTTGGTGGCGGCGCGCTCGTAGAACGCGGTGAGCCCGCGGACGGCAGCCACCACTTCGTCGACGCTGGCCTCCATGAGCGCGGACTCGCAGCGCTTGCGCACCTCCGCCTCGGCCAGCACCCTGAGCTTCGCCGCCGTGTCCTGCACCTGGCTGACCGACGAATAGCCCACCATGGTGGGGATCCTGTCGGACTGCTGCGCGCCGCAGGCAGCCTCGGCCTGCAGCACCTGGCTCAGTTCGTACCAGCAGGCGATCGCCTTGTCGTGGTTCTCGCGCGGCTGCTCTGCGCCGCCGGGTTGCAGGAAGGATGCGTGGGCGAGTTGCCCGTCCAGCAGCCGCTTCAACTGGTCTTCGCTCACGGCGAAGAAACCGCTCCCATTGCTCATGGCTCCTCCTCGCGGGACTTCGGCCCCTTGTCGAGCGGCCAATATAAGGGCGCATGCCGACGGACGGAAATGCGGCGTTGGGTGAACGTCACAACATCGCCGCTCGTCGGCGCTCGGCGACCTCCTGTTCGCGAGATGTGACCGGAGGTGCAGGGAAGTCCGTCAGGCCTGGCGCGGCTGCAGCAGGCGCACCAGCATCGACAGGCCGAGGGCCGCCAGGCCCAGGGCCACCAGCCAGGCCACGGGGGACGGGTCCCACCAGGCCGCATCGAACACCGGCTGCGCCTCCTGCAGGTCCAGCCAGGTCACCGCGGCGTTGTAGGCCGCATGCAGCGCGATGCACGGGATCAGCGAGCGGCTGCGCTCGTAGAGCCAGCCAAGCAGCAGGCCGAGCAGCAGGGCTGCCGCGAACTGGTACAGGTTGAGGTGCGAGGCGCCGAACAGCACCGCGGACGCCGCGATCGCCGGCCAGCGCGGATAACGCGCGAGGAAGCCGCGCAGGATCAGCCCGCGGAACAGCATCTCCTCCGTCACCGGCGCGAGCACGCACACGAGCAGGATCGCCGCGAGGGTGTCGCCGCTCATGCTGGCGAACAGGTCCTCCTCCCAGCCGGAAAGCGGCGCCAGCGCCACCAGCCAGTCGGTGAGCAGGGTCACCGCGAGCACCACCACGGGCACCAGCGCCAGCACCGGCGGCATCAGCAGCGCCGTGGTGGCCGCGGGCGATGCCCGCGCGGGATGGAACAGCGCGCGCAGTCCGGTGCGCGTGAAGCGCATCGCGAGGGTGAAGACGATCGCCCCGGCCAGCAGCAGCGTGACCGCCGAACCGAGGTCCTCGCCCCACCCGAGGCGCGGGCCGACGACGTCGATGACGGCGCCCACCACGCCCTCGGTGAAGTGCAGCCCGATCAGCAGGAACAGCGCGTCCCAGCCGGAGAGGAACGCTTGGCGCGGCGCATCCATCGCGGCCCTCAGAACGCGGAGTCCCCCAGCATGGAGGGCGATGCGTGCTCGCGCCCGCGCGGCGGCAGGATGCGCGCGGCGATCGCATGGGCCTTCAGCATGAACGCAAAGCCCACCGCGAGCAGGAGCAGGCCTTCGAGCAGGCGCACGTGGCGTTCCGGGCCCAGCGCGGCCAGCGGCTGCCCATTGGCCAGCCACAACGCCGCGAGCGAGATCCACGTCACCAGGGCGGGCAGCGCGCGCAGCACCAGCACCAGCAGGCCGACCACCACGCAGGCGACCACCAGCACCTTCTGCGCCGGCAGCACCATGCGGTCTTCGAAGCGGGTGCGCGGCACCAGCCGGTGCGCGATGGACATGGGGAAGAACCACAGGGCCACGGCCGCCAGCCAGTAGATGCCCGGCACGGAATACTGGACCCAGTGGGCGCCGGCCAGGCCCTGCGTCTGCGCGGCGCGCACCAGCATCCAGCCCTGGAAGGAGCCGATGGCCAGCCACACCGCGAACAGGCGGCACGCCAGGCCGACGGCCTGCTGTGGGGTCACGGGCGCACGCGCGCAGCGACGGCCACGCCCTGATTGCGAACAGGCGACATCTTCCCCTCTCTCTTTCCTTTTCCCGACTATAGGGGCCGCCCCCGGGGCGGTAAAGCTTCGCCCGCCGCGCTCAGTGCAAAATTGCCACGGCGGCCGAAAACGTCAGGAAGGCTGCCGCCGTGGTGAGCAGGATGATGCGTGCGATCCGGCCCGTATCGGCGCCGAAGCGCTCCGCCAGCAGCGAAACGTTGCTGGCGCTGGGCAGGGCCGCCACCAGGACCATCACCTTGAGCGTGAAATCGTCCAGCGGCAGGCCCGCCGCCTGCACGCCCCGGCCGGCCGCCCACACGAGCAGCGGGTGCACGACCAGCTTGATCAGCGCCACCGGCACGAAATCGCGCGCCGGCATGGGACCGCGCTCCTCCTGCGCGGCGACGAACTGGGAGCGCGCGAGCACGGCGCCTATGGTGAAGAGCGCCACGGGCGAAGCCGCGTCGGCGAGCAGGCCGATCGTGTCGTTCACGGGCGCCACCGGCTTCCACTGGAGTGCGGACGAAAGCCCCCCCAGCAGGATCGCCCAGGGCATCGGATTGAGCGCCACCCCGCGCAGCGCCTTCTTCGCCGCCGTGGAAGCGCCGTGTTCGTCGGCGCCGTCCAGGCGCGACAGCGCGATGCACAGCGAACTGGTGACGACCAGGTCGATCAGGATGGTGAGGATCGCCGGCCCCGCGGCGGCGGCGCCCAGCAGCGCCACCAGCAGCGGCACGCCCATGAAGCCGGTGTTGGGAAAAGCCGCGACCAGCGCGCCGAACGAGGCATCGTTCCAGCGAATGCGCTCGTTCATGCTGGATTTCACGGTTCCGGCCACCATCAGCAACGCGCAGGCGAGCCAGGTGCCCAGCGCCGTGGGGTCCAGCAGCTGCGCGATCGGCGTGCTGGCCCCGAAGCGATACAGCATGCAGGGCAGCGCGAAGAACAGCACGAAGGTGTTGAGCCCCGCGATCGCCTCGAAAGGCAGCAGCCGCCGGCGCGCGGCCACGTAGCCCGCCAGCACCAGCGCGAAGAAGGGAAAGGTGACCTGCAGGACGCTTAGCACGGTGCGTATTGTCGTTGCAACCGATGGGCTGCGGCACGGCGGGGCACCTGCGCGGCGTGGCAGGGGCGGCGGGCGAAGCACCGTATGATTTGCCGCTGTTCCCCCGCAGTACCCTCCCCCACCGAATGTCCGGCCTGAACCTCGCCCAGCAAGAAGCTGTCAACTACATGCATGGGCCCTGCCTGGTGCTGGCCGGCGCCGGCTCCGGCAAGACGCGGGTGATCACGCACAAGATCGCGCGGCTGATCCAGGCCGGCCTGGAGGCCAAACGCATCGCCGCCATCACCTTCACCAACAAGGCCGCCGCCGAAATGCGCGAGCGCGCCAAGTCGCTGGTGGGCCGCGAGGCGAAGGAGGTGCTGATCTGCACCTTCCACGCGCTGGGCGTGCGCATGATGCGGCAGGACGGCAGCGTGCTGGGGCTGAAGCCGCAGTTCTCCATCCTCGATTCCGACGACGTCACCAGCATCCTGAAGGACGCGGGCGGCACCACCGATGCGGCCACCGCGCGCAGCTGGCAGTGGGCCATCAGCGCCTGGAAGAACGCCGGCCTCAACGCCGCGCAGGCCCTCGCGCAGGCCAAGGACGACAACGAGCGCGTGACCGCCACCGTGATGGCCCGCTACGAGGAGCGCCTTGCGGCCTACCAGAGCGTGGACTTCGACGACCTGATCGGCATGCCGCTGAAGCTGCTGCGCGACTTCCCCGAAGTGCGCGAGAAGTGGCAGAAGCAGTTGGGGCACGTGCTGGTCGACGAGTACCAGGACACCAACGCGACGCAGTACGAGCTGCTCAAGCTGCTGGTGGGCGAGCGCGCGCGCATCACCGCCGTGGGCGACGACGACCAGTCGATCTACGGCTGGCGCGGCGCCACGCTGGACAACCTGCGCAAGCTGCCGGTGGACTACCCGAACCTCAAGGTCATCAAGCTGGAGCAGAACTACCGCTCCACCAGCGCGATCCTGCGCGCCGCCAACAACGTGATCCAGCCCAACCCCAAGCTGTTCCCGAAGACGCTGTTCTCGGAGCTGGGCGAGGGCGAGCCGGTGCGCATCGTCGACTGCGACAACGAGGAGCACGAGGCCGAGCGCATGGTGGCGCGCATCCAGTCGATCCGCGCCAACGGCGTGCACAAGGACTGGAAGGACTTCGCGGTGCTGTACCGCGCCAACCACCAGGCGCGCATGTTCGAGCAGGCGCTGCGCAAGGCGCAGATCCCGTACAAGGTCTCCGGCGGCCAGAGCTTCTTCGACCGCGCGGAGATCCGCGACCTGTGCGCGTGGCTGCGCCTGTGGGTGAACAACGACGACGACCCGGCGTTCCTGCGCTCGGTGACCACGCCCAAGCGCGGCATCGGCCACCAGACGCTGCAGGCGCTGGGCGTGTTCGCCAGCCAGTACAAGCTGTCGCTGTTCGCCGCGCTGTTCTCCCCTTCGCTGCCCAGCGTGCTCAATGCGCGCGCCGTCGGCAGCCTGCACGAATTCGGCCGCTACGTGAACGACCTCGAATTCCGCGCGCGCCACACGGTGGGCGCCGAGGATGCGCGTGCCTTCCTCAACGACTGGCTCAAGGACATCGGCTACGAGAAATCGCTGTACGACAGCGAGGACAACGAGAAGGTGGCCGCGGCGCGCTGGACCAACGTGATGGAGTTCTGCGACTGGATGGCGCAGCGCTGCGGCGGCCAGATCGACGACACCGCCGGCGTGAGCACGCAAAGCGAGCGCAAGAACCTGCTGGAGGTGGCGCAGACCATCGCGCTGCTGTCCACCATCAGCGAGCGCGAGAAGGACCAGAACGTGGTGACGCTCTCGACGCTGCACGCCTCCAAGGGCCTGGAGTGGCCGCACGTGGTGCTGGCCGGCTGCGTGGAGGGGCTGCTCCCCTTCAAGCCCGAGGAGGAAGGCGGCCCCGCGAGCGAGGCCTACGTGCAGCGCCTGCAGGAGGAGCGTCGCCTGATGTACGTGGGCATCACCCGCGCGCAGCGTTCGCTCGCCGTGAGCTGGACGCGCAAGCGCAAGAAGGGCCGCGAGATGATCGTCGCCCAGCCCAGCCGCTTCATCGCCGAGATGGGGCTGGACAAGGCGACGACGAAGGAAGACCCGCGCGAGAAGCTGAAGGCGCTGCGCGCGGAGTTCGCCAAGAAGAGCGCGGATGCGGCGGCTGCCGCGGCGGCTGCCGCGCCGGGGGCGGCATGAAGAGGGTGCTGCTGTGCGCCGCGCTGCTGGGCACCGGCGCCGTCGGCGCCCAGCCTGCCCCCTGCCCGCACTCCAGCGAAGTGAAGCAGGCCGACATGCTGGGAGTGTGGAAGGCCGAATTCGAGGGCCGGGGCCACGCAGGCACGCTGTTGCTGGAGAAGCACTCGGTCTATGCGCAAAGCGTCAGCGGCACCATCGACCGCAACGGCCAGCGCAGCCTGCTCGCCGGCGACGTGGAGGACGGCGAGTTCACGCTGGAGGAGTCGGCCGACGGCAAGCGCATCGCCGCGACCTGGCTGGGCGAAGTGGTCGAAGGCTCCTGCGGGCGCGAGATCCGCGGCCGCTGGACCGCCGAGGGCGACCCGGCGGCGCAGGCTTTCGTGCTGCGCAAGCACTGAGCGGCGCGGCGCAGCCCGCCGATAATCCCCGGCGTCGGGCCGCCCCGCCCGCGGAGGACCTCCATGCCTGCCGTCAACGCGACGTTCACCGGCCCGCGCTACTACGACGAGCTGCTGGCCCCGGCCACCTTCGGGCCCTTCGCGGAGGACCTCGCCGCCCGCTGGCCGCAGCGGCTGCCCGGAGCCGTGCTGGAGATCGCGTGCGGGACGGGCGCCCTCACGCGTCCCCTGCGCGCCCGGCTGGATTCCTCCGTCGATCTCGTCGCCACCGACCTCAGTCCCGCCATGCTGGAGTACGCGCGCACGCGCTCGGCGGGCACGCCCGGGCTCAGCTGGCAGCAAGCCGACGCGCAGCGCCTGCCCTTCGCCGACGCCGCCTTCGCCGGCGTGGCCTGCGGCTTCGGCTTCATGTTCGCCCCGGACCGCCTGGCCGCTCTGAAGGAGGCGCATCGCGTGCTCGCGACCGGCGGGCTGCTGTTGTTCAATGTGTGGGACCGGATCGAAACCAACCCGCACGCCCTCGTGTACGCCGAAGTGGTGGAGGCGATGTTTCCCGGCGATGCGCAGATGCGCTTTCGCGTGCCGTACGAAATGCACGACGAGTCCCTGCTGCGCGGCTGGCTGGCGCAGGCGGGCTTCCGCGATTTGCGCGTGGAGACCCTGCGCCTGCCCGTCACGGGCGTGGACCCGGTGGCGCTGGCGACCGGACAGATCCGCGGCACGCCGCGCAGCGCCCTGATCGCCGAGCGGGGTGTCGCGGTCGAGGAGGTGATCGCGGCGGTGGCCGCCGCGCTGCAGCGGCAGGGCGGGAGGCCGTATGCCGGCCATGCGCAGGCGCTGGTCGTTCAGGCGACGCGCTGAGGCGGCGGCTTCGGCTCCGCACGACCCCTCGCAGCGCGCGCGGCGCTAGGATCGGCCATGTCCCTTCTCCGATCCCTCGCCTGCGCCGCCGTCGTGCTGCCGTTCACCGCAGTGGCCCAGGATCCCGCCAGCTGGCAGGCCTGCACCGCCAAGGCCGACGGCGCCGAACGCCTGGCCTGCTTCGACCGCTGGGCCGAAAGCCAGAACGCGCCGGCCGCCGCCAGCCCGACCACCGCCCCGGCCGCCACGACCAGCTCACCGCCCAGCGAGGCGCCCGTGCGCTCCGCCCCCGGCACCCGCATCGGCATGCGGCTGACCACGCTGGAAGGCTGCCGCGACCCGCGCTTCTCCGAGCTTTCGCGCTATTGGGAACTGGTGCCCGGCGCCGACTGCGGCAACTTCGGCATCCGCGGCTACCGCCCGATCGCGCTCGACCTGGTCACGGCCGACACGGTGAACCGGCAGCCGACCTCGGGCAACCCGGCCAACAATGCGGCGCTTTCGCAGTCGTACCGCCACACCGAGACGCGCCTGCAGCTTTCGGTGCGGACCAAGATCCTGCAAGGGCTGCTGGTCGACAAGGACGACGAACGCGATTCGCTGTGGCTCGCGTACTCGCAGCAGTCGTACTGGCAGGTGTTCACGCCGCGCCTGTCGCGCCCGTTCCGCAGCACGGACCACGAGCCCGAGGTCATCTACGTGGCGCCGCTGCAATCGCCCGACCCCAGCCGCTGGCGCGTGCGCTACGGCGGCGTGGGCGTGGTGCACCAGTCCAACGGCCAGTCGCTGCCGCTGTCGCGCAGCTGGAACCGCGCCTACCTGATGGCGGGCGCGGAGCGCGGTCCGGTGCAGCTGCACGCGCGCGTGTGGCGCCGCATCGGCGAGGAGAGCGCCAGCGACGACAACCCCGGCATCGGCAATTACGTGGGCCGCGCGGAGCTGCGCGCGCTGTGGCACGCGGACCGCAGGAACCTGTGGTCGGCCACCGTGCGCCATTCGCTCAAGCGCGACGGCCACGGCTCGGTGCGGCTGGAGTGGTTCCGCACGCTGGGCGACGACGGCCTCGGCACGCCCGGCGGGCTGCAGTTGCACACCCAGCTGTTCCACGGCTACGGCGACAGCCTGCTCGATTACAACCGCCGGCGCACGGTGTTCAGCATCGGGCTGAGCCTGGTGGAGTGGTAGCCGCGCGGTCTGCGCACCGCGGGTTGTAGGCCGGCCTCAGGTGAGGCGCCCCTGCACCGGCAGCAGGCGCGGCGGCAGCTCCGGCGCGTCCAGCGCCTGCAGCAGGCAGATCTCGATCTCGCGGCAGTAGGCGTCCAGCGGCAGGTGGTTGTCGGCGAGGCCGAACGGCTCCTCGATCTCGTCGCCCAGCGCGTCCAGGCCGAAGAAGGTGTACGCCACGATCACCACCACGAATGGCGTCATGAAGCCGACCGTGTCCACCAGCCCGAAGGGCAGCAGGAAGCAATAGAGCCAGGCCGTGCGGTGCAGCAGCAGCGTGTACGGGAACGGGATCGGGGTGTTCTTGATGCGCTCGCAACCGGCCGCGACGGCGGCCATCCCGGTGAGCGTCTGGTCCATGTTGGCGGCCAGCGGCGCGTCGAGCCGGCGCGCGCGCAGCAACGCCCCCAGCTCGTCGCCCATGCGGCGCAGCAGGTACTCCGTGCCGCAGGGCACGACCGCGAATGCAGCCACCTCCTGGGCGGGCAGCAGCCGCCCCAGGTCCGCCGCAGGATCGCTGCCGCGCAGCTTGTGGCGCAGCGCCGAGGCGTAGGCGATGGCGCGCAGCACCAGCAGCCGCCGCGCGTCCTCGTGGTCGCCGAAGCGCACCGGCGCATCGAAATGCGGCAACGTCTGCACCTGGCGCGCGAAGCTGCGGCTGCGCATCACGAGGTCGGCCCACAGCTTGCGAGCCTCCCAGTAGCGGTCGTAGGCCGCGCTGTTGCGAAAGCCCAGGAAGATGGCGAGCGCCAGGCCGATCAGCGAGAACGGCACGGTCGTGAGCGTGATCTTCCACTGGTAGACGAAGCCGTGCGTCAGCATCACCAGCACGGCCACGCCGGTGCAGGTGGCCAGCTCCCACGCGATGTGGGGCAGCACGGAGCCGCGCAGCCGGTAGAACAGCTGGATGCCCGTGGGGCGCTGGCCGACGATCACCTCAAAGCCCCAGCTCGTATTCGACCGTGATCGGCGCGTGGTCGGAGAAGCGCTGCTCCTTGTAGATCCACTCCTTGCGCGCCAGTCGGGCGATGCCCGGCGTGGCCAGGTGGTAGTCCAGCCGCCAGCCGACGTTCTTCGCCCAGGCCTGGCCGCGGTTGCTCCACCACGTGTAGCAGGCGTCCGTGGTCTCGGGCTGGAGGTGACGATAAACGTCGACCAAGCCCGTTTCGGATAACAGTTTTGTCATCCAGGCGCGTTCCTCGGGCAGGAAACCGCTGTTCTTGCGGTTGCCTTTCCAGTTCTTCAGGTCCTGTTCGCGGTGCGCGATGTTGATGTCGCCGCACAGGATGAATTCGCGCGACTGCTTCAGCGCGGCGAGGTGCGGGTCGACCACGTCGAGGAAGCGGAACTTGGCCGCCTGCCGGTCCTCGCCCGAGGAGCCGGAGGGGAAGTAGCAGCTGATGATGGACAGCTTGCGCTGCGGCGTGTCGAAGCGAAGTTCCACGTAGCGGCCCTCGGCGTCGAACTCCTCGCAGCCGAACCCGGTGACCACGTCGCTCGGCTCGTGGCGGCTGAAGGCGCCCACGCCCGAATAGCCCTTCTTCTGCGCGAAGTGGAAGTGCCCGCGCAGGCCGGCCCACGCGTCGTGCTTGCCGTGCACGTCCTCGGCCTGGGCTTTCACTTCCTGCACGCAAATACAATCCGGGCTGGCCTGGGCAACCCAGGCTTCGACTCCCTTGCTGGCGGCCGAGCGGATGCCGTTCAGGTTGAGGCTGGTCAGTTTGAAGGAGGAATTTCCCATGGTGGCGGTGAACGGCCAGGACCGGCTGGCGCAGGATTTCGTGGAGTTCGCGGTGCAGTCGGGCGTGCTGCGCTTCGGCGAGTTCAAGACGAAGGCAGGACGCCTCTCGCCCTATTTCTTCAACGCCGGCCTGTTCGACGACGGCGCCAAGCTCGGGCGGCTGGCGCAATTCTATGCACAGCGCATCCTCGCCTCGAACATCGCGTTCGACATGCTGTTCGGGCCGGCCTACAAGGGCATCCCGCTCGCGGCTGCCGTGGCGATCGAGCTGGCGCGGCTCGGGAAGAACGTGCCCTATGCCTACAACCGCAAGGAAGCCAAGGACCACGGCGAGGGCGGCACGCTGGTGGGCGCGCCGGTGCGCGGCAGGGTGCTGATCGTCGACGACGTGATGTCGGCCGGCACGGCGGCGCGCGAGTCGATCGCGCTGATCCAGGCGGCCGGCGCCACGCCGCACGCTGTTGCGATCGCCCTCGACCGGCAGGAGAAGGCCACCGAGGACGGCAACGACGTTCCGTGGAGCGCCGTGCAGTACGTGCGTGAAAAACTGGGGCTGCAGGTGTGTGCCATCGCAAAGCTGGCAGACCTCTTGCATTACCTCGGCACACACGCCGGCGACGAGCTCGGCCAGCACCACGCCAGGGTGCTGGCGTATCGCGATCGCTACGGAGCCGGTTGAAAGGAGTTGACATGCGCGCTGCCCTGATTCCCGTCCTCGCCCTGCTGGCGGGCGCGGCGGGCAGCGCATGGGGCCAGGCCGGCATCTACACCTGCGTGGATGCGCACGGCAAGCGCATCACCTCCGACCGGCCCATCATGGAGTGCCTGGACCGCGAGCAGAAGGAGCTCAACCCCACCGGCACCGTGCGCCGGATCGTGCCGCCATCCCTGACGGCCGCGGAACGCGTGACGCAGGAAGAGCGTGACCGCAGGCTCGCCGAGGAGCGGCTGCGCGCCGGCGAGGAGCGTCGCATGCAGCGTGCCCTGCTCACGCGCTACCCGAACGCCGAAGTGCACGACGCCGAGCGCGAGAAGGCGCTCCAGGCGCAGCAGGAGGTGGTCGAAGTGGCCCAGCGTCGCGTGCAGGCCCTGCGCGAGCAGCGCGTGAAGCTGGACGGCGAAGCCGAGTCCCACAAGACGGCGGAGTGGCCCGCCAGGCTGAAGCAGCAACTGGACGAGAACGACCAGCAGCTCAAGGCGCAGCAGCGCTACGCCGCCGCGCAGCAGGACGAGCTCAAGCGCATCACCCGCCGTTTCGACGAGGAACTCGCCCGCCTGAAGCTGCTGTGGGCCCAGGGCGCGGCCGCCACGGCGGCGGGTCCGCCGGCGGCTGTGGTGCCCGCGGCGCGGTAAGACAGCACACCACGGCCTGTCATTGCGGGCTTGACCCGCAATCCATCACGGCGTGTCATCGCGCCATGCTTTGCCACGTCTACCTGCTTGCCAGCCAACCCCGCGGCACGGTGTACGTCGGCGTCACGAGCAACCTGGTGCAGCGGGTGTGGCAGCACAAGAAGGGCCTCGCGGATGGCTTCAGCAGGAAATGCGGGGTGAAGACGCTGGTGTGGTTCGAGGCCACGGAATCCATCGCGTCGGCGATTGCGCGTGAGAAGCAAATCAAGAATTGGAAGCGGGAGTGGAAGGTGGCGCTGATCGAGAAAGAGAACCCCGGCTGGCGGGATCTCTATCCGGACATCCTTTGAGGCTCCATGGATCCCGGGTCAAGCCCGGGATGACAGCCCGAAAGCCCGTCATTGCGGGCTTGACCCGCAATCCACCCGGCGCAGGATCTACATCCCCAGCTTCTTCCGCAGCAAGTCCCCCACCTGTTGCGGGTTCGCCTTGCCCTTGCTGGCTTTCATCGCCTGGCCGACCAGGGCGTTGAAGGCCTTGTCCTTGCCGGCGCGGACCTGCTCCACGTTGGCGGGGTTGGCGGCGATCACCTCGTCGACGATCTTTTCCAGGGCGCCGGTGTCGTTCACCTGCTTCAGGCCCTTGGACTCGATCACGGCGTCGACGTCGCTGGCTTCGCCCGTCCACAAGGCCTCGAACACCTGCCGCGCAGCGTTGTTCGATACCGTTCCGTCTGCGATGCGCCCGACCAGCTTCGCGAGCGCGGCGGCCGGCACCGGCGCCTGCTCGATGCCGATCTCCTGCGCATTCAGCCGGCGTGACACCTCGCCCATGATCCAGTTGCTGGCCAGCTTCGGCTGGCCGCTGGCCTTCGCGGCCGCCTCGAAGTAGGCCCCCATCGCCTTGCTCTGCGTCAGAGTCGTCGCGTCGTACTCGGGCAGTCCGTAATCGGCCACGAAGCGCGCCGCCATCACGCGCGGCAGTTCGGGCATGCCCGCCTTCACGCGCTCCACCCACTCCGGCGCGATCACCAGCGGCGGCAGGTCCGGATCGGGGAAGTAGCGGTAATCGGCCGCGTCTTCCTTGGTGCGCATGGCGCGCGTCTCGCCCGTGTCGGGATCGAACAGCACCGTGGCCTGCTGGATCGCATGGCCGTCCTCGATCTGCTCGATCTGCCAGCGCACCTCGAAGTCGATCGCCTCCTTCATGAACTTGAAGGAGTTCAGGTTCTTGATCTCGCGCCGCGTGCCGAACGGCTGTCCCGGCTTGCGCACCGACACGTTGGCGTCGCAGCGGAAGCTGCCCTCCTGCATGTTGCCGTCGCAGATGCCTATCCAGGTGACGATCTTGTGCAGCTCCTTGGCGTACGCCACGGCCTCGTCGGAGGAACGCATGTCCGGCTCGGTCACGATCTCCAGCAGCGGCGTGCCCGCGCGGTTGAGGTCTATGCCCGACTGGCCGACGAAGTCCTCGTGCAGCGACTTGCCGGCGTCTTCCTCCAGGTGCGCGCGCACCAGCCGCACCGACTTCTTCTCCTCGCCCAGGAAGAACTCGATGTGGCCGCCCTGCACCACCGGGATCTCGTACTGCGAGATCTGGTAGCCCTTGGGCAGGTCGGGATAGAAGTAGTTCTTGCGCGCGAAGATGCTGCGCGGCGCCACGTGCGCGCCGATCGCGACGCCGAAGCGGATCGCGCGCTCCACCGCGCCCACGTTCATCACCGGCAGCGTGCCGGGCAGCGCCAGGTCGACCGGCGAGGCCTGGGTGTTGGGCTCGGCGCCGAACTTCGTCGGGCTGCGGCTGAAGATCTTGCTTTCGGTGGAAAGCTGCGCGTGCGTCTCGAAGCCGATGACGACTTCGTAGCCGCGGACCAGTTTGCTCGTGGCCATCAGAAGCCCTCCGGCGTGCGGAGGTGGAAATCCGTCGCCTGCTGGAAGCGGTGCGCCGCGTTCAGCAGCCTCGCTTCCTGGAAGTAGTTGCCGATCATCTGCAGCCCCACGGGCATGCCGCCCGCGCCGAAGCCGCACGGGATGCTCATGCCGGGAAGGCCCGCCAGCGATCCCGGCAGCGTGAAGATGTCGGCCAGGTAGTCCGCCAGCGGATCGTTGCCGTGCTCGCCCAGCGTCCACGCCACCGTCGGCGCGACCGGCCCGGCGATCACGTCGCACTGCCGGAACGCCTGCTGGAAGTCGTCGGCGATCATGCGGCGGATCTTCTGCGCCTGCAGGTAATACGCGTCGTAGTAGCCGTGCGAGAGCACGTAGGTGCCGATCATGATGCGGCGCTTCACCTCGTCGCCGAAGGCTTCGGCACGGGTCTTCTTGTACATGTCGAGGAGATCCGCGTACTGCTTCGCGCGGTGCCCGAACTTCACGCCGTCGAAGCGCGACAGGTTGGAGCTGGCCTCGGCCGGCGCGATGACGTAGTAGACGGGGATCGAGAGTTCGGTGCGCGGCAGCGAGATCTCGACCCGCTTCGCGCCCAGCTTCTCGTACTGCGCCAGCGCCGCGTCGATGGCCGCGCGCACGTCGGCCGACACGCCCTCGGCGAAGAACTCCTTCGGCACGCCGATGCGCAGCCCCTCGATGGAGCCGTCCAGCCCGCGCGTGAAGTCCTCCGCCGGCGCATCCAGCGAGGTGGAGTCGCGGTCGGGATCGGGCCCGCACATCGCCGAGAGCAGCAGCGCGCAGTCTTCGGCGCTGTGCGCCATCGGGCCGGCCTGGTCGAGGCTGGACGCGAAGGCGATCATCCCGTAGCGCGAAGCGCGGCCGTAGGTGGGCTTGATGCCGGTGATGCCGCAGAACGACGCCGGCTGGCGGATCGACCCGCCGGTGTCGGTGCCCGTGGCCGCGGGGGCGAGCCGGGCGGCGACCGCCACCGCGCTGCCGCCGGAGGACCCGCCGGGGATGCGGCTGCCATCCCACGGATTGCGGACTGCGCCATAGGCGGAGTTCTCGTTGGACGAACCCATGGCGAACTCGTCGCAATTGAGCTTGCCCAGGGTCACCACGCCGGCTTCCGCCAGCCTGCGCACCACCGTGGCGTCGAAGGGCGAGCGGTAGCCCTCCAGCATCTTCGAACCGGCGGTGGTGGGGAAGTCGCGCGTGACGAAGATGTCCTTGTGCGCGATGGGCACGCCGGCCAGCGGCGCCGCGTCGCCCGCGGCAATGCGGGCATCCGCGGCCCGGGCCTGCGCCAGCGTCGCCTGTTCGTCGGTGGCCAGGTAGGCCCCCAGGCTCGCGTGGGCCTGCCCGCGGGCGAGGAAGTGCTGCGCCGCCTCGACCGCCGAGACATCCCGGGTGCGCAGCCGGCGGGCCAGTTCGGCCACGCCCAGTTCGTGGAGTTGGCCGCTCATTCGATCACCTTCGGCACCAGGAACAGGCCGCGCTCCACCGCCGGGGCGCTCTTCTGGTTCTCCTCGCGCTGGTTCGGCTCGCTCGCCACGTCCTCCCGCAGGCGCAGGGCGACTTCCTGGATGGCCGCCACCGGGTGGGTGAGGGGCTCGACCCCCGTCGTGTCCACGGCGCGCATCTTCTCCACGATGGCGAAGAAGCCGTTGATCTGGGCGAGCATGCGCTCGCTTTCATCCGGTTGCAGTTCCAGCCGCGCCAGGTTGGCGATGCGGGCGATATCTTGGGCGTTGAGGGACATGGTGGAAAAAGTCATTGCGCCAGAGCCACAGGGGCCCTGCAACAGGCGGGCGCGCAGGGGGTCCGGCACAGGGGATGGGGTATTATCCCGCGTTGGCGAGCGGAGCTCCGCCGTCAGGTGCAACGGCCGCGCAAAGCGGCCGCTTTCGCAGAAGAAACAGAGGATTCCCCCCATGTTCGGAGCTTTCCGACGCTACCTGTCCACGGACCTGGCCATCGACCTCGGCACGGCCAACACCCTGATCTTCGTGCGCGACAAGGGCATCGTCCTGGACGAGCCTTCCGTGGTCGCCATTCGCCACGAAGGCGGTCCGCAGGGCAAGAAATCGATCCAGGCCGTGGGCCACGAGGCCAAGGCCATGCTGGGCAAGGTGCCGGGCAACATCGAGGCGATCCGCCCGATGAAGGACGGCGTGATCGCCGACTTCACCGTCACCGAGCAGATGCTCAAGCAGTTCATCAAGATGGTCCATCC